>ONAI01000035.1 GCA_900315755.1 uncultured Ruminococcus sp.
ATCTGCATGATGTCAAGGAGAACGACGAGATCTTCCGACAGCAGTACAGAAGCTACGCCGATGAATACTTCTCACGACTTGGTGTTTCAGGAGTTCAGGCAAAATAATTACAAAAAAGCAGTTAGCTTATTGCTAACTGCTTTTTAATTTACTTCAGTGCTTTTGTACACTCATAATATACCTCATCATAGGAATATGAACGATCAAGTTCATCGGTCTTACCGCCGCCGACATATATCTGATCTGCCGGATATGTACCGAAATTGTAATAATCACTGTCCTTTTTCTGGCAAACAGCATAAACGCACTCGCCTTGTTCAACAACAACGAACCAGTTCATGTCATCAATAAAGTCCGCATATTTGCTGATGAGTTTCAAGACCTCTTCCCTTTTCATTCCCTCAGGAAGATTCTTGTCTTTTTTATCCTCAGAAGAGATTATATATTTGCCTTCAATATTAACGCCTTTTACATCCAGATCACAAAGAGCTGTATTTGCAGCCTTATAAAGCGATGAAGCCGAAGTATTCATTGATCTTTTCTTTGACGACTTCACATGATTATATGAGCTGAACAGGAATGTATCAAACTTCCAGCCCTCACCTTCAAGATAATATGTCAGGAATTCATTGGTTTCTTCTTCACCCTTAGCGTTCTTGATAGTAACTTCTAAAGTCCATACATCGGTTATATCAAGATACTCTTTAAGATCGAGGTCGCCAATATCAAATACCCTGTCTGATTCTTGCTTTGATTCCTCATAGTTCTTACAGATCTCATCAACAGCCTCATCAAGCATATCTTCATCTTCGTGAACTCCGACTACTTTGACAAGCTCAAGAGGTATCTCATCCTTTGAATTCTCCTCGTATTCTTTCAGCATATCCTCTTTTTTAATATTCAAAGCCGTTAAAAGAGGATCAATAAGCTTCTCAGGAAGCTGATAGTTCAAATAATCCTCAACATCGCAATTATTTACAGAATCTATCATATCATTAAGAGCATCCTCTACTTCTTCATCGACTTCATCGAGCTCAACATCCGGATCCTCCGGCTCAGTTGAAGCACTCTGCTTCTTTCCGGTCGTTTTTGCAGCGGTAGTAGTCTCCTTTCCGGAGCTGCTGCTGTTTTCGGAAGCATCAGACTTAGAGGAGTCCTCGTTTTCAGCCGAAGAGGTCGTCGAAGCCTTTGTGCTGTCAGAAGCAGAATCACTGCCGCTGTCGCTGCTTCCACAGGCTGTGAATGTGCAGGCAACTGTTACTAAAGCTGTTAATGCTGCTATAAATCTTTTCATAATCAATTCTCCTTATATCATGTAATTATACAAGTATTGTATCATGATAATCATAAAAAGTCAATATTGCTTTATATAAAATAAAGGATGCTCCGCGCAGATACGCAGAGCATCCTATCAATACAGAATTAGTTGCTTGCCTTTGTGGTGAATTCGCTGACCTTCTTGATAACCATTTCCATAGCTTCGTCGCCTTCACCCTGCTTACCAGTGAGAGTATCGCCGTCAGCTTCAAACTTTACCTTATCGCCATCGATCTCGATAGTAACAGTGTCACCGTCAGCTTCCCACTTACCTGTTCCATTGTCACCAGTAAGGCTGTTCTCTACGGCTGTACCATCGCTCTTGAGCTCAACCTGCATCATAAGAGCAATAGGTGTTCCTGCGACCTCTCCCTCGTATGACTCATCGCCCATAGACATCTTCTGTAACTCATACTTACCAGCATAGTCCTTATCCTTGCTGCTGCTCTTGCTTCCGCATCCTACAAATGCACTTGTAAGCATAACTGCTGCCAGTGAAAGTGCTGCAAACTCTTTCATAAATATCTTCTCCTTAGTTATGATTAAGGATTCTTCATCCCTTCATAACATTATACATGGATTTCACGCAGTTTTCACTATTTGTACCAAATTGTAATAATTTTTTGTATATTCATCAAAAAACCACTTGCAAGTCAAAGTTTCAACTGTTAAATGTGTCCATACATCGTCAAAGTTGGTGTATTATAGATCTATTTCCGAATCCGCGCAAGCATATCGGTGTTGCAAATCAGATCATAATGTGATATAATGTTATATCATAACAACTTAAAGGAGGACTTCTATGAGAATTTTAAAATTTGCAGCAGCGGCTATGGCTCTTACTCTTTGTATACCGGCTTTCACTTCCTGCGGAAGTAAAGAAAGTACCAGCAGCAGTTCAAAAGAAAGTTCCGGAATCAACGAAAAAGCTTTCAAAGACATGGCAGGCGAATATACCTGCACCTCTTCTATCGTAAATATCCGCGCTGAGGGCTATGAAAGCAAGGATATAAAAGACAGATTCGTATCCACTATCATAAAGATCTCAGATGACGGCACTTTGACTATGGAAGGTACGGAGCATAAAATGACCGCCTATAAGTCTGAAAATGCTTATAATACCTATCTCGTTTCTATTGACGACAGCGGTAACGGCTACGACGGAAATAGTTTCAACAAGATATATGGAACTAAAGAATACGATGGCCCTTCCTATTTTTTGTTCACCGCTAAAGGTACCGATCAAGATGGCTACAAAGTCGAAAAAGACACTATCGAATTGTACTTCTCTCCAAAAGGCACCGAAGATTGGTACTTCGCTCTTGATTACAGCAAGCCATAACAACTTCTTATATAAACATAACGCCTCGCAGGATAACCCTGCGAGGCGATTTTTCGTATAGTCCCAGTTGGGATAAAATTATCTCTTTGATAAGATTTCTTATCGCTTTGATAAGTGAGAAGCCCCTAAAAATGGCGTTTTTTCGATGTTATCTATAATAGATGAGTGCTATAAGAGTGGTGTGCAACACGTCTTAGCAGGTTTATACACGTCGCTTGGGACGCTGTAACTATAATTATTATACTCCCTTTTTGATCTCGGCAGTTGCAGCGTTAAGGTATGCAGATATTGTTGCCTTGCAGCTTTCGGCGCGCTCCAACATCTGAGCTTCCGCACCGTCGCAGAGCCGTTGCTCCCCGATGTGGTCGATGAAGTCATCGAGCAGAACGCGCAGGAAGAAAGCGTCATTGTATGTCAGCTCCACGGAGCTGAGGTAGTCGCCGTCGGGCTGTCGTGTAAAGTTAGCGGATTGGCTCATAAATAATCTCTCCTTCATTGGCGATAAGGTTGTTGAAATCGTCGATATAAAGCTCTATACTCTGTCGTTTTGATAACGGTGTTTCTTTTCCAAAATAAATGGCAAGAGTTCCGCTGTTGTCCTCTTTGTCGAGGTCGTCGGTAGGGGTAAAGATGATAGTCGTACCCTCATACTCAATGTAGCAATCCTTGATAAGCACAGCGTAGTCTTTTGTCGCGCCGTTGCCGTTATTGAGGTCAGCTTTGAGTAGATCGAGTGCCGCAGGGATGTCAACACAGTTGACGCAAAATGCATCGTCCTCGCCTGTGAAATGTTTTACATAAGCGGCATAGCTTACAGGAAATATCTCACTCATTATCTTCATTCTCCTTTTCAATCTCATTTAGATACTTATAGAATGTTTTTCGACTTATTTTTGCAGCAGCGGCACATTGAGTATCGTTGAGAGTGCCGCCGAATCTTACGGAATTTTTACGGATAACAGTAATTGCAGGGGCTTTCTTCTTGACATTGAGGACACTACCCTGCGGAGTTCCTATACGCTTTCCCTTACGTCGAGCTGTTTCAATTCCTTCAGCCGTCCTCTGATGCAGGTCATCGACCTCTTTCTGAGCCTGACCGAACGCGAGCTCTATCTGCTTTGTGGCAAGTAGCCGCAGTACCTTGTTTGTCGCTTCAATGTAGATATCCGCGATCTCATTTCCGACGAGCTCAACGCTGTTGCTCAGAGCTTGCTTATAAGTTGCCGTGTTTATGTGCGGCTCTTTGAGGAACACAAGCTCTATCCCCTTGTCATAGAGCTGCATATACATCTCGATACCTTCGATAGCATTACGGCTCATACGGCTCACGCTATCAAAGACTATTGTGTCGCCGCTCCTAACCTCTCTGAGTATCTTATCCAATCCTCGACGATTGAGCTTTGTGCCTGTGTAGGTCTCTTTCGTTATCCGCGCTGTCGGGAATGCTGCAAGGATATTACGCTCCTGCCGTTCGATATTCTGCTTCTTGGTGCTGATACGGCAATAGCCGTATATCACGTTCATCATTTTCACTCCTTTCATTAACTGTATAAATATAACGGCCGTTACTATTTTACATTTCTATTATAGCATAAGAAGAGGCATTTGTCAATCACTTTTACACAATTTGGAATGGTGGTATTTTTACACAGCGTATTATAAGAAAATAGAGACTGCATTTGCAATCTCTGTTTAAATAGTTTAGTTAAGGTATTGATTCAGAATATCGGTAATTTTACCTGACAGTGTTTCAAGCTTCTGTTGCGCTTCTGCGATCTTTTTTTCAAGTTCTTCTATCTTTGAGATAGCCTTATCTTGCACATCTCTGTTTGGCACAGAAAAAGTAATACCTTGAATCCTGTCAATGGACGCACGATACGAACGAGAAAATCCCATTTTTCTGCCTTCAACTTCAAGAATATGAACCATGTATCGTGGATTCACCTCAGGTGTCTTACAACGCAATACTCCACAATGATCTGTAGGGTAGAATTCTGTATTTTTAGGCATATACCTTGTCATCCAGTCTCCATCTATTCCCCACAGGACAGACGGTAACGAAAAATCTGTAATCAGGAGCTTGTCAATAAATCCGAAAGGCTCATAAACATTGGCGCTGTAAACGGGAATTGTTCCATCATATACAAGCTCTTTGTTAAGAACTCGATTTCCTATAGAAACATTAAACTTGCTAACATCAGCAAGACTCAGTTTGTACCCCCCCACGTTAGCGACATCTAACTCTGCGAATAATTCTTCAATCTTCTGCCTATAAGTCTCAATCGACATACGAGTTGTATTGAATTCTTCATCTATTTTTGAACATTCTGAAATGATCTGTTTCTGTGTTTCTATCGGAGGCAACGGAATCGAAAGTTCTTCGTAAAACTCCGCCGGAACCCTTCTATGTCCACTTGCGCCAGTCATTGCATCCTCAGCCGCTTTGCGCACCATATTTTGATTAAGAAGAAGGAATAGATATTTTGTTAATAACACATCTGTATGACATCTAAAAGTATGGAATTCACTGCTTCCAAAGCCTATTCCATTTGTAAGTCCTTCAGCAATAGCACACTTACCATTTTCCATGCAAGGGGTTATTTTCGCAATAATTATATCTCCCTCAGCAAAGTATGTATATCCGCCATTGCGCACTTCGCCATAAGGACGATCAACTTTTGTTTCAATATAGCCTTCGTTGCTTACTGATGCCATCTCAATAAACGAAACAAGCATATCGTCAGGTTTATTATGAATTTCAGTTTTTGATACATTTATATCGCAAACCAAGGTTAGCTTTATTAATGGGTATTTACTTGAAAAACTGAAAACCTTTTTAGCCCTTAGCCTTAGTGATTTATTGAAAGTTACTCTCGAAAAATCGAGCATATCTTTTGAGTGTACGACTGAACCATAATCTTGCTGCTCGTCATTGAGTGTCGGAATAGTTCCATCAAAAGATTGTTTAATCGCATTAGCAAGTGTCCCTAATGCTTCACGATTTGCGTCATTATACATTTTGCCGCCGGGCATTATGATCTGGATACCTTCATTTCCTTTGCGGTTAGACCAATCATAGCCCAGAAACTCCTTTTGCTCCTTGTTGTCTGCTGGCGCGGAAATAATAACTGTAGTCTGACGATATACCAACGAGAAATATAATAGCTTTTCTTCTTCAATTGAGCTTGCATAGGCATAAAACTTTTCAAGGTATGCTGCTGCTTGCTCTTCGGTACTCTTATTCTTGAATGCTTTTGTCTTTTGAAGATTTTTCGCTTCAGTCGAATCCGCGAACGCTTCTACATACATTTTAAAGTATTCATCATCATTCAATTCATCAATGGAGTAATCCTTTCTCAGGAATGCTCTATAAACATCCTCATCGACTTCAATCTGAGCCATGTATGCTTCAAGGATTTCCTTGTCCTTCCATTCCGTGAGCTCAGCACCGCTGAAAATTGCTTCAACAGAATCAGCAGACAAATCAATCTGCTTCGGAGGCTCATTGAATTTTTCGAGGAACATCACGACCGTATTGGTTCCGGTCGCACCAAATGTTTTTGAACCGAATGCAACAATTCCGCGGATATAAAAGTTCTTTAGCAGCTGCTCGCGTGCTCCTGTATAGCTTGCACTGTCATTCGAGAGAATGGAACTTGGCAAGATAACCGCTGCAATTCCCTGTGGCTTCAGAAGCTGCGCAATTCGTTCCACAAACAAGGTCTCAATCTCGCTACCATTCAATCCGATGCGTTCAAGCAGGGTAAAGTTGTTGTTCTTTAACTGTAGATGCTGCTTGAAATCCTTTACAGCATAAGGCGGATTCGCTACAAGAATATCGAAAGAGCCATTTGCTATACCCTTATCAGGAGCATTTTCAAGTCCGTCACCGAAGATGATATTGCCCTCTCCGGCTCCGTTCATAAACAGGGAGATTTTGGCAACACGGGCGAGACGATAGTCTTTTTCAATACCGAAAATATGATCTCGCGCCCACGAATTATCTCCATCTGATTCAACAAAATTATTAATCGCCTCAATTGCTTCGGTTAGGAAGTGTCCTGCACCGCAGGCATAGTCAATCACCTTGGGATATATGGTTCCTCTGTCAGATTTCACCATACGGTCAATGGGGAGACTATCCCAGATAAAGCGGGTGATCGGCATTGGTGTGAAGAACTGTCCTTCGTTTTGCTTAAAGCCCTTATTCAAGAGCTGCTCAAATAAGTCGCCAAGGAACTGATGTTTGGACGGATAGACAATCCGATACTTTTCAAAGAGCTGCACCATTTCAACGAGTATTTTTCCATTTTGATAGAAAAGCTCCTCGTTGTGAACATCTTTGAACGCAAAATCGTTATTGGAATAGAATTTCAGGATACGAATAGTGTTCTGCAAATCCTCAATAGCTTTTTTCCTCTTTGAGCCTGTATAGGTAGAGAACAGCCATTCAGGATAATCGGCAGCAACATAGTATATTTCTTCGCGCATAAATTTTTCCATGCCATCACGATGCAAACGCTGAAGACGGTCTTGCAGCGTTTCATATGTATCTGTTCCCTGTTTGTATTGAAACTCTACTTCGTCATCTTCACCTTTTGTGATTTCATCAACAAGTTTGCATATAAACAAAGCAATTAAGCGATTAAAGGCATTCTCTTTATCACTGACATTGTTGTGACGTAATATTTCTTCAAATCTATTAACAATCTTGTCGTCAGGAGTAAAGTCTTGCAAGTTTTTCTTTAGCAGCGGCTTAACGCCGATTTTATATGCGACAGAGTCATCAGAGAAAACCAGATCATCATGTATCTGGCTGCCATAGGTTTCCTTCCACGCTTCATATTTCTCTGGCGCTGTATGTGCATCTCGATAAAGCCTTATCGACTTATCTTTTTTGGAGAGAAGAACAATATTAGCATCATCTGAACAATCAATGGTTGGAGCCTTATACTCAATAATGTCCTCTTTCAGATCAGAAGCATACAAAACGAGCCATTTGCATGACTGTTCCTGC
This sequence comes from uncultured Ruminococcus sp., assembly GCA_900315755.1. Lineage (GTDB taxonomy): Bacteria > Bacillota > Clostridia > Oscillospirales > Ruminococcaceae > Ruminococcus. The sequence continues at coordinate 7,677 of ONAI01000035.1, forward strand.
TGCCAGTACGAAAAGAGCTGTGCGCCGTCATTTTTGGTATCGCTGAACGCCTTATCAAATTCTCTGCCCCAAGTCTTACATTCAATGATAAATAGCATTGAACCGTTAGAATCAGTCACACAAATATCAGCTCGTCCACTTTTGGCATCATGTCCAAGATGCCATTCTTTTTCAAGTTCAATATGTTCAGGACGATAACCTTTGTCCAACAGACGGCTAACGCACTCAAAAACCACAAAATTTTCAGGAGCATCAAAGCCATTATTTCGCTCTTTACCTTTGATATTATCAGGATAATATAGCTTCTTTTTCGTAAAATCGACACGTAATGATGCACCAAAGCTTGGAAATCTTTTCTCGTATGAATCCCCATTCTCATGGAAGCCAAGTAATCGCAATACTTTTTTGAAATTGGATTCAGTAATCATAGTTATTTCCTTTCAAGGTGAATTGAACAAGTTACTATTGCTAATCACGCTGAGTGCCTTTTGCATAAAACTATTATTTATATTATAGCAAAATAAAGTTTTTTAGTCAAGGTATAGAAAAGGAGAAAACAGGCATTAAGAAAGCTGATCTTAATATTTTCAAGAAAAACGGAGCGACTTTTTTATCGCTCCATTTATTATGAGTTTACAATGATTTTGTCCTTCTTAATACCGTGGAACACCTACTTCTATGGTGTACTCGTCGTTAAGATTGTTATTTGTGCTCAGTTTAATTGTTGTTGCTCCCTCAGAGCCGTCGGGGGAAAGCGCTGTGTAGTCATATACAATCGAAATATCCCATATTTCCGCACCAACATAATGCTCGAAAGCTGAAATATAGTTGTTTATATCTCTAAGAGGGGCATCGGCAGGAATATCACTATAAAAAACATATACATTTTGCGATATTCGGTTATTCCCTTTCGTTGCGTTCCGGCTTTGAGGAAAAATCACGATTCGGCTCTGCTTCAAGAGGTGTATAGTCATGTTGACTGCTCCTTTCATTTTGATATAATTGATCGAAAATACGATTGTATTTTTGTTGGTATGATTTATTAACGGTTGCTCTTGTCTGAATAGCAAGTGTACGCCGTTCAAGAAGCTCAATTGCGCGTCTGTCGGCGCTTAAACCTTCATTGATGCCTTTGCTAATTTCATCTTTTATTCGCTGTTCCTGACGTTCGAGCTCTGCTTTACACTCAGCATTTTTACTCGCTATACTTTTGGCAATTGAGAGTTTTTCATCCGCTTCTTTGCTTAGCCTTTCTGCCTCTATGATCGGAAGATATTTATTATCCCACTCGGCCTGTTCGTTAGGTACCGCCTTGTTGTGCTTCTCCACTTTTCTAAGCTCTGCTTTGTATTCTTTCATTTCTTGGGCGTATTCCTTTTTTCGCTTTTTTTGATCTTCATATGAAAAAATGTATCCGAGTTCGGGCTCTTTTGGCGGGTTTAAAAAGTCGGGACGAGGTGGGAGCTCTGCGACGATCTTTTTATTCTGCTTGTCGATTTTTGCTGAATTATCCATGATCTTAACCTCCTGTTCAGAAATAGTCGAAATATTTGCTTTTATTTGGCGCTCTTGTTCAGCAATTTGGCGCTCATTGTCTTGTACTACGGGATAATATGTCTCCATAATTTTTGTCGGAATTGTAAAGCCTCTGCCTTTTTTCGGAGGCTCAATTTCAAATCCATGCGCTTCACAAATCTTCTGAAAAATACCACGCTCCGACTCTGTAAAGTTTTTTATAGCGTCCTTGCCATTACCGTATCCCATGGCTTCCAGTGCTTTGGATAATCCCTGCTGCCTTGTCATCCCTTTTTTGAATCCGTCAGCGAAAGGAATTATATCATAATGCAAGTGAGGTGTCTTTTCGTCCATGTGAATTACAGCATTAAAAACATAGAAATTTGGATTCCTTGCAGCGAAACTTTGGACGCCGATTTTCTCGTTTCCGAGCATATATTCTGCGAGGCATTGTGCAGCGATTTCGGCATCTTTAGGATTAGCAGCAATTTTTGTTCCATCCTTTAAAACTGAATCAACAAGAGCAGTATCAATCATTGACCCTACGCCTACGACATACTCATAAAACGATTGCTGCTTATTATCATTTTTTATACAGCGGAGTGCGTGTGTCCGAGCTGCTTGACCTGAAACGTGAGAATGTCAACATAGAGGAGCATTGCTTCAAGGTGGTGGAGAGCAAGACCGAGAGCGGTATCCGTGTTGTGCCGATACACGACAGGACTTATCCGTTCTTCAAGAAGTGGTACGAGGACGGCAAAGAGTATCTTCTCCATACTCCCGACGGCAAGCAGTTTATCTACCGCAACTACTACGATTCCTACTGGACACCTGTTATGGAGCTGATCGGCTGCTCACATAAGCCACACGATACCCGTCACACCTGCATCTCTATGATGACCGAAAAAGAGGTATCGCCTACGCTGATAAAGAAGATCGTCGGTCATTCAGGCGCTATGTCATTGACCGAGAAGGTTTATACGCACGTTAATGTGCAGGAGCTGTTGGAGGCTATTAATAAGATATAGGTATAAAATAACCGCTGAGGGAAACAATCTCTCAGCGGTTTGATTTATGGATTTAATATTTTTCCTTCTTTGTCGATTATTTGTATAACAAGTTTCATGTATCGACGTTCGCAATTGCCTTGCGAAACAATGCGATGTTCCGGTTTATTATACTTAGCACACATATAATTATGATAAACCATTGACCACACATACTTACGCAGTACACGTTCTTGAGCATCAAACAGCTTTATTTCTTTTGTTGCAATAGAAGAATAGTTGCTGTGTTTAATCAGTTTCTGCTCGACAATTTGTTTATGCAAATTCAGTATTAAATCAATATTCGGAAATGATTTTGGCAACTTCTCATAATCAACAGGAGATATTTGCTTCATCATATCCAAAGCCTGTCCTAACATTTGTTCAGGAATAAATGAACGTATATCAAAACAATATAAGTATGACAAACAAATAACATCATCATCACACTTATAAAGAAGATTGATTGCTATATTCCGTTCAAGTATAGTTTGATTATACATCTGGAGAATTCTTGAATAGAAAATTTTTTCGTCCTCAGCGATGACATCTCCGTTTTTCATTTTATTTTCAATGGAGATTGCACTATTTAACTCATCCTGACTATACAGAACATTTTGGTCTAATATGTCAATAATCTCGTCTGATACTGCTATCCTGGGGTGAACAGTTTTCTCTTCAAGTTCTACTGCTTTGATTAGTCCTTCACCGAAAATATAGTCATCATTAATGGACATTTTGCCTTTGGTGAAACCGCCACGGAGAAACAAACCACATTCCGTAATAAAACCTCTCTGAATGGAATTAATAATACTCATAAAAGTAATAATGCGAGATTTTTCCTTAGTAGCATCATCGCCAACTTCTATACACAGAAGTACATTATCAGAAAAAATCTTAGATTGAATATGCATATTTGCAAACTGCGATGCGAGTTGAGAGTCGTTAGCTGAATTAATAGTGGCTAATGTGTTAGAAATAGCAGAATTTACAATGTTTAGAAATTCGGGAGCTTTCTCAGGAGTTTCTTCAAAAAAAGCCTTATAGCCTAAAATATCAAAATAGGCGATGTAGTATTCCTTTATAGGATTAGCGGTATTGTTTTCCATATTCAACCTTCTTTCTATTACAAATAAGGCATTCACCAAACGATGAATGCCTTGATTTTTTGTTAGTTACCCGTTAGTTACGTGTTAGTTACCGTCCGAAATTCACCATATTTCAGATAAACCCAAACCGGACAAAACAGCGTAAATACGTGATTTTGAATACTCCCAACAGGGATAAAATTATCTCTTTGAGAACTGAGGAGCGCGACGAGCAGCCTTGAGACCGTACTTCTTTCTTTCCTTCATACGTGGGTCACGAGTGAGGAATCCAGCCTTCTTAAGGGTTGGACGAAGTTCAGGGCTGAACTCGAGGAGAGCACGTGAAAGACCGTGTCTGATAGCACCAGCCTGACCTGTAACTCCGCCGCCGACAACAGTACAAACGATGTCGAACTTATCGAGATTATCAGTAAGAGCGAGAGGCTGACGAACGATGAGCTTGAGTGTCTCAAGACCGAAATAGTCATCAATACCTCTGCCGTTGATTGTTACATTACCAGAACCGGGATAGATTCTAACTCTTGCAACAGAGTGCTTTCTTCTGCCAGTTCCATAGTAGTATTTAACTTTTGATTCGTACATTTAAAAGCACCTCCTGAATTAAAGCTCGTAAGCAACAGGCTTCTGAGCAGCCTGGTTGTGGTTAGCATCCTTATAAGTTCTGAGTCTCTTGAGCTGAGCGCGTCCGAGGCTGTTGTTAGGAAGCATACCGTTAACAGCGATCATCATAGCTCTGTCAGCCTGATTAGCCATCATATCCTTGTATGCGATGGACTTGATACCGCCGATCCAGCCAGTGTGCCAGTAGAACTTCTTCTGCTCAAGCTTCTTACCAGTAAGGATAGCCTGAGCGCAGTTGATAACGATAACGTGGTCACCACAGTCAACGTTAGGTGTGAAAGTAGGCTTATGCTTGCCTCTGAGAATATGAGCTGCCTTAGCTGCAACGCGACCGAGCGGCTGTCCAGCAGCATCGAGGACGTACCAAGTGCGAGTTACTTCAGCAGGTTTTGCCAGTGTAGTAGACATAATATATTCCTCCGTTAATTTATTTTCGTCGGGGGAAAATTCCGAGTTCCCGACAGTGCAAGACATATTATACACTAACTTCCGGGACTTGTCAAGGCTTTTTTTGGATTTTTTTTAATATATACCCCACTTTCTCTTTATTTCTCTTTTGTTTTCTTGATTTCTCTCACTATCTCGTTTTTGATTTCAGAAAATCAACGTAGAAAAACGGCGCAGATTTCCGCAAAAATATGTGTATAAAGACAATAAAAAGAACGGCATCAGGTCACTTTCCCTAATGCTGCCTTCGATCAGACACAAGCTATAAAAAAACGAACATCTTTCATCAAAAAGCGCTGCTATAATGTCATTTCAGACCAAGCAGCGCGTTTTTACTCATAAACAGGCAGCTTCCTCCGGTGGGAGGAAGCTCCTTGAGTAGTATGAAAGAGAGATTTAAGATTTCAGATTCAAGCAGCTAAGAGGTTGTTATGGATCTGACGAGCATCTTCAAGATCGAGACCATTCATGCGGTCTACGTTGCCCTTCTTAACGCCCTCAGCTGTGATACGGTTCTCGTCTGTACCGTTGATGCCGTACTTAGCTTCATTATTAGTTGCCTGCATTACGAGAATTTCATCAGCTATGTTAACTTCGTTATCGTTGTTAGCATCGCCGTTATCCGGATTTGGATTAGGAATGTTGATCGTGAAATCCATCATGCAGTTACCAACTACTGCATATATAGTAGCCTTACCGTAAGCGTCGCCGTTTACGTGGATGATACCGTTATCAACAGTTGCTAATTTAGTGTTGTCGCTGAACCAGTATATATTTGCGTTCTTAGGAAGATTTACCGGCATGAACATGAAGGAATAACCTGCGCCAACTTCTTTGATCTCGTCAATGTGCTTTGTTTCGCGGTCAACCTGAATGCCTGCGTTAGCAGCCATGTTTTCTTCTATCTTAGCCTTGATCTCATTTGTTTCCTCTTCTGTTAAGTTATTCTCATCTATTACTGAGATTATATCTTCAGCAGTTTCAAAAGTTTTGTTAGGGTTATCAACTATTCTGATGCAGCCATTCTGCATACCCTTTGTGTAGAGCCAGTCCTGCATTGCATGACCAGACGCATTATCTTCAACGTTTGTAAAAGCATCGTTTGTGTTGCTGTCGTAAGCAAACTCAAAACCTATCGGATAGAGGTCGCCGATCTCTGCGTCCTTAGGAACACAGAATGTAACTGTAAAGATAACCTCATTGATCATCGGACGGAATACCTGAGCACCTGCAAGAGCCTCACCCTTTACGAACGGAGCATTGGTTGAAGGATGAAGACGAGTATCATAATGGATCGTAATATCGAAGCAAGCATAAGCATTGTCAGCGCCGGTTACTACGAACTCTACCGGAACTTCCATACCGCGGATGTCTTCTGTGAAGAGGATATTCTTGCTGACTACTGATAAGGTTGGAGTAGTCTGAATATCTGTTGAGATCTCTTCGCCTTCGCCAGTCTTGTATTCGATATAGTTAGTAGGATCATACTCTACCATTTCGTTATCGCCCTTGTATGAAGCGTTAGCTGCCATACCGAATGTCATTGTTAAGAAACTACCGATCATCATCATTGTAGTTATAGCTGTTAAAGTTTTTTTCATACTACTCACCTCTCTACGCTTTTGTTTATATTGTACGAATGTTTCTCTCTTTGTTGATTTTATTATAGCACACATTCTGGCAAATTGCAAGTAAACTTATTGTTATAATGTTTTCTGTTTAATCAAAATCAAGAATTCGTATAAACGGCGCAGATCAGCAAGTACAATCCGGCATACCATCAAGGCGTTTTCGCCTGATTACAGGCAAAAATTAAGAGCAGGCGTTTCCGCCTGCTCTGTGAATAAATTATGAACACTGTTATTTTGGAGTTTTCAGAATTTTCTTAATTTCTATACAATATGTATTAAAAACGTCCTATTTTTCAGAATTGTTAATATCTTTCGAGTCATCAATTATTGTTTTGTAAGCTGCTTCCTCAGCCTTCTCTTTTTCAATTTTTTTAACCTTTTTCTGTGCGAGCGTTGCGGTTTTTCTGTTTCTTGACATAAGAACCAGACCAAATACAACAGCCGCTGCAAGAAGTGCTATACAGAGTACAATAAATGCCATTTTTAAAAGATTACGATCCTTGACAGTGTATGAAATATCATTGTCCTTTGCATATTTTTTAGCTTCCGAGCCCGAAGAAACACTCATCTTGAATCCGCTCTTCTTAACAATATCAACTGCCTTAGTACCGTCCTCATTAGTCTCGCCTGTATAATCAACAGTGTAGCCAAAAGCCTCTTCGCCTATGCTTCTGACACTCTTCGGCACAGAAACGCTGTTGAGCTTATCACAGGCAAGAAATGCCTTGTCGCCTATACTCTCAACGCCGTCCGGTATTATGACCTTACCAAGTGCATAACAGCCCTTAAAAGCACTGTTTCCGATACTTGTAAGTGTTGCCGGAAGGTCAAGGCTCTCGATAGAAGTATAGGCAAATGCGTTGTCTCCGATAGTTTGCAGTCCGTTTGAAAACTTCACCTTTTTCAGAAGCGAACAGTAACCGAGCTCGCCGGTAAACTGACAGCTGAATGCGCCGTTTTCGATAGTCGAAAGTGATTTCGGGAGAAATACCTCTTCAACAGCAGCTGCTGCTGAAAACGCACCCGACTTTATCACAGTCGTGCCTTCCGGAATGGTAAGCGAACCACTGAGAGTCGAGACAGCGCAGTATATCTCCTTCTTATCCTTGCTTGTGAGAATACCTTCGTCCACTGCGAAATTCTCGCTTTTTCCGACCGTTATTTCATTAAGTGAGAGCAGCTCTCCGAACGCAAGCTCACCTATCTCGCTGAGCGATGCCGGAAGCTCAAGCTTCTCAAGACTTGTACACTCATAGAACGCGTAATCGCCTACCTTAGAGATATTATCGCCGAATTTGACCTCTTTAACGTGATCGCACTTTCTGAAAGCATTATCTCCTACCTCAGTAAGAGAATCCGGCAGAGTAATGCTCTCAACCCCTGTACATCCTACAAAAGCGCCGTCTCCGATAGATTTTATATTTCTCGGAAGCGTGATAGTCTTTGCAGAGGTGCATCCATAAAAAGCCTTAGCGCCTATTGTCTTTACAGAATCCGGTATTGTAAGATCTGTTATGCCATTGAAGCCGGCAAAAGCATTCTCGCCTATCTCAACTATCGGAACACCGTTTCTTAAAGCCGGTATCTCAGTAATAATAGTAGCAGTACATTTTGTGATCTTATAGCCGCCCTCAACGTTTACGTACTCAAAAGCACCGTCAGTAAGAATATCATTAACACTCTGCGGCTGATCCGCAAAAGCAGTATTTACCGGTATCGCTGATATTGCAAGCAGAGCTGCTCCGGCAGCGGAGATCAGTCTTTTAAGCTTCATTTTTCTTGTCCGTTCCTTTCTTTTTCTTGCCGGAAGACTGTTTCTTCTTTGAAGATGCCTTAATAATTGAGAACAGTATTCCTAATAATACGATCCCTGCTCCTGAACAGATCAGAACAAGTATCGGGATACTTACATTCATATCTCCGATCCTGACCGTACCCGTTACAACTTCAAGATCATTTTTCTTTGCAAAGTCATAGGCTTCCGAATTCTTGCTTGTATAGAGTTTGAAACCGTCAACACGGAGATGAGGCTCTACATTTTCCTTGCTGCTGTTCGTGCCTGTCTGACTGACCTCATAATCCGGATTCTCCTTGAATCCGAAAGCGCACTCGCCTATCTCTGAAACGTGCTTGTAAACGCGCAGCTTTTTGAGCTCATCGCAGTTATAGAACGCGAATTGTCCAATACTTTCAAGTGATTTCGGAAGAACTACATCTTTTATAGTCTTACATTCAGCAAACGAATAAGCGCCTATTTCCTTAACGCCATCAGGGATATGAACTGTCGAATCGCCGTGATTAAGCGGATACTCTATAAGTATCTTGCCGTCATGGTCATAGAGTATGCCGTCCTTTGAACTGAAAGCGCCATCGCCCGAGGAGACCTCTATATCCTCAAGGAGAGTACAGGTCGTAAACGGAAGATGCTCACCGAGAGACGTACAGTTGCCTGAAATCTTAACATGACGAAGAGCGCTGCACCCTGTGAACGCGTCAGTGCCGATTATCTTTGCGCCGCCGAGGTCAGCATCTTCAAGAGCAGCACAGTTCGAGAAGCAGTTTGCACCTATCACTTCAAGACTCTGAGGGAGAACAAGTTCTTTCAGATACTCACAGTTGAAGAAAGCAGTCTCACGGACAGTCTTAACGCCCTCCGGAAGAACGATCTTCTCAGCATTGCAGTTTGAGAAAGCGGCAGGATACACCAAAGTAAGAGTATAGCCGGCTATTTTCTCAGGAACTTTTATTTCCTTGTCGCCGCTCATGCAGAAAACAAGATAGGCTTCATCGCCGTTCACAGCGATTTCATAGTCGCCCTCTGTCTTATGCTCATAGGATTCGATCTCCTTTTGCAGCTCATACTGCTGGAGCGTTTTGAAGTCAAACTCGTTCTTGTATCCGTATTCCGGATCGGAATCGGTAGCATATGTCTGAGCAGCGGAATTCGGCTCACCGATGATTGAAAAATCGCTCAAAGGTATTTCTTCTCCCGAAGGAGAAGTTTCGTATCCAAAAGCACAGTATGCGATAGTCTGGACAGACTTTGGTATAACGACCTCTTTCAGGGCTGTATCAATGAAAGCACTCTGACCTATCGTAAGCAGACCTTCCGGAAGCTCTATCTCGCTGAGTGAAGTACATCCCCAGAAAGCACCGCCCTGAATGGATTCAAGCTGCTTCGGGAATTTTATATCCTTCAGTGAAGTACACTCAGCAAAAGCCATAGCGTCTATATCAGTAACTGCCGTTTCGCTAAGGTCGATAGCAGAAAGGGCTGAAATGGAGTTGAAAGCTGAAGCACCTATCTCTTTAAGTGAAGCCGGAACGGTTATCTCACTGAAAGAGGTATTGTACAGAGCACCCGTATAAAGCTTCTCAACGCCATCAGGTATTGTAAAAGAACTATTTACCTTAGCCTGAGGATAGCATAACAATGTCTTTTTATCAGCCGAGTAAAGTATACCGTCATCGGAAACATAGTCCTTATTAGCTGGATCTACCTTTATTTCCTTTAGTTTATCGCAGAATATGAAGGGTGCATCAGATGAGATATACTCAACTCCGGCAGGAATAGTTATCGTTTCGAAAGGAAGACCTTCCGTACTTCCGAAGGCACGTTTTCCGAGCTCCGTAACTTTCAGACCGTCTATCTCATCCGGTATCACAAGATCAGCATCTGTGAGCGAACAATCCTGTATGCAGGCTGTGCCATCGCTTGTTACCGAGTATTTAAAGCCATCAGCTTCTTTAAGTTCAACGCCTGTGAGCTTTGGAGTTTCCTGAACAGGGGCAATATCCCCGCCGGAATCCTCCGCTGTTAACTCTGTTTCATTTTCAGCGTATACCGCAGGACAGGAAGCCGTCACCGCAGAAACTCCCATAAGAAGCGCAGCCAGAAATGCTGTTATTTTTTTATGATCAAACATTTACTATTCCCTCTCTTTGAACTTTCGATTATTAGTTCTTATGCTGCTGCGCAGAACAGCAACAAAATCATTATATCACAACTCTGTTATATTTGCAACGGATTTCACACAGTTTTCGTCATTTTAACGTCTTTCTGTCCTGTTCCGAAACCAAACAGTTGCAATCCGTCACCCTTTGTGATAATATTATTAATGCAAATAATGTTCCCAGGAGTTATTTATGTTCGCAGATAATCTTATTTTCAGCCTGAACGCAACTGTTCCGGTATTTCTCATGATGGTATTTGGCTGGTGTGTCAGAAGGGCAGGGCTGCTCGATGACCATTCGACCGCACAGATAAACAAGTTCGTATTCAGAACGCTTCTTCCGGCACTCCTCTTCGCCGATCTCTCAACAGCTGATTTCCGCTCTGTCTGGGATGGGAAGTTCGTGTTGTTCTGTATGGGAGCAACACTTCTCAGCCTGAGCATCGCCGTGGCATATTCCGCTATAAGCAAAGACAAGTCCGAGCGCGGCGAGATAATACAGGCATCCTACCGCAGCAGCGCAGCTGTACTCGGTATCGCATTCGTGAACAATATCTACGGTAAATCAACTATGGCTGCGCTCATGATAGTAGGTACCGTACCTTTATATAATGTGATAGCTGTCGTGACACTTGCACTGACGTCTCCGGATAAGAAGTCCGCATCAGGAGCATCACTCGCAAAAGGAACTCTCAAAAGCATACTCACCAACCCGATAATACTTGGCATCGCCGTTGGAATGCTATGGTCAGCGACCGGAATCCATCAACCCGTAATACTCAGGCGTTCAGTTGCATATCTCGCTAATATGGCAACTCCACTCTCACTCATCGCGCTCGGTGCTTCATTCCGAATCGGAGAAGTCAAGGATAAGATCGCAGTCACCATAGGAATAGCCGTTCTGAAATTGCTGGTATTCTGCTCGATTTTCCTTCCGATAGCAGTAAAATTCGGATTCCGCGGCGAAAAGCTCATAGCAATACTCGTTATGCTCGGCAGTGCAACTACCGGAAGCTGCTTCGTCATGGCAAAGAATTTCGGTCACAAAGGCACTATAACTGCATTCGCAGTGGCATTGACGACGCTTTGCAGTGCATTTACGCTTACAATGTGGCTGTTTATATTGAAAACGCTCAGTTACATATGATGTTTCACCTGTACAAATACACCCCGGGAATAATTTGCCTCTCTGTTTTGTACAAATGCGATAGAGTTTTTTAGTATGTTATGACCAAAATATTAAGATTTCTTGAATTTTAATCGTATTGTAATAGTTTTGTAACCAATGTGTAATTTATTACCCTTCAAAAAATTGTATAATAGAAATTGTAGGCATATTATAGGCAAACTACAAGTTTTTTTAGAAAGTAGTGTGGTAAAATGGTTAATTTTAAATTCAAAAGACTGAAATCAACACTGCTGAGCGGTCTCGTGGCTGTTTCCGCTTGTGCAGCTCCAGTTGCAGCAACCACCGTTGTTTCTCCCTCGACAACAGCTGTTGCAGCAGACAACTATGATAACTATGCAAAACTCCTTCAGTACTCTCTCTATTTCTACGATGCAAACATGTGCGGCGACGTTACAGGCTGCGGCCTCTCATGGAGAAGCAACTGCCATATGAGCGATCAGATCAGAGGCGGTTTCCACGATGCCGGCGACCACGTTATGTTCGGTCAGCCTCAGGGCTACGCCGCATCTACTCTTGGATGGGCTTACTATGAGTTCGGGGACGCTTTCGACGAGACAGGTCAGACAGATCACCTCAAAATGATAACAGACCATTTCTGTAAGTTCTTCCGCGATGCTACAAAGCTCAATGGCAACACAGTTACAGAAGTCCTCGTTGAAAAAGGCGAAGGTGATACAGACCACGCATACTGGGGACCTCCGGAGAAGCAGGGTGCAAGAGGCAGAGATGTCTGGTCCACAGGCGGCGCTGCTAACATTACAGCTGAATACGCTGCTGCTCTCGCAGTTAACTACATAAACTTCAAGAACCCAGATGACCTCAAGTACGCTGAGGCTCTCTATGATTTCTCAGTAAAGGACAGAAACATTTACGTATCATACGGCAGAGACGGTGCTTTCTATGAAGCTAAGTGGACAGGCGCAGATGATGAGATCGCATGGGCAGCTGCTTGGCTCTATAAGGCAACAAACAAGGACAAGTACCTCAACGAGTTAAAGAAAGCTCCTACTGCTTACTCCGCTCACTCATGGGAAAGCGTTCAGCTCGGTGCTTCAATGCTCAAGGGCGAGTTCACCGGCGACTGGGGCGGTACAGACTACCTCAACAACTTCTCAGGCAATGATTATTGCTTTGCTGCTGATAGCTGGAAGTGGGGCAGCGCAAGATATAACTGCTCTGCTCAGTTCACAACTCTCGTAGCTGCTAAGAATAACAAGGGTACTGCTGACTGGGCAAAGGGACAGATGGAATACATCTTAGGTAAGAAGGGCGTTGGCTCTGCTCCTGCAAGATGCTTCGTTGTCGGCTATGACAGCACATCTCCTGTAAACGTTCACCACAGAGCAGCTTCAGGCTATCAGAGCTATGACGAAATGGGCGACAGCACTGTTGCAAAGGCAGGAAGCCCTGTTCTCGTAGGCGCACTCGCAGGCGGTCCTGAAGATAAAAACGGTACTTACAGCGATTCTATCAAGGACTACGTTGCAAACGAAGTAGCTCTCGACTATAACGCTGGTCTCGTTGGTGCAGCTGCCGGTCTCTACCACTTCTACAAGTCAGGTAAGATAGACAGCACTATCCCAGGCGTTACAAAGATCTACACCGGATCTTCACAGCCTTACACTGATCCTGTAACCGATCCAGTAACAGACCCTGTTACTGATCCGGTAACTGACCCTGTTACAGATCCTGTTACAAACCCGAAGCGCACAAAAGCTGGTGATGCTAACTGCGACGGCAATGTTGATATGTCCGATGTTGTTATGGTATTACAGTGCTCACTCAACCCGGGTAAGTATGGTCTTGGAAAAGAAAAGGGTATCAAAGAAACAGGCTACGCTAATGCTGATGTAAACGGCGATTCAACTGTTGATGCTAAGGACGCTCTCCTTATCCAGAAGTTCGCTCTTGATATCATTTCTTCTTTCCCTGTGGGCTGATAATTAAATAGTCTCAAAGCAGCTTCTCTTCGGAGAGGCTGCTTTTTTGTGCTGCTCCCTCCTGTAACAAAGCACATTAAGTAAGCTGTTCACTGCAATTCGTGTAATTCTGACCAGATATTGCGAACATATAGCTGCTTTCATTGACATATATGTACATATATGATAAAATTATTATGCAATACTTTTTGGAGGGAAAATCACATGAAAGGAAATTTATTAAAGAAGCTTTCAGCCTGCGTACTCTGTGCTGCAATGACCTGTTCAGCTTCACCATGTACTGCTTTTGCAGTTCCGAATTTAAACACCACTGTCGCTAAACTCGCCGCATCTGACAATGTCGTTTTCTCGACCGACTTCGAGGACGGCGATGCTTCAAAATTCTCAAAGCGCGGCGACACTGATACCTCGATACTCAAAGTCATCGAGGATGATAAGGCACCAAGCGGAAGCAAGGTATTGTCTATAACAGGACGCGATCAGAGCTGGAATGGCCCATCGTTAGCAGTTGAAGGCATTCTTGAACCGAATGTCAAGTATGATATATCGGTCAAAGTGAAGGCTGCATGGTATAACACAGTCTGCGTCTCACTCCAGCATACACCGGGCGGAGCAAGTGAGCCTCAGTATACAAACCTCGTAAAGGGCGTTTCTCAGGGCGACTATGTTGAACTGACTGCAAGCTTTGCATACGGCGCTGAGGAAAAAGATGTTTCTCTTTACGTTGAAACATGGGGCGAAGCTAATGATCTCTGTATAGACGATTTCACTATCACACTTTCACCTAATAACATGGATCCGAAAGCACCTTCACTTAAGGACGTTTACGGCGGAATGTTCAAGTTCGGTACCGCAACTACCGTTTCTGAGATAGCTCCTAAGTCCACTCAGGATCTCATTTGCAAGCACTTCAACAGTCTTACAGCCGGCAACGAACTCAAACCGGAAAATGTTCTCGACAGAGCCGCTTGTCTTGCACTCGCAGAGGACGGCGACGATACAAACCCGCAGGTAACTCTCGAAACTGCTAAGCCTATCCTCGAATTTGCAAGGAAAAATCATATCTCTATGAGAGGTCACGTACTTGTATGGCACCAGCAGACACCTATGTGGTTCTTCAAGGAAAACTATGATCCCGATGGCGAATGGGTATCCAAAGAAAAGATGCTCAAGCGTATGGAAAACTACATCAAGAACGTTTTCGCAGCTATCAAGAAGGATTATTCCGATATCGACTTCTACGCATGGGACGTTGTAAACGAGTGCTTCACTGACTATGGCAAACCGAGAGCAGCAGGCTTCCCGGCAGAAGAAAACAACTATGAATCTTCTCCGTGGGTAAAGATCTTCGGCGATAATTCCTTCATCAAACCGGCATTCGAGTTCGCTAAGGAATACGCTCCTGAGGGATGCAAGCTTTATTACAACGACTTCAACGAGTATATGGATAAGAGCACTGCTATCGTAGACCTTACCAAAGAGATCAATTCCGATGGTCACTACATCGACGGTATCGGAATGCAGTCGCACTTAAACGTTACAAATAACGGCGAGCCTACTCCTTTCCCATCAGTGGGTATGTACAGAAATGCACTCGAAAAATTCAGCAAAACAGGTCTCGACATACAGATAACCGAGCTCGATGCTACTGTAAACAATAAGAAATTCGACCTTCAGGCTGATTATTACAGCGACATCATGGACGCTATCGTTGACTATAAGGATTATGTTTCCGCTGTTGTTGTATGGGGTACTACCGACGATCAGAGCTGGAGAGCAGACCGCGATCCGCTCCTCTTCAATAAAGATTACTCCGTTAAGCCTTGCTTCGAGTCTATCGTTGACGGCATAGAATATGTTCCGTCCACAGACCCTGTAACTGATCCCGTAACCGACCCTGTAACTGATCCCGCAACAGAACCAGTAACAGATCCTATAACGATCTGGGGCGATGCTAACTGCGACACCAACGTTGATATGGCTGACGTTGTTATGGTAATGCAGGCAAGTCTTAACCCAGCTAAATACGGCATAAACGGTACAAGCGAAGACCACATCACAAAAACCGGCGAAGCTGCTGCTGATGTTGACGATAATGCAGGTCTTACAGTAAACGATGCGCTTGTTATACAGAAGTACACTCTTAAACTTTTGCCAAAACCATTTATCCCGACAAATGAATGATAAATGCTGATTAATATCCGGCAGAGTTCTTCAATGAGCTCTGCCGGATATTATATTATAACACCAAAAGCTCGGGTTTATAAGAAAACGCCCTCTATTGCAGGACGTTTTCTCTTCCAAAACATACTTTATTAACAAACCAAAAGCCCTGTATTCATTACAGGGCTTTTACTATCAATATGGCAATTTAAATTTTCCGGCACGCCATACACCGTCTTCACCGAGAACCATTGAGAACTCATCATTCTCAGAATAAGCTACAGTTTTATCAGAATCATTACCGGTATAAAAATTCGTGACCTGAAGCACGACCTCATTGCCATTTCTCGACAAAACACCGGTTATTTTTGAAATTGAATAGAATATATCAGCGCCTCTTTTCGGTGCAAGCGCATAAACAGCGCCGTCCTTTTCGATATACTCTGTGCTGAGGTCAACAGGATATGCACTGCTGAATACTTTGCAGTAGTCATTTATAACATCCTGCATTGAATGTATCGAAGGATCTGTGATAAGCTTGTACTGCCAGCCGAAATCGTTCTCAATATATGTAGATTCGTCCATTTCATAAGGGCATCCAAACTTGAACTCCCACTCAGTACGACAAGCTGAATTGAACAGCGACTGTGCGGCTGTCATAAGAACGCGGTCATCCTGAGTTTCAACGTTTTCAATGTTGATACCGCCGTCCTTGTTAGGCTTAACAGTTCCGCCGCCGAGAGGATCGACCTGTCCGCCCTGATTATTGCTGTTATCATCAAACTTGCTGGGCTTGAGTTTATTTTCATCAGTTGAAGCTGTTGTCTGCTCTTTATCAAGACCTTTAAGTGTCACTTCAGAAGTAGTAGTCACATCAAGCGGATCAGGCTGAAGTGTCTGATTTGTGGTATCGGTTTTAAGTGTGTTATCAGTGCTGCTGTCGGAATTATGCTTTTCACAGGCGGTAAACATGGAAAATGCTGCTGCCAGCGAAACAACAAATGCAATAGTCTTTTTCATAACAAATCCTCCATTAATCGTCATCATTATCCAGCACAAAGTCGATTATACCGTCGCTGACATTCACTGCCGCGCATATGACCTGTACTGTTTTTCCGAGTGTATAAGAAACTCCGCTGAATTTTTCAGTAAGCGAAACCGGCTCTGAATAATCATATTCCCCCTCAGGCAGAGTTCTTATATGAACGAGTCCCTCTATCGTGTTTGGAAGTTCGGCATAGAAACCAAACTCTGTAACGCTCGATATACGAGCGGTAAATGATTCCCCTATGTGCTGCTTCATTAATTCAGCCTTGTAGCAATCTTCGCACTCACGCTCAATTGAAACAGCTCTCAATTCGGCTGCTGAAGAGCGTTCCGCAGAATTCGCCGCAAAGCCTGTATAGCGTTTTCTGAGCCACTCATTGTCATAGCCTGCAAGAACATCGGTTATTATCCTGTGTATCGCAAGATCAGGATAGCGGCGTATCGGCGAGGTAAAATGAGCGTAGTCATCAAGGACAAGTCCGAAGTGACCAAGCGGCTCTGACGAATACTTAGCTTTCGCCATTGAGCGCAGTATCAGCAGATTTACCGCCTCGAACTTATCCGTACCTTTAGCTTTTTCGAGTATCTCACAAGCATGAACAGGCTTGAATTCCGTGAAATGCGGACAATCAAATCCGAATTTCGGAAGTATCTCATGCAGTGCTTCTACTTTTGCTTCCGGCGGCGCTTCATGAACGCGGTATACAAACGGAACCTGCTTTTCCCTTGCCAGCTTAGCCGCAGCCTCGTTTGCGGTAAGCATGAATTCTTCTATAATACGTTCAGATTTTCCTCTTTCACGAGGTACTGCCCCTATGCAAACGCCTTCATCATTCAGTATGAGTTTGCTTTCAACAGTATCGAGCTCCGGAGCATGACGCTTCTTGCGCTTTACAATAAGCTTGTCCGCAAGTTCGTTCATAACAGGCAGACTTTTTGCCACTTCGCTGTATTTTTCACGTATCTCCTGCGATGCACTGCCTTCAAGAAGCTGATTTATCTCCGTGTAAACGCCCTTGACGCGCGAACGTATCACACTTTTGCAGAAGCGGTAAGAGATCATCTCGCCATAATTATCAAGCTGAATGAATGCCGAAAGTGTAAGTCTGTTTTCGTCCGGATTAAGCGAACATATGCCGTTTGAGATTTCCTTTGGAAGCATGGGTATTACTTTATCCGCGTAATAAATACTTGTTCCGCGGATCATAGCCTCCTTGTCAATAGCACTGTTGCCCTTGATATAGTGTGAAACATCAGCTATATGAACGCCAAGCAGATAGCCGTCTTCCATTCTCTCAACAGACACAGCATCGTCAAGATCCTTTGATTCAGCGCTGTCAATGGTGAATATCGGCAGATGCCGCAGATCTTCACGGTTATTGAAGCAGTATTCCTGAACACCGCCCTCAGCTATCTTACGAGCCTCTTTCAGAGCCTCCTCAGGAAATTCGACCGGTGCGCCGTGGATAGCAATTATCGAAGCCGCACATGAAGCAGCCTGCTGCGAACTGCCGAAAACGGTAATGATCTTTACTTTATGCTCGGCGTGTCTTCTTCCGCGGTAGACTATCTCAGCCATTACCTTGTCGCCGTTGCTGAAACGGATGCTCTCCGCCTCACTGATTATCATATGGTTCTTCGCAGCGGTATCCGGTACAAGATACGGTTTGCCGTCAACATACTCTATACTTCCTGTGAGCGTCTGGCTTCCGAATTCTATAATGTCAACTACTTCTCCCTCAGGCTCTCCGGTACGCGATGCTATCGGCGAAATAAGCACCCTGTCATTCGGCATAGCACCGAGCATACACTTTCCCGGAACAAAATATTCTACCCCGTCATCAGTCTCGGCAAATCCGAACGTCCTGCTGAGACGTGTGACCGTTCCCGGAAATACATTAAGCTTTGAACACAGTCCGACCTTCATGCCCTTTTTGACGGTGATAAGTCCTTCCTGACGCAGTTCCGCAAAAGCATTCACAAAATTTTCTCTGCCGTTTTTCTTGGTCCTGCATTTGGATTCAAGCTGATCTATCGGTATTGTCTTTTTGGAAAACGTATTCAGAAATGTGACTATCTTCTTTTTGTATGATTCAACGCTGACAGCGTCTTTTCTGCCTGAAGATTTCTTTTTCGATTTTTCTGACATTTGCACCTCCAATGGTGAAAGATGTGTGTCTCCTGAAAAAACAAGCCCCATGACCGATGTCATAGGGCAAATTGATTACTTGGAAAAGATCGGTATAAGGTTTATTGCAAGAACCAATACAAACATTATAATACCGAGAGTTCTTGTTATCTTGTTGAGGATAGCTTCTTTAGTTCTGCCCTCGTTCTTACCGTAGAACGAATCTGAACTTGCTCCTGTAAGAGCTGCTGACATACTGTCCTGAGACTTCTGATCCTGTGAAAGACAAAGAATAATAACGAGTGCGCAAATTATCATGAGCGCAACACCGCCAACGATTTCAAGTGCCGACATAATTTACCTCCGTATGATTAATGACATAAAGTCTTAACATTTCTATTAACTTAATTATTATACCACAATCTGTGCAATATTGCAATAGTCTTATACTAAGAAACCGCAAAGATTTTGCACCTCAAAATTGTAGGTTTTATACAAGAAACCGCGTACTCTCTGAGTACGCGGTCAATAGTTCAATTACTTCTTATTATTTTTCTTTGATTTTGAAGTTCCGTCTGCTTCAGCACCGATAGCCTCTGCGACTTCGTCGATAAGCTCGTCCATATCGTCATCGTCGTCATCGTCGTCATCGTCATCTCCGCCTGAAGAAGCATTGCCTGCGAAAGCAACAGCAGCTGCCGGCTTTTTCTTGTTTTCGTCTTTGATAGCGGTTACGAAAGCAATACCAAAGTAAATGAAGAAAATGAGTGCTTCAACAAGAATTATCTGTTTGAGAGAATTCTTGATGATGACCTTGATGCCTTCTGCTGCGGAATTTGAAGGCGGTACAAGCACCTTATAAGCGTTTGCAAATTCAACGTCCTCATAGTACTCTTCGGCAGCAGCCTTTGTCTTATCAACAATAGTGCTTACCTTCTCGCTGATTTTTGCAAGCATCTCCTCCATTTCCTCTACCTGCTCATCTGTACTGTTTGAAGCAGAGTTAAGAGCCTCTTTTCTTGATTCATAGAAATTGATCTGCTGTCTTGTCTCAGCGATCTCAGCTGCAAGGTTAACTTCCTTCTGAACAAGCTTATCATACTCTTCTGAGTTCTTTGAGATCTCAGCGTTAGCACCATCGGAATTCTGCATTACAAGGAGAGTATCCTTCTGATATTTCTCCTTAGCAGCTACAACAGCGTTATAGCTTTCCTCGTCAGCGTCCTTCTGACGTGTGAGGCTGTCGATCCTGAACTGATAGTAGTCGATTGACTGCTGCTTGTTCTTGGTGATATTGTTTACAGTAATAAGTGACTCAGCCTTATCGAGGTCAAGTGTGCGTACAGTCTTGATAGACTCATAAAGGTCATCGAAAGTATCTCCGCTTGCTGAACGGAAATGAGTTGTATCACTTGCAGAGAGTTCATTGATGTATTTTGCAAGAGTTGAAAGTGTCTGTCTGAAGAGATCAACTGCTTCCGGATAGTCATAACTCTTGTAGTCGATATTGGTAACAGCAGCACCAAGAGTCTCGTTATATCCATACTCCTTGTAGAAGTATATGCGATACTGATCGAGGATCTCCTTGAAGACATCTACTGCCTTATCGCCGCTGAGCCCTGTACCGTTGTAATCAAATGTGATCTTATACTGTGTAGGATAATAGGAAACATCAAGAACCGCATCAGCAGCTGCAAGATTTCCGTTCTGAGCCTTGTCCATAATGCTCTTATAAGTTGTGATCCTGTCAATAGCATCCGAAGGAACAATACCGGAAACACGGATATTCTGTCTGATAGGTTCAAGATTTTTAATATCCATATCAAGCTCATTGAGAGCGTTTGTGATGACCTCAGGTGATCTGATGGTATTTACATCCAGTGTTCTTCCCTTAGGATCAAGACCTTTCTCGATACCCTTATAAGAGAAGCTTACAAGCGCTGTGAGCGCAGGTTTGTTACGTAAGGTCTGAACTGTATTGATACCAAGGAGTAATGCTGCAAGCATAGCTGCGATGATTATCCACGGAAGAAAATATTTCTTCATTTTTCGCATAATGCTCGAAAGAGATATTACAACTTCGTCCTTATCATCTTCAGCATTTTTTATCGTAACGTTAAGGTTACGGTCTGTATTCTTAGCCATTTTTACCTCCAATTTGATTTACATTTTGTTATTTGGCGCAAAATCCGCCACTTAATCATTATATCACTAAAAACGGCCAGCGTCAACGTTTTTTTGACATTTCTGATATTTTCCAATATTTGTCCAAATAATTCAATTTTTACGCTTTACGATTGACAGATTTGTAATCAATTTCAGAAGAATCTGAGCATTTTGAGTTCCGAAAGGCCTTCTCCGCAGAATCTGAGATATATAGGGTAAACGCCATGAGGAATGTTTAATTCAGCAGTGACTTCCTGCCATGAATCATTCTCCGGAACAGCAATCTCGCCGATAACATTGCCGCCGGCTTCGGTGCTTACAACATACTTTCCCGCACATCCGCGGACAGTAAGCGACATTCCCTGACCGCCGCTGAATCTGAAATACTTATAGCCTATGAGAGTGTTATTACCTATTTCAGCAATATATCTTTCATCACCTGAATGAGTAACATTCGGGAAGCTTTCTGTGTATATCTTATTAGAACCGTGCGGCATATTCCCATTAGTAATATTGCAGGCAATAACAGCAGGATAGCTTCCGTTGCCGGCAAGAGGTCCGCCATTCAGACCGCAGGATGTCATTTCGACCTGCTTTATCGAGCCATCCGGAGCGACCTCTATACGCTCGGCGCAAGCCTGACGGCTGTAATCCGACTTATGAGTAAGGCGGTGATAGAACACATACCACTGTCCGTTTATTTCAATAATACTGCCATGAGTAGTACCTGTCATATTCATTCTTGTATCGTCGGTAACACCGTTTACTCCGACATCACCATTCGACACGAGAGTTCCACCGAAAGTAAAATCCCTGTCAGGTTTATCGCTGACAGCATAGCAAAGTTCGTGATTCTTCTGAGATGAATAGACAAAATAATACTTGTCCCCTACCTTACGCATGGAGCTTGCCTCAAAGAATTCATGTCCGCCGAAATCCACTCCATACGGAATTATATGGTGCGGCTCGCCTTTTACAGTCAGCATATCGTCTTCGAGTTCAACGACAGCCGGTCCGTTGACATTATCTTCTGTTGCGAGTATCTCATCACGCGATTTATTATAGCGCTTCATTACTTCCTGCATTTTTTCTTCATCAGCAGCAAGTATCTCATTTGCCTCGTCCTGATACTGAGTACCATAATATATGAGGATAGTACCGTTATCATTAAATGCACACGGATCAAAACAGACATATTTCTTCATAGGAGTACCATCCGGATAACGGATAAATCCAAGATACTCATACTTTCCCGCAGGCTCATCACATACGGCTACACTTATAGGTCCGAAATAACCGCCTATACCGAAATCGCCCGACATACAATAATATAGATAGTATTTTCCGTCGTTGCCCTTAACAACATCGGGAGCGTACATATAAGGTCTTTCGTTGTAGTCAGGATCCTGCTGAGCACGGTATATGACACCCTCGCAGCGCCAGTCAGCAAGATCGTCAACCGGAGCTGAATAGACTGTGTAATCGCCCATACAGAAAGTCCTGCCGCCTTCAAAATCATGTGAACCGTAAAGATAAACGCGGTCTCCGAAAATATGGGGTTCTCCGTCCGGAATACAGACATCGGGAGGGAGGAAAGGGTTATACGCCTGTTTTTTCATAAATTTCACCTCATATATCACAAGGACGTGTACTTAGCCTAAAACTCACGCCGGAACTGATACTTTTATCACGGAAAATACCGCTATCTGCAAAAAGTATAACGTTCAGCGGAAATGACAGGCTACGCACCGTCCTCTTAACTTTTCAGATCAGACTGTATGACCATTAGCCTTTATAACAGCTACCACCTGATCGACATATTTACGGCAGATGTCCTCATTTTCTGCCTCAACCATAACTCGCACAAGCGGTTCTGTACCGCTTTCGCGCACAAGTATTCTGCCTGTTTCGCCAAGAGCATCAGAAACAGACTTTACAACAGCCTGAACATCCGGATCGTTCTGAGCAGCTGTCTTGTCCTTTACACGAACGTTTTCAAGCACCTGAGGGTATACTGTAAACGGTGCAGCAAGTTCGCTCAACGGCTTCTGCTTGGACATAATTACCTGCATCATCTTCAGGCTTGTGAGTATACCGTCACCGGTTGAGGCATACTTCGAGAAGATAATGTGTCCGGACTGCTCTCCGCCAAGACAGCAGCCATGTTCCTTCATATATTCGTATACATATTTGTCGCCGACCTTAGTCTTTGCATAATCAATGCCGATCTCATCGAAAGCCTTGAAGAGACCAAAATTTGACATTACAGTAGCAACAACAGTATTGTTTACAAGCTTACCGCGTTCCTTCATATATCTTCCATAGATGTAAAGGATATGATCGCCGGATATAACATTGCCCTTTTCGTCTACACAGAGGCAGCGGTCAGCATCGCCGTCATAAGCAAAGCCGGCATCCAGACCATTCTCAACAACAAATTTCTGGAGTACCTCGATATGTGTTGAACCGGCATTGTTATTGATATTTATTCCGTTCGGAGCGGCGTTTATAACGTGAGTTTCAGCTCCAAGAGCGTCAAAAACAGCCTTTGCAATGTTCCATGATGAACCGTTAGCACAGTCGAGACCTATCTTCATACCGCGGAAAGAATACATTCCCAGTGAGATGAGATAGCCGATATAGCGGTTTCTGCCTGAAACATAGTCAACGCTCTGACCTATTTTATCATCCTTAGCGTATGGAAGCTCATTCCACTCCTTGCCAAATGCTTTGAGTTTGCCGTCGAGATAATCCTCGATAAGCTCGATGACAGACTCTTCCATTTTTTCACCCTGACTGTTGATAAGCTTGATTCCGTTATCATGATAAGGGTTATGGCTTGCTGAGATCATGATACCGCAGTCGAAAGCGTCAACACGCGAAATATACGCAACTGAAGGTGTTGTTGTAACATGAAGAAGATAAGCATCTGCACCGGATGCTGTAAGACCTCCGACAAGCGAATACTCAAACATATAGCTTGAACGGCGTGTATCTTTACCGATAATTATACGCGGTGCTGAATCGTCACCGTTCTGTCTTTTTAATTCACCAAAATACCAGCCGAGAAAGCGTCCTACTCTGAAAGCATGATCTGCTGTTAAGTTTTCATTAGCTGTTCCCCTGAATCCATCAGTTCCAAAATATCTGCCCACTTGAAATAATCTCCTTATAATAATTTCAGTATACCTACGCAAAACTACGTGCCATCCAAAATGTCGTATACGTGTAATATTATAGCACTAAACCATGCAAAAGTCAACGAAAATATTTGCGGGGACTGTTTATTTTTTGCTGATTTTATTACTTATAATAGCAGGTGTCTCACTCTAAATAGCAAAATTTCTTCCGTGAGGTTGACATATCGGCTGCGCTGAATTATAATAATGTAAAGCAATGATTTCAGAACGGGGGGAGTTTTATAAAAACTGTTGAAATATTCACGGACGGCGCTTGCAGCGGCAATCCCGGTCCGGGCGGATACGGAGTTGTACTCAGATTCGCCGGAATCGAAAAGGAACTCTCAGGCGGCGAAAAAAGCACGACTAATAATCGTATGGAGCTGCTCGGCGTTATAACCGGTCTTTCAGCTCTCAAAGAACCCTGCAAAGTCATTCTCACGACCGACAGCAAATATGTAGTCGACAGCATTACAAAGGGCTGGGTTTACGGCTGGAAGAAAAAAGGCTGGATAAAATCTGATAAGAAACCAGCTCTAAACGTAGATCTTTGGGAAAAGTTGCTGCCTCTTCTCGAAAAGCATGATGTTACTTTTAATTGGGTAAAAGGTCACGCGGGACACCCGGAAAATGAGCGCTGTGACAGGCTCGCAGTTGAACAGCGCGATATTGCAGCCCGCAGCTAACTTCAGAAAGGATTGTTTATTATGGGATTGTTCGGAAAACTTTTCGGCGACAGATCAGACAGAGATATGCTCACAGATGATGAAAAAGAACTGCGCGAATATGAGGAAAACGTCTACCGTGCAGAATCAGGGGTAACAGATACCTGTCATGCGGAATTCATTATCTCCGGTGTTGCTCCAACTACAAACAACATAACTATCGTTAACGGCTCGGTTACAGAAGGAACGTTCAAGTCAAACGATAATATTAAGATAATCCTGCGAAACGGTCAGGAGATCACTGCAAAGCTGATTTCAATCTCTGTACATCTGCGCTTGTCAGAGACTGCTACCGAAGGTCAATCAGCAGAATTCCTCATCGACACTCCCGATACTAAGCAGATCAAGCGCAACGACATCATCAAAAAAATCATACCTGAATAAATATAAGCCCTGACTTCTGTTCAGGGCTTTAATAATAACAAAACCCCCTTCAGGAAAAACCTGAAGGGGGTAGAAGTGCCGGCATTGAAATATTTTCCCAGGCCGTCGCCAGCCAAGTATTGTCTTCGCGGCAGAGCTTAACTTCCGTGTTCGGAATGGGAACGGGTGTGAC
>ONAI01000119.1 GCA_900315755.1 uncultured Ruminococcus sp.
TGTGGTCGAGCCTGCGGCACAGAAAGTAAGCAAACCTCAGCGTTTACAGAAGAAGGAGAAACAGCGTGACCGCCTGAATGACAAGAAGTCGAAGTCCAATAACCGCCTGAACAGGCAGGAGACTCGACTGAAAGACAAGCACGACAGCTATAAAAAGCGTAAAATGCCGAAGCCGAAAAAGAAGAAAGGAGCTAAGGACACGATCTCCGCAGCACTCAAAGCCGCTTGGAAATTCGTGAAGAATGTTTATGAGAGCGAGGTCAAAAAGTTCTTTCTTTGTCTGGCGATACCTGTCATTGTGATATTGCTTGTATTCGGCATTATCACGATGCTGTTCTCTGCTACTTCCTCGCACAGCGGTTTTACGCTCGGCACTTATGCGGCGCAGGATTATGATTTATCCGAAGCGGAAAAATATTACACGGAGCTTGCCTATAACCTCAATCAGAAGATACGCAAGGTCGGCAGTTCTACTGACTGGCAAAGTGGTCTTGCAGCTTTCGGTGCAAATACTGGCGACTTGGAAGATACCCCTGATGAATGGGTATGGGGACAATCCTCGGTCTATGACTGGACTCCTCAGTATGACTTCGACACCTACAAGCTGTGGTCATTCCTCTGTGCCTATTATTATGATTTTGATGCCGATAACGATGATATTTACTATTGGGAATTTGACGGCGATACAGAAGATCTGCTTGAAGAAATCTTCAATGATGAGTATGAGTTCATGTATTGGTATGATAATCAGTCCCGTTGGGAGGAGCTTTCCCCATACAACTATTGGGGCGGCGGTAATGCTTCATCGGGAACATATTACAGAGCCGAACAGGACGCTTATATCTATGACGGGCAGCCTTATAAGTACCGTTTCAAGCCGATAGCAATCACCTCTGAATTATCGCAGTATGAGGACGATGACGGCTATCTCTGCATCACAGACGGCTATCGTGTTCTTGATCCGAATGACGATTACAGAGAAACGGGCTTCTTCATCATGGATCACCGCTGGTATTCCGGCACAAGCCACCCGTTTTACTACATCGACAACGATACCGACACATTTTTCTTTATGCACGGCGGAGAGCGTCACGACCGCAGCTTTTGGGGTTGGGACGGCACAGATGCTTGGTTCTTAGTTAGCCCGACTGATACCCATATATGGAACAGCAGTCTGAACGATGTTTGTATGTACGGCTACTATGAGAAATACAAGTGGAAAACGGAGTGCAAGCTCTACTACAATGTCAAGCAGAACAAGACCTTTGATGAGGTCATTGCTGACAAACTCAGCAGTATGTCCCATTCCGATGAACGCTTGCAGTATTACGCTTTACTGGTCGGCGCAGAGGATTCCGCAACGATGTACGGTAATCATCAGACCTTGCACAATCTTCTTCCGGGTGCTACGATCCGTGATTACTCGCTGAAACGGGAGTTCGGCTATGAAATGACAGGTTGGAACACCGACAGCGACGGTCTGTATCAGGGTATCAAGGTGTACTGCACCAATGGCGATAAGCTCAAAGCTCCGTTCAAGTGCAAGATCACCGATGTGAATACCGACGATAACAAGATCACGATACGCAAGGACGATGTGGAGTATTGGTATGACGGTACGGGCGGAACTGAGCGTGATACGGAAGTCACCATTGCAAATGCTGTGCTGTTAAGCGGTTTCTCCGAGGGTGATACGGTCAATGACGGACAGGAGTTCGCAAAAACAACAGCCGAAAATGTAAATTTCCACATTTATATAGACACGGACGGCTACGGTTGGGACTATATTGATCCCCGACTGGTGCTGTATTAAGGAGGGACTATGGAGCGAATAGACAAGAAAATCAATGAAAATCATCAGCGACAGGACTTCCTGCGAAAGCGTATCCAGTCCGATAAGGAGGAACTTGCAAAACTGGAGTCCGAAGCGAGGGTGCTTGAACACTCTCAGCTCGCCGTAGTTTTTAGCTGTGAGATCAAGGACGTAAACAGTCTTGTGACAAAGGAGCATGACACACTCATGCGCCTTCGTTCACAAGGCATTACGGACGATATGCTTGAAGCGCTTGCAAACGGCGAAATATCAATCAATACAAATTCCGAGGAGGATACAAATGAAAGCAAGATTTTTTAGTGCTATGCTTGCAGCTTTCATGCTTGCAACTGCAAGCGTGGGCGGTATTACCGCTTCTGCCGCTGAAAAGGCTACTGCCGCAGAAGATTCGGCTGAGACTACTGCGGTCGATGAAGATAGCT
>ONAI01000102.1 GCA_900315755.1 uncultured Ruminococcus sp.
CGCTGT
Source organism: uncultured Ruminococcus sp. (assembly GCA_900315755.1). Classification (GTDB taxonomy): domain Bacteria; phylum Bacillota; class Clostridia; order Oscillospirales; family Ruminococcaceae; genus Ruminococcus. The sequence continues at coordinate 7 of ONAI01000102.1, forward strand.
TGGCGGAACCCTTTCTCAAAAGGGTTTCCCTCAATAAATTACAGATAAACTTCAATATGAGTATTGTGGTTACTTCTTTATGCGGATGTCGCCGGAGGAGGTTTCAAGATTGAGTTTGCTTGATCCGTCGCCGCTAACGTAGGTACTGCCGTCCTTTGAGAGTGAGAGGTCGGAATCGAAATCGCCCGATGATGTATCGACATCGGCTGTGAATCCTGCGTTTTCCGGAACATATACAGTTATTTCACCGGACGAACTCTCTGCATCGACTTCAGAAGGCATTTTTGCAAAGTGAAGTTCGATCTCTCCGCTTGATGATTCTGCATTGACCGACTTCGCTTCCGACACGGTCACTTCAATTTCTCCGGACGATGTGTCCGCGCTGATCTCGGCTGCATTTTCAGCTTCGATCGTTACATCGCCGGATGATGCCTCGGCATTTACAGATTCAGCTTTACCCTTCTGTCCGATAATAATGTCTCCGGATGACGATTCAGCGTCGATAGTCTTTGCGATGCAGCCAACGAGCTCCGAATCACCTGACGAAAGGTCAACGCTTATGCTTTCAGCCTCAATATTCTCGATAAAAGTATCGCATGAAGAACCGTTCATGCTGATGTCTTTGAGCTTCATTTCAGCCGGTACTGTAATTTCAAGATCCTTTTGGGGACGCTTTAAGAAGTATGTCTCGCCGGATTTGCAGTAATGGATGCGAAGAACTCCTTCATCGAGCCATGTGTGTACCTTCTCTGAGTCTTTAAGATCAGATCCGCAGCTTTCTGTAACCGTAACAGTTTCTTTATCGTTTCTTGTTACCTTTACCTTGCCGATACTCCAGTTGATGTCCAGAGACTTGACATTTACACCGTTGAATTCGCAGTTCCCTGCTGAATACTTATCCGAATTGCTGTATGATTCGCTTATCGAAACACAGCCTGTCATACATAATGCCATAACTGCGATAAAAACAACTGCTATTATCTTAAATGAATTTTTCATGATTATTTCTCCTTTTTATTCTTATTGCCTGAAAGTGAAAGACCTGCAATTGCAAGTATGGCTGATACTATGCTTCCGATAATAAGCACCGACCAGCATAATGTATCGTTAGCCATTTCGTATGTGTCAAATGAGAATGAGAGCTTCGGGATGTGTGCAGCTCCTTTGTATATCATCAGAACTATCGTATCATTGAAGAAGAACAGAAGTGCAGATACTAATATACACGATGCAGCTTTCAGAAGTCTGTTCCACTTCGGCAGACGCATAAGCGCAAACATCGCCCACATGAATAACAGGTAAGGCATTGAATATGCTGCTGCAATTCTGAAAAAGTTTTCCGAACCGTGTCTGATGCCTATGCTTACCATCATGAGTATATAGGTAAAAGTGTAAGTTCCCACAACTGCGAGTGCCTTGTTGTTTCCGATACGCTTTGCTACCGGTTTTGAATTCACTATGAACGGCATTAACGGTATCGCAAGTCCGAACAGTACAGCCGGTGCTGCTGTAAAGAACCATGTTCCGCCGGAGTAAATACTGCATACTCCAAGAAGTGCTATAAGGCTTGCTGTGAATGATGTCGCGCACCAGAAGAATTTGTCCTCTGCCGCCATGAGCGGTACTACTATCAGTGAGGTCGGTATGAACATTGCCGCAAGAACTATAAAGAACCATGTAAGCCCTGCGCCGGATGCAATGTTCACTATGAGACATACAAGTATTGGGATCGCAAATATCGCTCCGATTATACTTCCTGCTATCGCGCTGCGCCTCTTGAAAAATTTTGCCTGCTTTACGAGCACTTCGTCGCGCTCCTTAACTATGCTCTGGTCGATCACCGTATCACACTTCTTCATATCTTCATAAAGCTTCTGACACGGCTGACACTCGCTGAGATGTTCCTCTATCGCTTTCCTGCTCGATTCGCTGCACACATTGTCTATATACAGCGGAAGCAGATCAGCTATCATATCGCAGTTATATTTCATTACTACTCATCCTTTCCTTGAGTTTAAGTCTGGCACGATGATAGGTAACTCGCGCCCAGTTTTCGGTCTTGCGGAATATCGCCCCTATCTGTGTGAAGGAAAGCTCACCGAATACCCGCAGTTCAAAGACTTCCTTATAAGGATCTTCCATTTCATGCAGCAGCATATGTATCCTGAACGAGGTCTCGGAATCAGTTATGCTCTGTTCTATATCGGTGTCGGTGTCTGCGAGAGTTTCGTCAGGCTCGTCCTGATACCTCGAAGCCTTCCTTGTTGAGTCTATGAACAGATTCTTGGCTATCGCGCACAGCCATGAGTAACATTCGGATTCACCGCGGAAGGTCTGCTTGGTGGTCATTGCTTTGAAAAATGTCTCCTGTGTTATCTCCTGAGCCTTGTGCTGATCCTTAGCTAAGGTCATCACATATGAATACACCTGCATATAACAGGTATCATACAGCTTTTCAGCAGTTTTTTTGTCCAATCATCGCACCTCCTTCCTCGGCTTCTGTATATTAGACGTTTCAGATACCGAAACGTTACAAAAAATCCCAAAAATTTTCAAAAAAATTTTTTCCGGCTATTTTACGCCAGATACCCGGACTTTCATTCCGGATATTATCAACTACGCAATTAAGTATACCACATTTTTTTGTAAAATACAATCATCTCCCCTGCTCGGTTCATCTTCTCTGCAAGAATAACTCCCACGCCGCCCTCATATAATCTATAAATACTTTCACAAAGGAGCTTGCTATGAAAAATGTTAAGCACATGATATTCAGCGGCGCAGTAGTTTCGGTCTGTGCGTTTTCAGCTATTGCCGCCGCTGTCGGTATGAACAATAATAAAAACGGCGAGGACATTCCCGCCTCTGCTAAAATATCAAAGGATACCCCCGTGATAGTCCTCGATGCCGGACACGGTGAGTCAACTTAAACATAGTCCGTATCAGTAGCAAAGTCACCGGTCGAATGGGACTTCCAAACAGTCCATAATCACAAGGCTCTCGCAATTTAAACTGTGATAGTTTTTTCCTAAAAAAACTTTTGCGTGAAAAAAGTGGTGTAAGTGGTAAAGTACTAATTTCGGATAACTATTCAAGATTCAAAACAGCAAATTCCGAAATTGAAATTTTATATCGACAAGTGAATCCGAATATAAGGTCGTAAATGATGTTGACCGGACGCGTGGTCAAAAAAAATAATTACAGACCACTGCTCCAATGGGCAGCAATTTTTCTATAATATATCAAAACCGTCTGTCGATAGCTGTTATTAGCTTTCGTCAGACGGTTCATATTTTATAATGTCCTCAACATTGCAGTCGAGTATCTTGCACAGGTCATCTATCAGCTGAGTAGTCACGCCCTGATCGTGGCGCAGTCGATGAATCGTACTGCTGCTGATATTGTGCTTGTTGATAAGAGTATAGGTGGAAACGCCTTTTTTCTTCATTGTATCCCATAGCGGTTTGTAAGTTATCATAAAAATATCACCAATACTATTATAATTTATGCTCGACTACTTGAAAATAGTCGTATTTTAGACTATAATAGTATATGGTCATATTTATGAGTATATGATTGTGCTGACAAAAGAAATGTGTCGCAAATTTCAGCACTTGCTGTCACAATCGTTCTTCATCATGGAATATAGACGATTTTGGAGTAATACTTGACGATATTTCTGACGGCGAATACACTTT
>ONAI01000036.1 GCA_900315755.1 uncultured Ruminococcus sp.
TCCGAGCCGAAGCAGTCCGAGACAAAGAAGCCGGAGGTCAAGTCCGAGCCGAAGCAGTCCGAGACAAAGAAGCCGGAGGTCAAGTCCGAGCCGAAGCAGTTCGAGACTAAGAAGCCGGAGGTCAAGTCCGAGCCGAAGCAGTCCGAGACTAAGAAGCCGGAGGTCATGCCCGAACTGAAAAAGCCTGAAATTGATGTGGCTGCTTCTATAAATACTAAAAGCAGCGAGGAGATCGCTGAGATAATAAGGGAATCAATATCTGCTCCTTCTCATAAGAGTAAGAATAAACATGATAAGTTTGAGATACCTGAGAAGATTGAAAAGAAGACTGAACCAAAGGAAGTTAAATTCCCGGATAAGAAAACATATAATAAGCCCCCTGTACAAAAAACACAGGAAAAACGCAGGAATATGATTGAGGATGCTATCATACCGCCTTCTGAATCTCATAAGCCTGTGAACGCTAAGTCTGAGAAGCTACCTGCTGAGATAACACTTGAAGATACCAAGACTAAAACTGAGCCGAAGCATCCGGATGTTGCACCTAAGCCGTTCAATCTGGCGGCAGAGAAGCTTGCTCAGATAAAGAAGGAAGAGCAGGCGGCTGAAAAACAGCCTGAGTTCAAGCGTCCGAAAGTTAATATTTCTAAGCTTGCAGAAGAAGCTGCTGAGGCTAAAACTATAAGCCCTGTAAAACCAATCCAGAAAACAAAAGAGTCTGATGCTAAAATTATTTCAGATATTCAGGAAGAAATAGGCGAGATCGAGGACGTTGAAAGCATCGTCATAGATGATACCAACAATATGGCTATCAATACCAAGACCGGTACTCTCGTTAAGTACATAGGTACAACTGAGGCTATAAAGATACCGGACACTATTACTACTATCGGAAAATATGCTTTCCGTGGAAATGAAACGCTCAAAAAGATAGTTATGTCTGATAGTGTCAGGGTAGTGGATAAATTTGCGTTCTGTCATTGCTTTGCACTCGAAGAGATAGTGCTTTCAGAAAATCTCGAATCAATAGGTGAGAATGCGTTCCTTAAATGTCTGCATCTGAAAACTATCAATTTCCCGGAATCTTTGAAGCGTATTGGCAAGGGTGCTTTTGGCCGCTGCAATTCACTTGAAAACATTGTTCTTCCGGCATACCTCCAGCGAATAAACGATCTTACATTCTTCTCGTGCAAGAGACTCAGAAGAATAGTAATATCAGGTTCTGTGGAAAGCATCGGAAGCTCAGCGTTCTCGGAGTGCTATAACCTCAGAAAAGTCGTTATTTCGGATTCTGTTACATCTATCGGTGAGAGTGCATTTGCATGGTGCAAGGCACTTGAGGTCATCAATATACCTGCAAATGTCAAGACTATCGGAAACTGGGCGTTTTATGGATGTCAGGAGCTGCATACTCTGCGTATAAGCTGGATGACAAAGGATGTCAAGGAAAATGCCTTCACAGGCTGTGACAGTCTGTTTACTATCAATATTGCTGAGTTTGATAATCCCGACATCAAGATTGACGAGGTCAAGAAGGGACACAAGCAGACCGTAAGGATACTGCGTCAGATCAACCGCAAGAAAGCCGAAAGATATGCTCACGAACATGGAGTAAGTATGCTGTTTATGTAACAGAATACAGCGGGAAACATCCCAAAACTGTGATGCCCGCAGATGTTTTTATGAAACTACTTGATTTTATTTTCAGAGTGTGATATAATGATAAAGCAGTGGAGCTTGTGTTACAGGCTGAGAGGAAGGTTGGACCTTCGACACTTCGACCTGATTTGGATAATGCCAACGTAGGTAGCCTGCAATATGATTTTTTCAGGGAACTGCGTTTGCGGTTCCCTGTTTTTATAGGAGATGATGCTATGGTAAAGATCAATGGAGAACAGCTTGACAAAGCCGGAAAAACAGTCGCTGAGATGCTTGTGGAAATGAATATAAGCGGTCAGCGTGTTGCTGTTGAACTGAATGAGGACATCGTTCCGAAGGCAAGCTATTCCGAAACAGTTCTCAAGGACGGCGATACTGTTGAGGTAGTAAGATTCGTGGGCGGCGGCTGATATGAGCATACCGACAAGAGAAGAGATGTACCGTGCTCTTGAGGAGCGTCACGGCAGTGAACTCCAGCGGAAATTTGCAGAGGCTTCGGTAGCTGTGTGCGGTCTGGGAGGACTTGGCTCGAATATAGCAATATCACTTGCAAGAGCAGGTGTCGGACACCTTCACCTCATCGACTTTGACAGGGTTGATATTTCTAACCTCAACCGTCAACAATATTTTGCCAATCAGATAGGGAGCTTCAAAACAGAAGCGCTTACAGCCAATCTGAAAATGATAGCGCCATATTGCGATGTTACTGCCGACTGCGTAAGACTTGATGAGGACAATATGCCTGAGCTTCTCAAAAACGAAGGCATTATCTGCGAGGCTTTTGATAAAGCTGATCAGAAAGCGATGCTCGTGAACTGTGTTCTTGAAAATATGCCGGAGAAGTATCTTGTTGCTGCCTCCGGAATGGCTGGCATCGCACCCTCGAACCTGATCAAGACAAAGCGCATAACCAAGCGCTTTTACTTATGCGGAGACGGTGTCAGCGATGTTGAAGACGGTATGGGACTTGTTGCCGCAAGAGTAATGATCTGCGCCGCTCACCAGGCACATACGGTCATAAGAATAATTGCGGAAGAATTTGATACATAAGGAGCGTTCAGAATGAACAAAGATGATAAACTGATTTTAGGCGGACGTGAGTTCAGTTCGAGATTCATTCTCGGTTCAGGAAAGTATTCCCTGAATCTTATCGAAGCAGCTGTAAAGTATGCAGGTGCGGAGATAATTACACTTGCGGTCCGCCGGACAAACTCAAAGGAGCATGAGAATATCCTTGACTATATTCCGGAGAATGTAACTCTTCTCCCTAATACATCCGGCGCAAGAAACGCTGATGAAGCAGTGCGTATCGCAAGACTTGCCCGTGAACTTGGCTGCGGAGATTTTGTGAAGGTAGAGATAATGCGTGATTCAAAGTATCTCCTCCCGGATAATCAGGAGACAGTCCGCGCGACTGAGATACTTGCAAAGGAAGGCTTTGTAGTAATGCCTTATATGTACCCTGACCTCAATACTGCCCGTGACCTCGTTAATGCCGGAGCAGCCTCCGTTATGCCGCTTGCTTCGCCTATCGGCTCTAACAAGGGACTTGCAACGAAGGATTTCATACAGATACTTATTGACGAGATAGACCTTCCAATCATCGTTGACGCAGGTATCGGACGTCCCTCACAGGCTTGCGAGGCAATGGAAATGGGCGCAGCAGCTGTAATGTCTAATACAGCGCTTGCAACAGCCGGTGATCTGCCTGTAATGGCAGAGGCATTCCGTCAGGCAGTAGAAGCAGGAAGAAAGGCTTACCTTGCCGGACTCGGACGCGTCCTCACACGCGGAGCATCACCGTCCGATACACTCACAGGCTTCCTCAGAGACTGATAATATGCGGACGCTATGAAAGCGTACCGCAAAACAAGAAGGTATACAAATGGATAACAATTATTTTGTGGATTCGGATAAGCTTTCCGAAGCCGCACTTGCAAAAAAACATAAGCTTGAAAATGATCCTTCTTCACGTACAGATCATATGAAGTACATGGAGGGCATGGAGCAGATAAATTCTGAGATACGTGACTATGTGATCGGAGAAATGGAAAGCTACGACTATGATTCCTACACCGTCGCTGATGTACGTGCTGCACTTTCCCATGAAAACTGCACCGTTGAAGACTTCAAGGCACTTCTCTCACCGGCTGCTGAGCCTTTCCTTGAGAAAATGGCTGAACGTGCAAGACTTGAAACACAGAAGCATTTCGGTAACACGGTCTACCTCTTCACACCTCTCTATATTGCTAATTACTGCGAGAATTACTGCGTATACTGCGGATTCAACTGCTATAACGACATCAAGCGCATGAAGCTGAATATGGAGCAGATAGAGCATGAGATGAAGGTAATAGCTGAGAGCGGCATGGAGGAGATACTCATTCTCACCGGCGAAAGCCGTGCTCAGAGCAGTGTTGAATACATAGGTGAAGCCTGCAAGCTCGCAAGGAAGTATTTCCGTATGGTAGGTATCGAGATATACCCGGTAAATACTGAGGAATATCGTTATCTCCACGAATGCGGAGTTGACTACGTTACCGTTTTTCAGGAGACCTACAACAGCGACCGCTATGAACAGCTTCATCTGCTCGGTCACAAGAGAGTGTTCCCTTACCGCTTTGAGGCGCAGGAACGCGCTCTTATGGGCGGTATGAGAGGTATCGCCTGTTCTGCTCTTCTCGGACTTTCAGATTTCCGCAAGGATGCTCTTGCAAGCGCACTTCATGTGTATTCGCTCCAGAGGAAGTATCCTCATGCTGAAATATCGCTGTCATGTCCGAGACTCAGACCTATCATCAACAATGATGAGATAAATCCGCTCGATGTTCACGAAAAGCAGCTCTGTCAGGTGCTTTGTGCTTACAGAATATTCCTGCCGTTCTGCGGAATAACCGTATCCTCGCGTGAGAGTAAGACTTTCCGCGACGGTATAGTAAAGATAGCCGCAACAAAGGTTTCAGCCGGTGTTTCTACCGGTATAGGTGACCATGAAAGCAAGTACACCGGCAAGGAGAGCGATTCAGCTGAGGGCGATGAGCAGTTCGAGATAAACGACAGCAGAAGCTTCAGCACTATGTATAAGGATATGTCCGATGAAGGCTTGCAGCCGGTGCTGAATGATTACCTCTATGTCTGATATGATCTGCATCACGAACAGAGGCCTTTGCCGCGGAGACTTCCTTGAACAGATAAAGCGTCTTGCGAAAGCACATCCGAGAGCGATCATTCTCAGGGAAAAAGACCTCTCTCCGGAGAATTACCGTAAGCTTGCAGCAGAGGTGCTGGAAATATGCAGGGAAGAGGAGACTGAGTGCATTCTGCATACATTCGCCGATATTGCGGCAGAACTCGGTGCTGGGAGTATACATCTTCCGCTGCATATACTAAGGGAAATGCCGGATGAACTGAAAAAACGCTTCCGCAGGATCGGCGCATCCTGTCATTCCGTGGAAGACGCAATAGAGGCTTCAAGTTTGGGTGCTTCGTATATAACTGCCGGTCACGTATTCGCAACCGATTGTAAAAAAGGTCTGCCGCCGCGCGGAATTGATTTCCTGAAAAATGTTTGCGGCAGCGTTGATATACCTATCTATGCTATCGGCGGTATATCGCCGGAAAATATAGCGGAAGTCCGCAGAGCAGGCGCTTCCGGAGGCTGCGTTATGAGCAGTGCGATGAACTGTAATGATGCGGTGGACTTTCTTAGAAAATTTGAGGAGGCAGATCATGAGATTTGATAAAAAGCAGCTTGCTCTCTACGCTATTACTGACCGCGGATGTCTCAGAGGACGCGATCTTGCAGAGCAGGTAAGACTTGCCATTCTTGGCGGAGTTACCTGCATACAGCTTCGTGAAAAGGAGATAGGCGAGGATGAACTCATCACTGAAGCGGTCGCTTTGAAAAAGGTATGCAGTGAGTACGGTGTTCCGCTGATAATCAACGATAACTGGCAGGCTGCACTCAAAAGCGGCGCGGACGGAGTACACGTTGGTATCGAAGATGCTCCTGTCGCAGAGATCAGACGCATCGCCGGAGAAAAACTCATTATCGGTGCAACTGCGAAAACAGTTGAGCAGGCAAGGCTTGCCGAGAAATCAGGTGCTGACTATATAGGAGTAGGAGCGGTATTTCCGTCTCCGACCAAGAAAAATGCGGTAAGGATAACTCCGGAACAGCTTCGTGAGATATGCGCCTCGGTAAGTATCCCTGCCGTTGCTATCGGAGGCATCAGCCATAGCAACGTGAACGATATAAAAGGCTGCGGACAAGCCGGAATTGCAGTAGTTTCCGCAGTTTTCGCCGCTGACGATGTCAAAGCCGCTGCATATGAACTCTCTCAGTTATTGAACTGACCGGAGTACAATGCTGCTGTTGCGGCTTTTATTGAGGGAAACCCTTTTGAAAAAGGGTTCTCCCTGATAATAACCGGAAAAGTAACGTTATACTCCGGTTAATCCGATAAATGAAAGGAGAATCATATGAAGACGGCATTGACTATTGCCGGAAGTGACAGTTCCGGCGGAGCAGGGATACAGGCAGACATCAAGACTATGACGCTGAATGGTGTATATGCGATGAGTGCTGTAACGGCGCTGACGGCGCAGAATACTATTGGTGTAACGGCTATCAGCGATGTAACACCGGAGTTCCTTCGTCAGCAGATAGACGCAGTATTTGAAGATATACGTCCGGATGCGGTCAAGATAGGAATGGTATCATCGGCGGCTCTTGTAGAGGTAATTGCAGAGCGGCTTATACATTACAATGCTGAAAATATAATCGTAGATCCGGTAGCGGTTGCAACGAGCGGTTCGTCTCTCAGCGCTCCGGAGGCTTATGAAGCACTCAAGAAGCATCTTCTTCCGATTGCAGCGCTTGCAACGCCGAATATTCCGGAAGCCGAGCTGCTCTCGGGGGTCAGAATAACTGATGAGAGCGGAATGATGTCTGCGGCAAAGACTATTGCTGAAAAGTTTGGGTGTAATGTTTTGTGTAAGGGCGGACACAGCATTAATGATGCTAACGATCTGCTTTTTCGCATGAACGGTACTCATCACTGGTTCATGGGCAAGCGCGTGGATAATACTAATACTCACGGTACAGGCTGTACGCTTTCGAGTGCCATTGCAGCAAATCTTGCTAAGGGAATGTCTATGCCTGAAGCGATACAGCGGGCAAAGGAATATATTTCGGGCGCACTTGAAAGTATGCTCGATCTCGGTCACGGAAACGGTCCTCTCGATCATATCTTCGACCTTAAAAGTAAATACGCAGAATAATCACCGAAAGGAATATAATTATGAGAAATTACAGCACACAGATGGAAGCAGCTAAAAAGGGTATCATCACCCCTGAAATGGAGATCGTTGCCAAAAAGGAGTATATTGAGCCTGAGCAGCTTCGTGAACTCGTAGCGAAGGGAGAGGTCTGCATTCCCTGCAACGTTAATCACAAGTCCATTTCACCTGAGGGAATCGGTACACGTATGCGTACAAAGATCAACGTAAACCTTGGTATTTCCGGCGATGTGAAGAATTATGACATGGAAATGGAAAAGGTCGATATGGCGATCAAATTCGGCGCAGAGGCTATCATGGATCTCAGTAACTACGGAAAGACCAACACATTCCGTAAAGCACTTGTTGAGAAGTCTCCTGCAATGATAGGTACAGTTCCGATGTATGATGCTATCGGCTATCTTGAAAAGGATCTTCTTGAGATAACTGCTCAGGACTTCCTCAAGGTCGTTCGTGCTCACGCAGAAGAGGGCGTTGATTTCATGACTATCCATGCCGGTATAAATAAACGTGCGGTTGAAGCGTTTGTACGTGATAAGAGAAAAATGAACATCGTTTCGCGCGGCGGCTCGCTCCTTTTTGCATGGATGGCTATGACAGGCAATGAAAACCCATTCTATGAGTATTATGATGAGGTGCTCGACATTCTTCGTGAATTCGACTGCACTATAAGTCTCGGTGATGCACTTCGTCCGGGCTGTCTTGATGACGCAACAGACGGCGGTCAGATAGCTGAACTCATCGAACTCGGCGCACTTACAGAACGTGCATGGGCAAAGGATGTACAGGTAATGGTCGAAGGCCCCGGACACATGGCAATGGATCAGATAGCAGCGAATATGAAGCTTCAGAAGCGTATCTGCCACAATGCACCATTCTACGTTCTCGGACCTCTCGTTTCTGACATATTCCCGGGCTATGACCACATTACTTCCGCTATCGGCGGTGCTATTGCTGCTGCAAGCGGTGCAGACTTCCTCTGCTATGTAACTCCGGCGGAGCACCTCAGACTTCCTGATGCAAATGATGTTAAGGAAGGCATCATCGCAAGCCGCATAGCTGCACACGCTGCTGATATTGCAAAGGGACTTCCTCACGCTATGGACGCTGATAACGCAATGGCTGAGGCTCGTCACGCTCTTGACTGGGAGAAGATGTTTGAAATTGCAGTTGACCCTGAAAAGGCTCGCAGCTACTATGAAAGCACTCCTATCGCAGAGCGCCACACCTGCTCGATGTGCGGAAAAATGTGTGCAGTTCGCACAACGAATATGATACTCAACGGCGAAAAGGTCGAATTCTGTTCTGAACTCTGATGCTTCCTGATAAGCATTGAATAATGTACAATTTTAGCGTATCGCTCCGGCGGTACGCTTTTTGTATGAAAATGATCCTGATTATGCTGGAAATTCAGGCTTACATTATTCTATTTGTATAAATAATTCGTTATATTGCATAAAGGCAGAAGGAATTATATGTGCATACATCCAAAAAAATTTTTATTAATAATATGTACTTTAATTTTATACAAAAAATGGTATAATGTATATATAACCTATACGATATTATGCGATAGAGGGTGGATATAATGAATAATGAAGTGCTTCTTAACATTGCGGTAGTCGTTGCAGGTCTCGACGAGGAATACCAGCATAATATTATCACAGGCATAAATGACGCTGCCCGTGAACGCAGCATTAATGTTACTTATTTTGCAGCATTTGGCGGAATGCTTGCAAGCAAACGCTTCGATATAGGAGAATACAGCATTTACAGGCTTATTGATTTTGCAAGCTTTGATGGTGCTATCCTTATGACGAATACTATAAGCGATCCTAATGTCAAGGTTGAGATCATTGAACGTGCCCGTGAATCAGGTATTCCATGTGTTGTATTTGACTGCGATGATTACCCTGAATTCTGCAATATCAGTATTGATAATACCACGGCTATGAGAGCTATGATCGAACATATCATAGTTGAGCATAACGCAAAGGTGATAAATTTTATATCAGGACCTCTTGCTAATCCTGAGGCTAAAGCGCGTTATCATGCGTATCTCGATGTGATGAAAGAGCATGGACTCGATGTCGATGAAAACCGTATCTATTACGGAGAGTTCAGAAGTCTTGACGGTAAAAGAGCTATTGAGAAGTTTGAGGCTTCAAAGCTTCCGCTGCCTGATGCTTTTATATGCGCGAATGACGCAATGGCACTTACAGCGGCAACAGCTCTCGAAAAGCTCGGATACAGGATTCCGGAAGACGTCCTTATTACCGGATTTGACTATACTTACAGCGCAAGAAATTACTGTCCCTCTCTCACATCAGTGAAAAGACCGCTATACGATGCAGGATATAAAGCTTGTGTGACGATCGTTGATTTTGTCATGGAAGGCAAAGAAATGAAAAAAACACGTCTTGAAGCAAGTCCGGTATTCTCGGAAAGCTGCGGATGTACTTCTGACAGTATTGATGATTTCAGAGAATACAAAAAGCGTACATATTCGCATACAGAGAGTACAAATGAACATATCGCAATGCTGAATCGCCTTACCGCAAGACTTGCTGAGACTGAAAGCGAAAGCGAGCATTCTGAGGCTCTTTGTGAATTCATATCAGAGCTTAATTGTGAAAAGTTCTGTATGTGCCTCACTGAGGACTGGAAGGATTCTTTCAATGTGAATCCTTCACTTGAAGTAATTGAGGAATCAGGCTTCTGCGGATATATGACAGCTCCTCTTATATGGGATAAGGGAACAGTTCGCGGTGTTGGTTACTTCCCGAGTTATGAGATGTATCCCGAGCCGTTCGAGACAGGCGGAAATGTCAGCTATTTCCTACCGCTGCATTTCCGTGAGAGATGCCTTGGATACTATATAGTCACTAACGGAGATTTCCCGACAAATAGCCTGCTTTGTCATACTCTTACCATGAATATCAGCAATTCACTTGAAAACGTCAGAAAGCTTTTCCACCTTAATAAGGCTATGGAGGAACTTAATCGCCTGTATGTAATAGATCCGCTTTGTAACGTTTATAACCGCAACGGATTTATTAATGTTGCTGATGATATGTTCAAGGAATGCGTTGAAAAGAAGAAAGCACTCATGCTAAGCTTTGTTGATATGGACGGTCTGAAGTTCATAAACGATAATTACGGACATAACGAAGGCGATTTCGCTATACAGCGTCTTGCGAGCGTGATACAGGAGTGCTGCGGCAGAAGAAGCATCTGTGCGAGATTCGGCGGAGATGAGTTCGTTATCTTTGAGATAGGTGTTACCAATGCAGCTGCGGATGCTCTTCAGAGACGCTTCGACAGCCGTATCGAGAATATGAATTCTATCATCAAAAAGCCGTATACGCTTTCAGCAAGTATCGGAAGCATAATTGTTACTCCTGATGCTAATACCACTCTGTATAGTATAATACAGGAAGCTGATGATAAGATGTATGAGATAAAGAAAGCCAAAAAAGTTGCACGTAAATCTGAGAAAATATCAGGTTGACACAAAAAAGCCCTGCATTATGCAGGGCTTTTAGTTTACCTGTTATTCACATTGAAGCCAAGACACTGGACTATTGTAGTAATATTGCCAAGGCTGTCTCTTATTTCAACGTTATAGGTGCTGATGTGCTTTGACTCTTTGACCAGTCGCGCTTCAGCTATAAGCTTATCAGACTTTGGAACGCCGATATATGAAACGTCACAGTTAAGACCGACTATACCAGCCTTCTGCCAGTTAGAAGCAACGGCAAAAGTGAAATCAGCAAGTGTGAAGTAAACACCGCCCATAACACCGCCCATAGCGTTTCTGTGCCTATCATTTATAACGAGACTGCATTTAGCGTAGTGGTCATCTATCTCTTCGATAAAAACGCCTGTATCCATAGCATAGCGATCCCCCTCGAAGAACTCGCGGACTCTTTCAAGTGTTTCTTTATCAGCCATAATTCACCTCTTGTTTTCGTATTCGTTTCTGAGTATAGAAAAATACAATCTGCCTACATACTGGTTATTCCAGAAGAAATAGTCCCTGAGAGTGCCTTCATAAGTGAAACCACATTTTTCGATAACTCTTTTTGACGGAGCGTTGATAGTTTTGGTGCATATCTGAACCTTATGCAGATTCATTTTATTGAATCCGAAGTCTATCAAAGCTTTGGTAGCCTCTGTTGCATAACCTCTGCACTGAAAATCAGTACCTATGCAGTATTCGATCTCAGCGAAATGGTTCTTGTTATCCACGAGAAAATATGCTATCTGACCGATGCATTCGCCGATTTCCTTATCAATGATAGCCCAGCGGTAGTAATCATCTTTTGTATAAGAGCCGATATACTTATCAAGAAGCCCTTTGACTTCTTCTTTTGTCGAGTAAACCGGTTCAGAATAAAGAGACTGCACCTTTTCATCTGCGACCCAGTATCTGAGCATAGCTTCGTCATCCGAGTATTCAAATTTCCTTAAAATGAGACGATCAGTTTCTATTGTAAGAGTACCTGTATGTGTAAGCATAGATATTCTCCTGATGTTATGATTATTGATAGATCAAGTCAGCTATCATACTATAAGCGACATATCATAAAGACCGGCAGGCTGATCCTTGATAGCAACAGCTGCATTTACAGCACCGTTTGCGAATACCATTTTTGAAGCTGCTGAGTGAGAAAGTGTGATAACTTCATCGTTTCCGGCAAATATGACATCATGCTCACCAACGATAGTACCGCCGCGTATAGAGTGCATACCGATCTCGGACTTTTCGCGTTTCTGACGGCGTGAGTGACGGTCGTAAACATAGTGCTTTGAGTTATCAAGAGTTTCATTGATAGCGTTTGCAAGCATGATAGCGGTACCGCTCGGAGCGTCTATCTTCTGATTGTGATGCTTCTCAACGATCTCAATATCGAACTGATCTCCGAGAACGGAAGCAGCCTTCTTGGCAAGCTGAACAAGCAGATTTATGCCGAGAGACATATTGAATGTAAAGAATACCGGTATCTGCTGAGCGGCGCTTTTGATCTGTGCGATCTGTTCATCGCTGTAACCGGTTGAGCCGATAACGAGAGGAGTTCCGGTAGAGAGACAGTAGCCGAGAAGATTATGGAGCAGAGCTGGATTTGAGAAGTCGATGATAACATCAGGCTTTTCCGGCAGCTTGTCGGGAGATTCAACTATCGGGAAATCAGCATACTGCTTAGTAAAAACGTCAACTCCGGCGATGACCTTGCAGTCATCGCGTCCATCAGCACAGGCAAATACATTTTTGCCCATTTTTCCGTTAGCACCGCAAATAGCAATATTTGTCATGATTTTTACACTTCCTTTACTTTAATTCCAAATTACGCATTCCTGATTTTTAATTACTTAATGAGGTTGTGTTTTGTAAGAGCAGCTCTGAGCTTATTTCTGTGCTCGTCTGTCATTTCGCAGAGCGGCAGACGGCACTGACCTGCGTTCCAGCCCATCATGTTCATAGCTTCCTTTACAGGGATAGGATTTACCTCAATGAAAAGGTTGTTGATGATATCGAGGTATTCAAGCTGGAGCTTTGTAGCCTCTGCAAAATTGTTATCAAGGCAGAACTGCACCATATCATGCATCTGCTTAGGGATAACGTGTGATGCAACGGAGATAACGCCCTTACCGCCGAGTGACATAACAGGCACTACCATATCATCATTGCCGCTGTATATGTCGATATTATCGCCGCATTCAGCAGCAAGCTTTGCAACGAAGCTGATATTGCCGCTTGCTTCTTTGATAGCTGCGATATTCTTATGCTTTGCAAGTTCCTTTACTGTTGAAACTTCAAGTCCGCAGCCGGTTCTGCTTGGAACATTGTAAAGGATTATCGGGATGTTTACAGCATCAGCGATAGCTGTAAAATGTGCGATAAGACCTTTCTGTGTAGCCTTATTGTAATATGGAGTAACATGGAGAAGAGCGTCTGCACCGGCAGCTTCAGCTTCCTTTGAAAGTTCAACTGCATATTTTGTATCGTTGCTGCCTGCACCGGCGATAACAGGAACTCTGCCTGCAACGTGCTTTACAGCGAACTTGATGCAGTCGCGGTGTTCGTCATCGGTCATGGTAGCGGATTCGCCGGTAGTACCGCAGATAACGATAGCATCAGTACCGCTGGCGATCTGATCGTCGATGATCTTTCCGAGTTCATCGTAATTTATAGAACCGTCGCTGTTCATAGGGGTTATTATAGCAATACCAGCGCCGGTGAAAATAGTATTCTTCATAGACTAGATCCTTTCATATAATTAGGGATTCGGAATGCGGAATACGTAATTAAATACGCTTCGCACAGACACATTACGATTTTTGAGTTTTAGTTATTGACATAAGAATTTTCAATAATTCCTGACAGTCAGGATATATGCTGCAGAATATGTTTACAGCAATATCAAAACAGCATTTGAGATTATGTTCCGTATGCGATAGCAGATGCTGCCGATTGTGAAGAGTGAACGAGTTTACGAGTGGCAGCGTGGAAGCCAGCGGGGGCTCCCCGCTTAATCAAAGTATCCTTTTGCTGCGAGGAGTTCAGCAAGGAGAACGCCGCCGCCTGCTGCACCTCTTAAAGTATTGTGAGAGAGACAAACGAACTTGTAATCATACTGTGTATCCTCGCGGAGACGACCTGTTGAAACAGCCATACCGCCTTCGAGGTTTCTGTCGAGTTTAGCCTGCGGACGGTTATCCTCCTCAAAGTAGTGGATGAACTGCTTCGGAGCACTTGGAAGCTCAAGTTCCTGAGGAACGCCCTTGAAGTCTTTCCAGAGCTGGAGTATTTCCTCCTTGGAAGGCTTCTTATCAAAGCTTACGAATACAGCAGCTGTGTGACCGTCTGAAACAGGTACACGGAGACACTGAGTTGTGATCGAAGGTGATGAAGCCTTTACGATCTCATCTCCCTTGATCTCGCCCCATACCTTGAGCGGCTCCTGTTCGGACTTTTCTTCTTCTCCGCCGATGAACGGGATGAGGTTATCTATCATTTCCGGCCATGTCTCGAAGTTCTTTCCGGCACCGGAAATAGCCTGATATGTGCAGGCGAGAACGTTCTTGAGACCAAACTTTCTGAGCGGATGAAGTGCAGGAACATAGCTCTGGATAGAGCAGTTTGACTTAACAGCGATGAAGCCTCTCTTTGTACCAAGACGCTTTCTCTGTGACTTGATGATCTCGATATGATCCGGGTTGATCTCCGGAACTACCATAGGAACATCAGGAGTGAATCTATGAGCGGAGTTATTAGAAACGATCGGGCATTCTGCCTTTGCATAAGCTTCTTCAAGAGCCTTGATCTCATCCTTTTTCATATCAACTGCACAGAAGCAGAAATCTACCATAGAAGCGATCTTTTCGATGTCTGAAGTTGCGTCAAGGAGTACCATATCCTTCATTGCAGCCGGCATAGGAACTGTCATTTTCCAGCGGCTTCCGGCAGCCTGTTCGTAAGTCTGACCAGCGCTTCTGGGTGAAGCTGCGAGGACCTTTACATTGAACCACGGGTGGTTCTCAAGGAGTGTGGCAAATCTCTGACCTACCATACCCGTTGCGCCGATGATACCTACATTGTACTGTTTCATAAAAATTCTCCTTAAATAAAAATTTGCACAAAAATAACAAAAACCGGTTGCAAACCGGTTCATCATGCGTTATAATAGAAATGTTGGCAAAGCTGATAAAAGTTCTGCCGATAGCTCTCCACCATACGCAATGATGACAACTGCATACCTGTTGAATATACAGCCAGAACGAGATCTGCCTAAAAAGCCGTTCTTCGGCAGCCTTGCCTTTCGCTGTACACCATTGGAACAGGCATTCCCGTGCACAGGTACTGATCGCAGCCGCACCTCTACCTTGTTTACATAATAGCACTTTAGCGGCACGTTGTCAACAGTTTTCGGAAATTTTACAAAAAATAATTTGAAAGGACGTTCTTCATGAGTATCTTGACTGACATTGAAGCGGGATTATTCATAATTAAAGATGAAAAATACGCAGAATTTCAGAAGAATCTCACGCCTTCGCTCGGAAGAGAGCATTTCATCGGGGTCAAGACGCCTGAATTGAAACGATTTGCAAAAGAACTCAGAAAGCGCAGCGATACCGGAGAATTCCTTGATGCGCTGCCTCACAGATACTTTGAAGAGGATCAGCTTCACTCATTCATTATCTCGGAAGAAAAGGATTTTCAGCGCTGCATCGTACTGCTTGAAGCCTTTTTGCCTTACGTTGACAACTGGGCGACTTGTGACCAGCTTTCGCCGAAGGTATTTGCTAAGCACCGCGATGAACTTATAACCTATGCGGACAAATGGCTTGCATCCGGGCATACTTACACTATAAGGTTTGCGATAGGTGTTCTTATGAGGCATTTTCTCGGTGAATATTTCCGGAAAGAATATGCCGAAAGAGTTGTATCTGCTGTTTCGGATGAATATTACGTAAATATGATGCGGGCATGGTACTTTGCAACGGCTCTTGCCAAGAATTATGACGAAGTGCTGCCTTACATAGAGAAAAAATGTCTTGATAAGTGGACACATAACAAAACGATACAGAAAGCCGCTGAGAGTTTCCGTGTGACAGACGAGCAGAAGCAGTATCTCCGCAGCCTTAAAATATAAGGAGCAATTGAATGGAACTACTTAAATCAGATTTTTACTATGATCTTCCGGAGGAGCTTATAGCTCAGCATCCGGCAGAACCGCGCAATTCCTCGCGGATGATGTGCGTTGACCGCAGAGACGGTTCGATAACGCACGATCATTTCTATAATTTATGCGAGCACCTCAGAGAAGGTGATTTACTGGTAATGAATGATTCGCGTGTTATCCCGGCGCGTCTTTACGGTGAAAAGATCGAGAACAAGACCTTTATTGAATTTCTTCTGCTTGAACAGAAGGGTGATAAGCTGTGGGAGATAATATGCCGTCCCGGAAAGAAGGCAAAGGTCGGAACAAGGTTCAGTTTTGGCGGCGGAAGACTTATTGCCGAGGTCAAAGAAGTCAAGGACGACGGCAACCGCATCGTACAGTTTGAATGCGAAGGCAATTTCTTTACCGCTCTTGAGGATGTCGGACAAATGCCGCTTCCGCCTTACATAACCGCAAAGCTTGAGGATAAGGAACGCTATCAGACGGTATATTCGCGTGAACTCGGTTCGGCAGCCGCTCCGACAGCCGGACTGCATTTCACTCCGGAAATGCTTGATGATCTGCGGGCAAGAGGAATAAAGACTGCCTTTGTTACGCTCCATGTCGGACTTGGAACATTCCGTCCGGTAAAGGAAGATAATGTCCTTGATCATAAAATGCACAGCGAACACTATTACCTTCCGAAGGAGACAGCCGATCTCATAAATGAGACAAAGAAAAACGGCGGACGTGTTATAGCTGTCGGAACAACTACCTGCCGCACACTTGAAAGTGTTGCGACGTTCTATGGTGAGATAGCAGAGCATGAGGGATATACAGATATATTCATCTATCCTTCGTATGAGTTCAAGTGCATAGACGGACTAATAACAAATTTTCATCTGCCGGAGAGTACGCTTATCATGCTTGTTTCAGCGTTTATGGGATACGACAATACAATGAACGCATACAAAACAGCAGTTGCAGAGCGCTATCGTTTCTTCAGTTTTGGAGACAGTATGTGTATACTGTAAAATATATATTACTAAAGGAGAATTGAAATGTCTGAGCCTGATCTTAATGAGTTTTTCAAAGGAATAGTTGATTCAGAAGAAGGACCGATAATTATATGCAATCTTGATTACAGAATAATCTATGTTAATCCCGTTGCAGAAAAATGCTATAAGAATAGTTATATGTTTACCGGAAAACTTCTTGAATCGTTTATTGACGAGGAAATGCTTAGCAAGGTCGTTATGAGTATTGAATGGTTTAAGGAGGATGTGAAGAACAACAAGGTCTTTGCACTTCATGACAAGAATAACAATATGGATATGTATATCCTTGCCATAAGAAACACAAACGGCGAGCTCATCGGTTTCTACGGACGCCGTGAGGACAGGACCCCCGATCAGGGCAAGATGTTCGATCTTGACTGATCCTCAAAAATACATACAAAGGAGCATATATGTTTACTCTTTTCAAAACTGAAAACAAAGCCCGTAGAGGTCAGTTTGAGACTGTACACGGCACTTTCCAGACTCCCTGTTTCATGAACGTAGGTACAGCAGCCGCTATCAAGGGCGGAATATCGTCTGTTGACCTGAAAGGTCTCAAAACCCAGGTCGAGCTGTGCAATACCTATCACCTTCATCTGCGTCCCGGCGATCATGTCATCAAGCAGATGGGCGGACTTCACAAGTTTATGAACTGGGACAAGCCTATTCTCACTGACAGCGGCGGATTTCAGGTGTTCTCGCTTGCAAAGCTGCGTAAGATAAAGGAAGAAGGCGTTTATTTCGCTTCACATATCGACGGCAGACGTATCTTTATGGGACCTGAGGAGAGTATGCAGATACAGTCGAATCTCGGCTCGACTATCGCTATGGCTTTTGACGAGTGCGTGGAGAATCCTGCGCCGAGAAAGTATGTTCAGGCATCTGTTGAGCGTACAACAAGGTGGCTCATAAGATGCAAGGAGGAAATGGCAAGACTGAACAGCCTTCCGGATACGATAAATAAAAAGCAGATGCTTTTCGGCATCGGTCAGGGCTCTACATATGACGATATCCGTATCGAGCATATGGAAACTATCGCAAAGCTTGATCTTGACGGCTATGCTATCGGCGGACTTGCTGTCGGAGAACCTACCGAAGAAATGTACCGCATAATTGACGTAGTAGAGCCTTATATGCCGGTGAATAAGCCGCGTTACCTCATGGGAGTAGGCACTCCTTCAAATATAATCGAAGCAGTTGCAAGGGGAATAGATATGTTCGACTGCGTAATGCCGAGCAGAAATGCGCGTCATGCGACAGTATTCACATGGAATGGCATAATGCACCTCAGCAATAAAAAGTATGAGACCGATCCGCGACCGGTCGATGAGCAGTGTGACTGTCCGACCTGCCGCAACTTCTCACGGGCTTATGTAAGACATCTCTTCAAGGCTAATGAGCAGCTTGCAGGACGTCTTGCAGTTCAGCATAACCTCTACTTTTACAATACTCTTACAGAAAAGATAAGAGATGCGCTCGATGAGGGACGTTTTGAGCAGTTCAGACATAAGTATTCGGAACTGCTCGCTTCACACGCAAAAGATTAAGGAGATAGGTATGAGCGGATACAGCGCTTTTGCAAGGTATTACGATGAACTCACCGCGAACATTGATTACAGGAAGCGCGGTGAGTATTTCCATGCTATAATACAGAAATTCAAAACGACTAAGGAGAATATCCTGCTTGATCTTGCCTGCGGAACGGGAAGTATATCCGAGGTCATGGCGGATCTCGGATACGACGTTGTGGGCGTGGACAATTCTGATGAAATGCTGAATATCGCACTCGATAAGAAATTCGTGAGTGGAAGGAATATACAGTATCTTTGTCAGGATATGAGAAAGCTTGATATGTTCGGCACGATAGATATTGCGGTCTGCGCCCTCGACAGCGTGAATCATCTTGCATCGCTCGATGATGTCCGCAAGACTTTTGAGAATGTAGCATTCTTCTCGGAAATCGGCGGACTTTTTATCTTCGATGTGAACACTCTTTACAAGCACCGGAATGTGCTTGCAAATAACACCTTCACCTATGAGACAGAAGACGTTTTCTGTGTCTGGGAGAACACACTTGTTCCTGAGACCGATGAAGTGAAGATGAATCTTGAATTCTTTGAGCGCGAGGAAAATGGAATGTGGTCGAGAAGTTCGGACGGCTTTTCGGAAAAGGCATATTCGGAAGAGGAAATTGAGCGTCTGCTTAGTGAGACCGGATTTGAAGTGCTTGCAAAGTACGGCGATGATACATTCGATCCGCCTGCACCGGATTCGCAGCGCATAGTCTATGCGGCAAGGTGTATCCGCAGCGGACAGCATTTTTAAGCGTAATCCAGAAGTATCTTTAGAATTATAAAACCGGAGGTTATTATGGGTAAGTTATACAGGGCTATCTCAGCTGACGGCTCAGCATTTGCTGAGGTCCTCGATGCAAAGGATATAGTTTCAGAAATAGAAAGAATACACAAGACATCAGCGGTTGTTACTGCTGGTCTCGGCAGACTGAGTATTGCCGCTTCGTTAATGGGATATATGCTGAAGGGAGAGAGCGATACTGTAACTCTCCGTGTGGACGGCGGCGGTCCTGCCGGACAGCTTACAGCAGTTGCCGACAGCTGGGGAAACGTTAAAAGCTGCGTGAACAATCCCGTAGTTGAGATACC
>ONAI01000046.1:0-23372 GCA_900315755.1 uncultured Ruminococcus sp.
TCTGCGTCTGTGAGAGCTGCCTCGAAGCCCTTCTGGATTGAAGAAGCTGCTGAGTTAGCAGATGAGATCTTGGACTTTCTTACATATCCGAGCATTGAAGGAATGAGGATAGCTGCGAGAACACCGATGATTGCGATAACAACGATAAGTTCGATAAGGGTAAAACCTTTCTTTGTAGTTTTCATAACGAAAACCCTCCTTTTATAATAATTTTGTGCGGCGCTTTGCCGTCACACGATTTTTAGGTCCGGGGATCATCTCCGACTCATCCGGGTGTCACTTCCGAGGGCTCATCACCTTTCGGAGGTCCTTCAGATTGTTGTCTCTGAGTTTGTTTCCCTTTCCCTTCCCTGTGATTATAGTATAGCACTTCATTCATAAAATGTCAATACTTTTCTAAAAAATTAGATACAGTTTCCTTATTTTTTACATCCGCCGTTCAAAAACGGTTCATTTTTGACTTTTTTTCGTCAAAATGCACAACGTTCTGTGAATTAATTTATTGTTTTAATCTGCATATTGTATTATTCACATTTTCATATACAAATCGTAATATTTATAGACCGTATATCACAGCTCTATCACCTCTGACTACGAAAAGTATATAATGAAAGACAGAATCCGTGGCCATCCTTTAATTAAATAATGACCATTCGTCATTATTTTGAGCCGTTTTTTCCGGTTTCAGTCATTTTAAACTATACGAAGCGGCACTTCTTGGTCATTTTGACAGAATTGCTATATGTTATTACTTATTTACATTAGTGAAATAATGCTGTTTTCAGCCATTTTTTAGCGTTATAAAAAACGCGGCAAATTTCTTCGCCGCGCTTCTATTATAATATGTATTTCTGTTATCCGAGCTGTGCAAGGAAACGATAGAACTCCTGCTTATCCTGACACTTATCAATAGCATCGACCTCAGAGATGATGTTATTCTTAACATACTTTGCAAGTTCCATATCAAGGCTCATCATGCCCTGCTGCTTACCGGTCTGGATAGTAGACTGGATAAGGTGGATCTTGTTATCACGGATCTGAGCTGCAACGGCGTCAGTACAGTTAAGGATTTCCATACAAGCGATACGTCCTGTACCGTCCTTCTTAGGAATAAGAGTCTGAGCGATAACGCCAACGAGGTTGTTAGCGAGCTGTGTTCTGATCTGCTGCTGCTGATGCTCAGGGTAAACGTCGATGATACGGTTGATAGTATCTGCTGCTGATGTTGTATGAAGTGTTGAAAGTACGAGATGTCCGGTTTCGGCAGCGGTTACAGCAGCCTGAATGGTCTCGAAGTCACGCATTTCTCCTACGAGGATTACATCCGGGTCTTCACGGAGTGCAGCACGGAGAGCGAGTGCGAAGCTTGGTACGTCATCGCCGATCTCTCTCTGGTTTACCATACATCTCTTATGCTCGTGAACGTACTCGATAGGGTCTTCAACTGTGATTACGTGTGCGCTTCTGTTCAGGTTTACGAAGTCGATCATAGCTGCAAGAGTTGTTGACTTACCTGAACCGGTAGGACCTGTTACGAGAACGAGTCCACGCGGACGCATTGAGAAATCCTGAAGTATCGGAGGAAGTCCGAGGTCTTCAAGTGTCGGGATGTCATTTCTGAGAAGACGGATAGCGATAGCCGGCTTTCCCTTCTGGAAGTATACATTTACACGGTGACGGTAGCCGCTTCTTGTCTGGAACGAGAAGTCGGTATCGTGATGCTGGTTTACGCTTGTCTGCTGAGCATCATTAGTCATCTGGTTTACGATGTTGAGTATCTCCTCTTCATCCATTTCCGGATACTGTGAACGCATTGTTCTGAGTGTACCGTTAAGACGTACTACCGGAGCAATACCGTTAGTGAAATGAAGGTCTGAGCAGCCGAGAAGTCTTACTTCATCGAGAATTCTATTAATTTCTATTGACATGGTATTATCCTCCCGCTGTAATTATACTGTATATGTTGTTCTGATAAGCTCAGTGATCGAAGTCTGACCAGCCTGAACGAGTTCAGAAACGTTATCACGAAGAAGCTTAGTTCCGTTTGCCTTAGCAGCTGCTTCGATCTCTTCCTTGCTTCCGTTTGCAGCGATGATAGTACGAACGTTAGCGGAACAGTGAATGATCTCATGGATAGCGGTTCTTCCTCTGTAACCTGTATTGTTGCAGGATGGGCAGCCGCATGGCTCAAATATCTGGATAGATGATGGGATTCCCATGAGTTCGTTTTCTTCATCAGTAGACATTCTTGGCTTCTTACACTCAGGACAAAGAACCTTAACAAGTCGCTGAGCGATAACGCCGATGAGTGATGTTGCAACCATGTAAGGAGCAACGCCCATATCAACGAGACGAACAACTGTTGAAGCAGCATCGTTTGTATGAAGTGTGGAGAGAACAAGGTGTCCGGTGATAGCGGCACGGATACCGATATCGGCAGTTTCCGAGTCACGCATCTCTCCGACCATTACTACGTCAGGGTCCTGACGGAGAATTGAACGAAGGGCAGCTGCGAATGTCATACCTGCCTTCTGGTTAACCTGACACTGGTTGATACCATCAATATTCTTTTCGACTGGGTCCTCAACTGTTACAACGTTTACGTTCGGCTTAGCGATCTCACCAAGAGCAGCGTAAAGAGTTGTTGTTTTACCTGAACCGGTAGGTCCTGTAACAAGGATAACACCCTGAGGAACTCGAAGCATTGATTCAAAGAGCTGATAGTTATAGTCAGACATACCGAGGTCTGTGATCTTACGAAGAGCGATCTGACCGGTTGAAAGGATTCGGATAACTATCTTTTCACCACTAACCATAGGAAGCGATGATACACGGACATCAAGAGTTGTTCCGTCAACTACCTGAGTGAAACGGCCGTCCTGAGGGATACGCTTTTCAGCGATGTTCATGCCGCTGATAAGCTTAAGACGTGTTGTAAGTGCGTTATGAACAGCACTTGAAATATTCATAAGTTCTACAAGGTCGCCGTTTACACGGATACGGATTCTTGTATACTTTTCAAACGGCTCGATATGAATATCGGTAGCGTCTGCTCTGTAAGAGTTTTCAACGATAGTTGTAGCAAGCTTAACGATAGGAGCATTTTCAACTCTGTCCTTAGCCTCTGCATCCTCAGCACTCATTTCACCGAGGTCACCAGCCATTGAAGTTACACCTTCAAGAACGCTGTCAACGTTCTGCATTGAGTAGCACTTACCGATAGCCTTGTTGATCGCAGATGTTGTAGCAAGTACCGGAACTGTATCCATACCGGTCGATACCTTGATATCTTCAAGAACGATGAAGTTAACAGGATCATTGGTAGCAACAGTCAGTCGTTTACCCTGAACATTGATAGCGATTACAGTATGCTTTCTTGCAAGCGCTTCGGGAACCTTCTGAACTGCTTCTGTGTTGATCTCAGTATTATCGAGGTCAACATACTGAACTCTCAGCTTTCCGGCAAGTGCCTTAGTAAAGTTCACTTCCGACATAAAGCCGAGCTCAACGACAACATCGCCGAACTTTTTGGTTCCGTTAGACTCCTTCTGGGCTGCAAGAACCTTCTGGAGCTGATCATCGTTGATAAGCCCCTGGCTGACTAAGTAGTCACCAATTCTCTCGTTTCTCATAACAAACCTCCGCTTATATAAATTTTAATTGAAGAATATACTTGAAATTTATTTGGATTATGCTATAATAAGTATATGCACTTTAAATAATGTAAGGAGGGGTAAACCCCATGTCAGAATTTTTTAACACGCTTCATAGTGACGAAGCAAATCCTGTTTTTCTGATAACATTCTATTTTGCCGCTTTCATATTTGGTATATCCATCGGCAGCTTTCTGAATGTTGTTATTCTCAGGCTTCCGCGTCACGAATCGCTCATCAAGCGCTCATCGCACTGTATGACCTGCGGCGCGAAGATTCGAGCCTGTGATCTCATCCCTGTATTCAGCTGGCTGTTTCTGAGAGGAAAATGTCACAGCTGCGGAGAAAAGATCTCGCCGAGATATCCGATAGTTGAGAGTCTTAACGGATTTCTCTATGTCCTTACTTTTTTTGTTCTGGATTTTAATGCTGACTCCATAATAACCTGCGTTCTGGTTTCTCTTCTTATTGTGGTCGGCTTCATGGACTGGGACACAATGGAGATCGACATGATAATCGTCGCTCTTATTTTCCTTCTTGCTATCCCATCTTTCTTCTTTACAGACCGCGCTTCACTCTTACCGAGAATTATCGGGGCATTTGCTATCAGCCTTCCGTTTTATATCATCGGTGAGGTCAGCAGAGTTTTCATCAGAAAAAAGACCGGTGAAGACTACCGTGCTATTGAACTCGGAGACACGATACTGATGTTTGCAGCAGGTGCTCTCCTTGGAACAAAAGCTATTATCGTTTCAGCATTGATCGGAATAGTTGTTGCAGCTTTAGCAGGTCTCATCAATAAGTATGTGACCGGCAATTCAAAGTTTGCATTCGGACCATTCCTTTCGATCGGCATTGCGATCGGAGCTCTTTGGGGAAATCGTATCGCTGATTGGTACATAAAGCTTCTTCAGGCACCAGCCCAGCAATGATCAAAAAATTAGTACAGGCAGCAGCATTTGACTGCTGCCTGTATTTTTTTATTACTTAAAATCTGGAAGTGTATAGATAAAGTAGATGCATTCATCGCTCTTGTCAGCAGGAACTGCCGGATGAGCAAATAATCTGTTGCCAAGCTGGTAAGCTTCTGTACCGGTTATCTTCTGATACAGCCATGTACCGCTTCCGCTGTCTACAAGATCAGTAGGCTTATAATTCTTGCCCAGATTATCCTTTGGTCCGTTATATCTAACAGGTCCCCAGTTCTCAATACCGGAAGAACCGGCTCTGCCCTCGCTGAACACTGAGTTGATATTAACGAGAGACATATTTGTGTTGGTTACTGCGAATGGAGAGTGGAAAGCAACTCTTGTCTTTCCGTCTTCATCTGTGCAAGTACCCTTGTTCACATAACTCTCACCTGCGGCACCATCATCAAAAGTATCATTTTTGAAAGTGATAACGCTGAGTGAGAACATATCCTTGTTAAAGAACTTGGACTCATCAGTATACTGGAACTTTGTTATATTGCCTGCTCCATCGTCAACTTCCTTTGTTACAGGCTTTATCATTGCGTAATAGTCATCAGAATTGTTTTCAACTTCACCGAAGCCTAAAACACTGTCCTCATCCATGATAGTATCGAGTTCATTATATCCCGGTGCTATATAGAAAGCATAATTCTCATAGTAAGCCGGATTTATAACGTCCTCAGTAACTCTCTTATTGCTGATAGTAGCGTTAACTCTTCCGATGTCGTTCTCAACGATTACATCACCTGTGTTCGGATCTGTTTCAGGAAGACCTGTAATAGGATCTGTAACTACCTTGACTTTAACTGCGCCCTTCGGGTATGTAACACCGCCGACCTCAGTTTCAGCGTCAAAATAATTTGTGAAAGTATAACCAGACTCAAAATCCCATTCGTATTCAGTGATCTTTCCACCGTTCTTATTGTCGATCTTGAGCATTCTTACTGTACCCTCAAGAGGTTCAGCGGAATCTGTGCCCGGCTTTGCTCTGTTGGTAAAGTGACCGTCAATAAAGTTGATGACCGCAGCCTCTTCAGCTGTTGGAGTTACCTTTGTAGAACCATCGTATGATCTGATACCGAATTCTTTGGTAAGATCATTCGCATTATAGTCCGCAAAAGGTCTGCCTTTATCATCTGTGAGACCGCCTACGCAAGTCTCAATGCAATCTGCATATCTTAGTGAGTTTTCAAGATAAGACTTCATATTGTCAACCGCAGCAGCATTTGCTTCCTGAACGGATGCACGCTTTGAAAGCTTATTGAGCGGTGTTAACACACGCATTACAGCTGTCATCAGAATACCGAAGATAGCCATAACAACTATCAATTCAACAAGGGTAAAGCCTTTAAGTTTATTGTTACTTTTCATAAGACTCCCTCCTTACGGTGTTGCAGGTTCAGTTGTAGACGGTGCTGTTAAATAACCTGTTGGCTGAGTAACAACAACATATTTGAATGTGAAGTCCTTTTCACTCGGAGCTGTGTCCGGGATAGGTGAATGATCGGTCGGATCTGTCTCGTTCTGGCTGTTAGGATCAATGTAGTACATAGTTCCGTGGATCGGGACATAAGTACCTGTCATTGTTTCAGGCTCGCCGTTTCCGACAGCGACCTTTATCTCAACATCGTTGTTAACGAGATAAGAAGCTCCCTGATTTCTTCCCTCTGCAATAGGACCTTCAACAGCTACCTTCTTATTGAGGTTAGTAGCTGCACGCGAATGCTTTTCAACAGAGTTGCCCATCATAACGAGGATGAGAGCGAGCGCTGCAAAAACTGCAAGCGCTACTATCATCTCAACAAGAGTCATGCCGCTGAGTTTAGTATGGTGCTTCTTCATACGTCATTCCTCCTTAGTGCTGATAAGCCATGTATTCAACTGACTCATACTGGTGGCGTCCTTCTGCGTCTGTAATAGGTGCTGGCTTGTTGCCATTACGGTTGATGTACAATACACGCATAGGCTGGCTTCCGCCTTCTGCCTCGCCGACGTTCATACAACCGAGAACTGCGAAACGATTTACGCCAACGATCGTTGAATCCTGACGTACTCCATCGTAGTAGATGCGTGATAAGAGCTCTGACTTTTCTGTAATAGCACCTGTCTCCATGTCAAGGTAAGGAGCTCTGATATATCCAGTGATAAGAACATCATCATCAAGGATGAGTTTTGCTCTCTGGCTCGGATTATTTCTTGCATCTGTTGAATAGATCTCAATATTCGGAATGTAAGCCGGAACCATTGTCTTGCCGCTTATTGTAGGCGGCTTGAGGTTGTCATCATCAGGATCACTCTGCATATAGATGTAATCCGGAGCCCCCGATTCCTTATTAATGAATTGACGATATTTCTTAGTAATTATCTTTGAATTAGCCTTCATTGCAACATTGCCCTTGATGAAGATCTTTACCATTCCTGCATTTGGATTTGTGTCGTCAACCTCAATACCCACATTTTCAAGTGATAAATATGTGCTTGGATCGTTAGGATTATACACCTTATCGGTTGGTCCCTCAAGTACGATCCAGTAATCACTTGCACCTGGTGTTACAGTGAATTTTGCATTATTATTATCCTGGAACTTATCCATACTTGGAACGCCCTTGATAACAACACCATCTGGATACTTTGAAGTGAGGTCTATACCTGTTGTAGGAGCCGTGTAACCAGCGCCGTAATCATCAATCTTAAACACTGGAAGTGAAGCTGAAGGAGCATCCTTGATGTCCTCAAGTTTGAACTCGCTCATGTACTCATAAACGGTCTTGAGTCTCTTCTTAGCCTTGCGCTCGTCATCAAGCTGATAGTTGTTCTCAATGTCGCCGCTGAGTGAGAAGTAAACCTTACCGCCGTTTTTAGTCTTAACATTAAGCTTTGACTGTGTAGGATCACTTACTTCAAGTGAGAAATCACTAAGCTGAACATAAATGACCTTACCGTCTGCTTCAATGTTTACAGGTGTTGTAAAGAGACCTGTAAGAACTGCGTTATTTGTAATTGTGTTTCCGCCGTATGCGCTGCCGTCGATAGGTGCAGGCATTGTAACAGTTGACGGGATCTCCTTGATGTATTCGCCCTTTTCCATACCCTCAACAGGCCATGAAATACCGAGAAGTGATTCTCTTGTAGCGTAATCAGGATAGATAGACTAGGTCACCGTTGATCTCGATCTTATCAGCTAAAGCTACTTCATTGCCATCATCGTCAACATACTTGCTGCTTAAATTCTTAGGCTCAGCGAATTCGTAGTCACCCCATGTTGTGCCGATAACAAACGGAGGCGATACACCTGGTGTTGTACTGTAATCGTAATTGCCAAAATCATAGTAATCAAACTCATGATCACCAACTTTATTATGCTTGAGTGTTGGTCTATCAGAAGCCGGAAGCGTATTAATAAATGCCTCAAGCCCATCAGGATCACACCAACACCATGGCGGAGCTGGATTATATGCAGCGACCATCCACTTGAGACCTTTTACATAAGCCGCTTCCACAACTTCCTCATGAACACCGTCCATGTTAAGCTTAGAGCCTGTAAACTGATTATTTTTATCATCAGCAGACAAAGCCTTATCAGCATAGATACCGGAAGCAGGACCGCTCTTAGTTGTATCAACAGCAGCGGATGTCATACCGAATTTATCATTGACGTGCAGCTTTCCTTTACCATTCTTACCGCCTTTGAGCACAATTGCGCCGCCAACTGCAACGCAGCCCTCAACTGTAACATCAGTGTTGCTGATCTCAAGATTTCCGGCAACTCTGAGGTCACCTTTGATAACGAGAGCCTGCTCAGCTGTATCTATCTTGAGGTTACCATTTGAATAAAGTGAACCGCCGACTGTGCTGATACTTGAAGTACCGGTCATAACTGAGTTGCTCCAGTTATAAAGAGCAGTACCCTTTGACTTGATAACTGAATCTGCTCCCTTATCCATACAGTAGAGGTCAGTCCAGATCTCAAATTTGTTACACGCCTCTGTAAGTTCAAGTGAACCACAGAAAACGTTTACCGGATGATTCTCAGCCGGAACAGCTGCACCCTTAACATTGTTCATTGTGAGCATATTGCTGCACTTGAGCTTTCCATCAATATACATGAAAGGAAGCTCATACAAATTGTTTACCTTATTATTGTTGATGTCATTTTTGAGTGCTTCAGACATATTGAATCCGAGACCACCGTTATTGATATTAAAGTCGCCCCAGATAACAGCACTCTTATCCTTCTGAGTGAAGTATACTTCGAGAATGTTTTCGCAGTTGAAAGAACCATTGAAGATCATAGGTGTCTCAATTGTGTTATCATTCTGGAGATTGTACTTCTTACCGGACCAGTGACGATGATCCAGTGGTGTGTATAAATTACTGTGTTCAATATCACAGGTCACACCGTCTGGCATCCAGCTTGGCTGCCACTCATAGAGGTTCTGAAGGTCACCGGTATTCCAGTTCTTCTTTACAGGTGTTCCGTCAGCTGCAGTAGCGTCCCATTCACCCATACCAACGTAGGCACCGCCCCAGATGGAAGTGAATGTACCGAGGTGAGCACTTCCGTATGTAAGGAAGCCCGCACCGCCGCCTGTACCGTTTGAAACCGGCGGATCCTGCATTACTCTTGATGTGATCGTAGTGGTCTCGCCACCGATTGTAACATCACAGGACAGTGAGTAGAGATTTCTCTCCACCCAGTCCTTCTCATCAGGATCGTAAACGGTTTTTGTACCGATATTTTTGATCTTTGCATTGCTGACTCTTCCGAGTGAACCCTCACCGAGATCAACAACAATGCTCATTTCATCATTCGCATTGAGCGAGCGGATAGCCTTCGAGAAATCCTTGCTCGTACCAACTGCTGCAAGCATACTGTCAATAGCAGTTCTTGCAGTATAAGTCGACTGCGATGATGAATAGGTCTTCTTTGATCTCTTATTTGCAGCAGCTGCCATTGCAAGCGTACAGGTCATGAAAATGATCATGATCGAAAGTACTGATACTACTGTAAAGAGAACTGAACCTTTTAGTTTTCTTTTTTCAGTTTTCATCATTTTACCGCCTTTCAAGTTATGTTTGTTTATAACCGAAGGGAATACTCATCTTATTTCTTCTTAGAGTTTGTAGTATCAACATTAAGATGCTCGTAATTTGGCTGTGGTAAATCGTAAACTGAATAGATTGAAATGACCATATTAATCTTTACTTCGTCTTCCATTTCGATATTATTCTCTTCTTCTTCTGTGAGATTATCGGGATCCTCAGCCTCCGCCTTCTTTTCAAGCGTATATGATACAGAATCAATAATGATTGTATCATTGCGGTTCTCGATTTCTTCCATGAGTTTCCAGAGATTCTCTCTTGTACCGATTGCTTCGATACCATACTGTGTCTGGATAACACCGCCGACTTCTCTTTCAGAAAGCTGATTCTTTTCAGCATTTGCCTGATCAAGCTGCGACTGGTAGTCACCATTGATGTCTGCTACTGTACGAAGACCTGAACCGATCTCGTTTGCAACTGCTGCATAGTAGTAAGGGATCTTTGATTCCTTCATATCACCAGCTGCAAGGCTTGTGATTCTGATGTCGTTATCATTTGCAAAGTGCTGCATGAACTGATCGAGGCGAACCGGATCGCTTACATTGTCCTTAGCAACGAACTTTGCTGTGATCTCATTTGTGTCATTTACGATTGTTTCAATGTTTGTCTTGAGAGGATCGATCTGAGCGATCTTCTGCTTGTAATCTGTTTCAGTTACCTTAAGCTTGTCGAGTTTCTTATTGTCGTCTTTGATCTGCTGATTCTTCGGCTTGATAAGAAGGAAATATCCAGCGAGGAAAATAGCAATTGCAAGAACTATACCAAGAATAACCTTGTCTCTATAATTTAATTTCATCTTAATCACTCTCCCCTATTACTTCTTATCTTCTGTTGTATCTTCGGTCTCAGCATCAGGATTATAAGCGCTCTGGCGGCTGTTCATCTTTACCTTAACACTGAACTTAGCCTTATCCTTTGCGTCAGGATTTTCTTCCTTTTCCTTTTCGTCAACCAGTTCAACCTTATAGCCTGAATATGTAGCAGCGCCGAATATCGTATTTCCGTTAGCATCCTTAGCATCAAGAAGGTTCTTGACATATTCTGCCGGGAACTCCTGAGCCATCTTCGGATTATCTTCGATCATTTCAGCATCAACTGTAAGGTCGAGTTCGATCTGTCCTTTATTGAAGCCCTTATGAGCTACAATGCCGCTCTCGATACCGAACTGTTCTCCGGTGCTCTTTGCAACATCTAAAAGTGACTCAAACTTAGGGCCGTCGATTACAGGCTGTGAAAGGTAAGCATCATATGTATTGTTCATCTGATCGTAATAGCCCTGAACCTGATCCTTAACAGTGAGAAGCTGTGCCTGAAGTGTGAGCTTCTGCTTTGTATCTTCACTGTTGATGAACTTCTCAGTAGACTTTACGTCATCCTTAACGTGCTTTGCCTTGATAGCACGAGCTGCGTACCAGCCGCCTGCTACAACAACTGCAAGACCGATAGCGCCGATAAAGATGAGGTTTCCTGCGCTGTCATCCTTGATCCTGTTCTTAACAGCAGTACCGAGATCAGTTTCAAGGAGGTTGATCTTTTCAGTGTCTTTGTTTCTCTTGAACATAGCACCGATAGCGTTTGCATACAGTGAGAATTCAAGGTTTTCATGACCGTGGATCTGCGGAGGAACATTGATAAGACTTGTTCTGAGGTCGAGCTTTTCAAGTTCGTCAGTAAGTCTTACATAATCGTGAGTATCACCGTAGAAAATTACGTTCTCAATTACCTCACCGGTGTTACGGCTTCTCTGGAACTGGAGCATACGGAAGATATTCTCGTTAACGGCTTCAAAAACGTAGTCGTCGGAATAACCGTAGTCAGCAGCATCGATAGAAGCGAAACGTGAGAATGAAAGCTGTCCCTGCTCATAGAGGTTGAGTGAGATGAAGTTGTTATCTATCTGTACAGCAAGGAGAGGCATCTTTGATCTGATCTTTGTATCAGCGAGAAGTACCTTTGTGATACAGTTACATCCGATCATTACTGATTTAAGTGAGATACCGAGGAGTTTGAATACTTCTCTGTAACTGTTGATGATCTCGTTAGGACAAGCAGTAGCGAGGATCCTGTAAGCCGGCTCGCTGTTCTCTTCTGTTCTCTCAGCCTCACCTACTACGATATAGGATACTGCATAAGAATCATCGAGGTTAAGCTCAGCCTGCATCTGCTGCTTAACAGTTTTCTGGAGCTCCTGCGGTTTGCCCTTGACAACGTTCATTTCCTTAAAGATAGTGAGGTTTGAGGAAATTGAAACGATAGCCTCTTTATCAGGCATCTTATTTCTTTTGAGAACTCCGTTGATAAGTGTTGCAACGTTCGGAACGTCCTTAACATGACCATTAACAATGAGCTCTTCTTCAACGTTAAGGTTAGCAGCAGAGCTGATCCTGATCTTGCCGTTGCTCTCTGTTCCCTTAACAACTCGTATATTTCTATCGGTAATATCAAATGAAAGCATTTATCTTTCCACCTTTCCGTTTTTATTCGTTCTCGATACTTTCGAATGAACCATACATTGCCGGGTAGATACCCATAACAACCATACCTATGATAACGCCCATGAAGATGATGAGTATAGGCTCGATCATACCTACGAGACGCTGTACAGCGGCTTCTGATTCTTCTTCGTAGTATTCAGATGTTTTTTCGAGGATCGAGTCAAGCGCACCAGACTCTTCACCAACGAAGATAACTGAGCAGAACATCGGCTCAAATATCTCAGTTCTTGTTATAGCAGCTGAAAGAGTTTCACCCTGCTTAACTTCATCTACAACTTCTACAAACTTTTCATCAATATAGCGGTTGCCGAGGATAGCAGATGATCTTTCAAGACATTCTACCATCGGGATACCACTTGAATAAAGTGATGAAAGAGTACGAGCGAAACGGCCGGTGTAGATCTTTGTAACGAGTGGGCCAAAGCCTGGTCCCTTGATAAGGAATCTGTCGAATTTAAGTCTCAGATTCGGAACCTTGAGAGCATATCTTATTCCAAAGAATGCAGCAACAACGAGTATAACGAGTATATACCATTTGTATCTCAGGAAGTCACTGATTGCAGCCATGATCTTTGTAAGAGCAGGCATCTTGGATGGGTCATCATACATTCCGATGAATGTCGGCATGATAAACGTAAAGAGGAAGATAACGATTACTATGCAGAGTACAAGAAGTATGATCGGGTAGATCATAGCACCCTTGATAGTATTCTTGAGTTTATTTTCCTTGTTGTAGTGGTCAGACATACGCTGCATGATTACATCGAGCGAACCGCTGCTCTCACCTGCGCCTACCATTGAGATCAGAAATTCGGGGAATGAACCAGCGTGTGCTTCGAGTGAATTCGAGAAGGATTCACCCTTCTGAACGTTCTCGTAAATGTCCTGCCATATAGCACGGGCTTTTTCGCTTTCCTGTTCTTTAACAAGAATATCGATCGACTTTACAAGCGTAAGACCCGAAGTCAGCATAGCACTTAGCTGACGGCAGCAGAATGCAAGTTCTTTGATCGAAAACTTGTATAAGGATTTTGAATTGTCTGAATCGCTTTCCCTGTAATCCTTAACGTATAAGCCCTGTTCCTTTATTTTCTTAAGGAATTCCTGTTCGCTTTCCGCACTGATCACACCTTTGACCTGTTTGTTTCTAGCGTCCTGAGCAACATAGGAAAAACTCTTCATGAAACCACCTCCATAAAATATTGCTTTTCTAAGCGTTTCTCACTGTCTTAATAATAACAATTATAACATTTTAAGAGTTACTTTTCAATCGTTTTTTTGACATAAATAATCGACCGTTTTTTATCAATATTCACCAACAATTATACCAGGTGTAATAACAGATAACCCAAACGGCAATTATTCTACAAAATCAAATAAAAAGACAGCGCAAAATGTAGCATTGACACTCAACGCTGCACATTGTTAAACTTATACAAATATTATATCACACCATTTTCACAAATGCAACATAAACCGACTGATTTTTAATCTTTTTTTAAAGAATTGTGAACTACGGCAAAGCCCTTAACTTGATTTTAGTCAATTTGACTGTTGAAAAGTTATTTGCGCCATACAAGCTGAAATTCTGACTATCAATTTCTGCCGTAACTGTTCCGTCTTATAGCCTCAGCCTATACATTTATAATATATACAAAGGCGCAGAGGTAAAGCTCTGCGCCGGATACCAGTCATATGATTTTTATATTGAATTTCTTCATCCAATAGTCAAGCTGTATAAAATAGGCTATTGTCTGTGGAAGATTCATCAGCTGCCCATACCACTGAATATTATCCTCATGGCGCAGCAGACGCTCAAGCTCTTCACGCTTTATCATTTCTGTAAGCGGCGTGTCGTCACTTAGTATTCCCCTCAGTTTTTCCGTTACCGCCGCAAGAAATGAAGGATTATGAGTTTTTGGATACGGACTCTTCATGCGGTAGAGCACCTTTTCAGGCAGCCATTCCTTCATCGCATCGCGCAAGAGTCCCTTTTCCCTGCCCTGCCAGTCCTTATATTCCCATTTCACATTGTAAAGATATTCCGCTATCCTATGGTCACAGAACGGCACTCTCACTTCAAGTCCGCTGTACATCGACATCCTGTCCTTACGGTCAAGAAGAGTCTGCATGAACCAGTCAAAATTCAGCTGTGTCATCTCGCGCATACGGCTGTCTGTTGAGCTGTCGGAAGGAAGCTTCTCGGCACTGTCAGCAGTATTTCTGTAAGCATTGTAAACATACTCCTCAGCGTCTATATCTCCGGCAAAACAATCGGCAAGAAATCTGCTGCGATATGCAGTGCTTTGCGCCCACGGAAAGCCGTCTGTCATACGTATATCCTTATCCCTGTACCACGGATAGCCGCCAAAAATCTCGTCCGCACACTCGCCCGAAAGCGCAACCGTTCCGTGCTTTTTTATCTCGCGGCAGAACAGCAGCAGCGAAGCATCTACATCGACCATTCCGGGAAGTCCTCTTGCTTCGACAGCATCATCAAGAGCAGAAACGAGCTCCGGCGTGTCAATGACAGTCCAGTGGTGTTCACTGCCAAGATATTCCGCCATACAGCGGATATACTCAGGATCACTGTTCGGCTGGAAATGGCTTTTCTTGAAGTATTTATCATTATCCCGATAGTCGACCGAAAATGTATGGAGCGTCTTCCCCTGCTTTTTCATTTCGGACGCTGCAACCGATGATATTATGCTCGAATCGAGTCCGCCCGAAAGAAATGTACACACCGGCACATCCGATACAAGCTGACGGCGTATCGAATCAAGCAGCAATTCGCGGACGTGCTCCACAGTTTGTTCAAAGGTCTCGTTCAGCTCATAAGCGCTTAGTTTCCAGTATTTCCGGAGTTTGAGCCCCTCCGCGGAATAAAATCCGCAGCAGGCTGGCTTCACCTCCTCTATGCCTCTGATAACTCCGCAGCCGGAAGTTCTTCCGGGAGCCATAAGCACCAGCTCGGCAACGCCCTGACTATCTATCTCATGCGGAACATCCGGGTGTTCAAGCAATGCAGGTATCTCAGAAGCAAATATCAGCTTGTCTTGACAAAGTGCGTAAAAGAGAGGTTTAACGCCTATCCTGTCTCGCGCAAGAAATACCCTGTGCCGCACCTCGTCATATATCGCAAATGCGTATATGCCATTGAACCGTTCAACGCAATTCTCTCCCCATTTTACGAAGCTTTTCAGTACGACTTCAGTATCAGAACGGGTTTCAAACGAAAAATCCTTTTCCAGTTCCGAACGTATCTCGTCAGTGTTATAGAGTTCCCCGTTATATACTATGATGTAATTTCCGTTTTCGCCCGAATACGTCATCGGCTGCCTGCCGCCCTCGATGTCAATGACAGCAAGACGGGTGTGGATGAGTGCAGCCTCTTTGGTCATGATTATCCCGCGCTGATCCGGACCGCGGCGAAGTATGGCGCGCTGCATATTTTCGTATATCTTCATATCCGCCCGCATATCCTCAGCAAAACTTATTGCCCCTGCTATTCCGCACATATAACTGCTCCACCGCTTTCCGGCATACGGCACGCCGAATTTTCACGGTATATTATATGCAGAAGTAACGCACTATGTTACAAATATTATAAAAATGACAACAGCGCACAGAAGGGGAAATCTGTGCGCTGCTGTCAAAGAAGGTGGTTTATATGAAAAATCCGGATCTCAGTTATTATTTGTGGAACGTCTTCCGCCGCGTCCGCCATTGAATCCATCAGGCGGTGTCATGCCATTCGGAGGTGTCATACCATCCGGCATAGTGAATTTGCCGTTTTCATCAGTCGGCATTTCCCGGCCGCCAAAGTTCTTTCCGCCGCCAAAACCTGAGCGTTCTCCTACATAGGATACAGCACTTTCAACTGTAAAGCTGCCGGACTCATCGCCGTCACCTTTATAGCCGCCGGTCTTGTAAAGACCATAGTTCTGCTCTGCGGATGAAGTACCGTTGGTATAGAATTTATATGTCTCTCCCTTTACAAGGTCAGGAGTGCTTATAACGATATTGTTAAAGCTCTTTGCCGGCGCAAAGCTAAGGAGTTCTTTGCCGTCAGAATCCGTAAGTGTAACGAGTGTACCGCTCTTGAAATTGCTGTCGAAGGTAGCAGAGACTGAATTCTGCTCCGACTTCTCCGAGGGCGCTTCTGCCATTGCCGAATTACCGGCAGCTATGACTGTTCCGCCTGTTACAGTTATTTCACCGTTACTGTCAAGAGCGCCGTTTCCGCCGTTTGTAGAACCGTTCACGATAACAGTACCGCCGCTGATAGTCATATCTCCGTTGGAATCAAGACCGTCGCCGTCTGCATTGACATAAACAGTTCCGCCGCTGATATTCACAACAACACTTTCCGAGTAAGTAGCCATTCCGCCCTGCGAAGTGCCGTCACTGCCGTTGAAACCGTCATCGGAAGCTGTTACCTCAACAGTACCGCCGCTTATATTTATCTCCTTGCCCTCGATGCCCTCATAGGACTTGCTTACGATATAAGTACCGGCAGAAATGTCTATCTGTTCGTCAGCGTGGAGACCGTCATCGCCTGCACTGACTGTGATATTGCCGCCGGAAATGTCCACATTTCCGTTGGAATGTATCGCATCGTCTGACGAATCTATGGTGAAATCGCCGTTTTTGATTATTATTTCAGAGCCTTTTATTCCCTTCTGACTTATAGTGCTTGAAGTCACATCGTCATCAGTATCATCGCTGAATCGAATATTAGCAAGAACTTTAGCGTTGCCGTCAGAAGCATTTGTCTCAGGAGTTGCGCCGCTCTGAGCGTCAGACCTTTGTTTTCCGCCGAAACTGCGTCCGCCGAATTCTGACGGATCAAAATCATCAGGAGGAATCATCCCCTCCGGCATAGTAAATTCGCCGTTTTCATCGGTAGGCATCTCAATACCGCCGAAGTCTCTGCCGCCGCCGAATCCGCCGAAATCATCAGTGTGAGTTTTCGTGGAATTGGTGCTTCCGCTGCCGGAAACAATGCTGAACTTGCCGTTTTCAGCGTAAAATACGGTCTCAGCCGAGATACCGTCGCCGATAGCAGTTATATCATAATCGCCGCTTTCAATGTAAATGAATCCAAGAGAGGCGTCCTCGGTATTTGAAGCCTTCAATCCGTCATTTCCCGCGTCCACTTTAATATCACAACCGACCGCAGCGATATAGTCCTTTGCCTTTATACCGTTATTTCCGGACTTTACAGTGATCTTTCCTCCGGTGATAACAATGTCGTCCTTTGAGCGGATGCCGTCCATATCGGAGGAATTTACAGTCAATGAGCCGCTGCCGTTGATAGTAAGGCTGTCCTTGCTGAATATTGCTGAATCCTGCTCCTCATCTGAAGAAGTTTTCCTGTTGTCGGTAACAGTATTTTCAGAGCCTTCTGCAAGCGTAATGAACACCTTATCCGCATTCACAACACTTATCGGAGCATTGCTTTTGCTCGTTATTGAAGCGCCGTCAAGTACAAGCTGTACCTTTTCACCTTTTGCGTCAACTACTATCTGACCTTCATCAAGCGTACCTGTTATGCGGTAAACACCCTTTTCAGTAATGGTAACAGAAGAGCCTTCAACAGAAACTCCGCTGCCGTCACAATCAATTGAGTTGCCGGAAAGCTTTATCTCAGCGTCGATACTATCATAAGAACCCGAAAGATCGCGTTCAGAGAAGAGTTCGCTGTAAGTAATATCTTTATTCGACATAGGAGAGGCACTAAGCGTACTTTCTGTTACAGAAGTCCCCGTAGTTTTGGACTTGCTTGCACTTTCTGAACTACTCTGGTCACTGCCTGCACATCCTGTTGCAACAGCAGCAAAGGTAAATGCCGCAGTAAGGAATCCTAAAGATTTTTTGTATACGTTAAGTTTTGCCATAAAATCACCGCTTTCTTCAGTACCCAATCCCGTGTGTATCTCGTTTCTTTCTATGATGATATTATAACCGGCAAATATGTGAAAGCGGTGATAGTTTCCGGAAACAAAAGGCATAATTTGATGAACAGAGATATTGTTATATTTCAGTGCAAACCTAAAAGAAAAAGGGTGAACCACCGTTCACCCTTTTCGTATATCACTTTATCTCAAGTCGTTTTGTTACCGGTTCTTCTGCTTTTTTCTTTGGCAGATCTATCATTAGGATACCGTTTTTGTATTTGGCACTGATACTCTCAGCACTCACATCCGAAATATCGAAGCTTCTCTTGTAAGAGCCGATAGCACGTTCGCGGCGGATGTAGTGTCCCTTATCGTCTTTCTGTTCGTTTTCCGACTTATGCTCAGCGGAGATGACAAGGTAAGAACCATTGATGTCGAGAGTGATGTCCTCTTTGTCGAAACCGGGGAGTTCCGCTTCCATGACATATTTGTCGCCCTCATCCTTGATGTCTGTACGGCAAGTGTTCATAGGCATATTGTCACTGAAGAAATCCTTGTCAAAGTCATTAAAAATGTTGAAAAGATCATAGTTATTTCTTCCAAAAGGTGTAAGTCCATACATAATTCATACCTCCAAAAAGTTGATTTACAAAGTTATTCTATGCGAAAATCCGTTGCATATACACTTTCCATTGGTATCGCTTCCTTTCGTATTCCTTATGTTGACTATATGTTAACGCCGGAATATGACAGAAATATCATAAAATTGTGACGCTATAATGAAAATTAGCACTCTCAATGCGAGAGTGCTAATTATGCTTACCCTATTCGGTTTTTTCAAAGTTCCGGTGATGTCAAGCTTCAATAGGATTCTTTAATTGCGTTTTTTGCCTTTGATACGATAGTTCTGTCGTTTTCATAAGACAATATATTAGAGGCATAAGAAATATCCACCCATCTTATGTCAGCGATCTCATCCTCCTGCGGAACGAAATCCACATTCCTGGCTTTTGCAAGAAAATAGACCACTACCTTTACAGTATCCTTTTTTGGCGAATACGTTACCGTTTCACGAAATGTAGGATCTATAATAACATCAATAGAGGTTTCTTCCATTATTTCGCGGCGGGCGGTCTCAACTTCTGTTTCACCGGCTTCAACGTGTCCTTTAGGGAACGACCAATGACCGCTGTTGATATGCTTTATCAGCAGTATTTCGGTATTCCCGTGAAATTTGCGGTAAACGATAGCACCGCATGATTTCTCGTGAAGCATATTAATTCCTTTCTTGCCGGAAGGCATAGTATCAGGATGCCAATAGCAGCCTGTAAGTGTCATAAATATTATATCATAAAATTACAGCCTTGTCCATACCCCTGCACTAATTTCATTGAAAAATAATGTGCAGCCGCCTTACGGCATTTTGTGTTTGCAGAAGTCTTTACAAGAATACAAAAATGTGATAGAATAGTATAGTACGATTTCCGGAATCTCTCCGGTATCAAGTTATTCTCCGGAAGGCGGCAAAATATGTCAGATAATATCAGTCCTGAACAGCACAGGAGCGAGATCGCTTCTCTTAATCATGAAATATATACTCTCAGGCGCAGACTCGATGAACGCGGTATTTCTGAGTATTCTGCAAACCGGCACGATCCTTTCAATAATCCGACAGAGTACCACGAATACGCCGGCGATTATTCAAAAATATTACCTCAGTCCGCAGACGGCAGCTTTGAAATTCCTCTTGAACCTCGCAAAGAAGAACGCAAGCGCATCAAGAAGTTCTATGCGATAGCAGGCGGCTGTATGCTCGCACATTTTATAGTCTCTGATTACCTCGCTTCTGCGATAATGGCAATAATATTCTCGGTTATACGGGGAATGAATCCGGATATAGAGGTCTCTGTGATAAAGGAGTATCTGAGAACATCCTCAATAATCGCAGGTCTAACGCTGATAGTTTATACTCTTACAAACCTCGGTTTTGCCTCGCTCGGGATAAAGCTTTCGGGTGACAACAGGCTTGATCTTGTAAGAACGCGGAATTACAGCGTCGGGAAGGGCTTGCAGTATTGCTCGATAGGGATATTCCTGCTGTTTCTTGCAACTATTGCCTCGATATTCTTCGAGAGCATTTTCTCTCGCTACGGCTACACCACCGATGTCATGAATACAGAAGGAATGGCTGTAACGAACATGGGCAAGATCATAATGATGGTCTACACCTGCATTATCGCGCCCGTTACAGAAGAAGTATTCTTCCGCGGAATGCTCCTGAAAACCTTCTCAAAAGCCAACCAGAGATTTGCGATATTCATATCCGCACTTTTCTTCGGGCTCTCTCACGCTAATATCCCTCAGTTCCTGCTTGCATTCACTCTCGGAATATTCCTCGCACATATAACACTTATCCACGGCTCGATAATTCCGGCGATAATTGTACACGCATTCCTGAATACTTACAGTTCGATCTCCTCGGAGCTCAACCTCTCTGGCAGGGCACTGATACTTTTCAACGAGATATTCATATTCCTCGCAATAATGGGATGTGCAATGCTTATCGTCTTCCGTATAGAGCATAAGCTTCCGGCAACTACTCCCGCTCAGACACGCCGCGGTTTTTCACTTGCGATAGTATCTCCGCTCGTTGCAGCAGCACTTGTGATCCAGGTGCTTTACACTCTTTCACTTATTTTCAGCAGTCCGCTGCTGGACTTCGTGAGAATGTATTTCTGACATAACAGCTTAACGCAGTAAAAATGCGGACGACTGATAACAGATCAGTCGTCCGCATGATTTTTTATACAGCCTTATTCTTCGCTGCCGAGAACTATGTCCGCGAATTTTCCGCGGATAGCCTTTACAAGTTCAGCAGGACAAAGCCTTATCTGCGTACCTATCCTGCCGCCGCTTATGTAAAAAAGAGACATATTTTCGGCGGTACTGTGTATCACAGTCATGAACTGCTTCTTCATTCCGATAGGAGTGCAGCCGCCGCGGACATATCCGGTAACACCTGTGATGTCCTTGACATGAAGCAGTTCTACCGATTTCTCACCAACGCTTTTTGCAGCTTTTTTCAGATCAAGTTCCAGCGCTACCGGTATCAGAAAGCAGTAATAGCTGCCGCTTTTACCGTGGGCAACGAGAGTTTTGAAGGTCTCATCGAGCGGCTGACCAAGCTGCTGAGCAGTATGTATGCCGTCAATAAATTCATCACATTCATAGTTCTGAACGGTATAGTTTATCTTGCTTTTCTCAAGAAAACGCATAGCGTTTGTTTTGGTTTCCTTAGCCATATACAGCCTCTTTCATTATTTATCAGCATTTCGTCTGCTGTAAACGCAGCCGCAGTAATTCTGGCGGTAAAGGTCATATTCCCGTGAAAGCTCTATCGAACGTTTATAGCCGTCATGCTTTTTGAAGTCCGAGAAAAGATAATCGACACCGCATCTCTTTGACACCTCAGCACCGCATTCGTTGATGAAAGCGCAGTCCTTGTGAGGACTTATCGTGAGAGTAGTCGTGAAATAATCAAAGCCAAGTTCAGCTGCTTTGTTTCC
This sequence comes from uncultured Ruminococcus sp., assembly GCA_900315755.1. GTDB lineage: Bacteria > Bacillota > Clostridia > Oscillospirales > Ruminococcaceae > Ruminococcus. Next base: position 21,689 of record ONAI01000046.1, read on the forward strand.
TGCCATTTCAAGACGGAAACCAATACATTTCCGGCAGCGCTCACCACGTTCCGGAAGTTCTTCGAGTCCCTTTGCGAGTTCAAAAAACGGCTTCGGATCATAAGGCTCTTCGATGATGCTTATATCCAGCTTCATTTCCTTAACAAGCCGTTTAAGCTCGCTAAGACGGAAATCGAATTCCCCCTCCGGCGAGATATTCGGATTGCAGAAATACAGCGTTATATCAAAGTGACTGCTGAGGAATTCCAGCGTATGGCTGCTGCAAGGCGCACAGCAGGCATGAAGCAGCAGAGACGGCTTTTTACCGCTTCCGGCAAGTTCCGCAAGCTTATCATCCAGCAGCCTGCCGTAGTTTACCTTCTGCATTATTTATCCTCAAGGTTTTTAAGTGCCTTGAGCTCATCACGATTGACCTTTATCTCAGCGTCCTTGAGAAGCTTTACCTCACTTCTGTCAAGTGTTACCGGCACTTCCGATTTATCTGTCTTTACGCGGAGCTTTCCTGTAATGAGGTTAGCATCCTCAACACGACCTCGGTCGCCGTCCGGAGTAACTACTATCGCACCGATCTTCGGAGTAATTTTCAGCAGAGCCTCGTAAGCATTCTGCTCGTTTTTAAGACAGCACATAAGTCTGCCGCAAGTTCCTGAGATCTTGGTAGGATTGAGGGAAAGTCCCTGTTCCTTAGCCATTTTTATCGAAACCGGCTGAAAATCGCCCATATAACCCTTACAGCAGAATTCTCTTCCGCAGATGCCGAGTCCTCCGAGTATCTTAGCCTCATCGCGCACACCTATCTGGCGCAGCTCGATACGTGTTCTGAATACCGCAGCAAGGTCTTTTACAAGTTCGCGGAAATCCACACGGTTCTCAGCTGTAAAGTAGAACAGCAGCTTATTATTGTCGAATGTACACTCGACCTCTACAAGGTTCATTTTCAGCTTACGTGCAGCAATTTTCTCCTCGCATATCTTGAAGGCTTCCTTTTCACGTATCTTGTTCTTTTCAACTATCTTCATATCAGCCTGTGTTGCAAGTCTGATTATAGGCTTGAGCGGTGAAGCCAGCTGATCATCGCCGATCTGTCTGTTAGCAATAACGACCTCTCCGCATTCTACTCCCCTTACTGTCTCAACGATAGCGTGATCGCCGACCTGAGCCTTAATATCGCCCGGTGAGAAGTAATATATCTTTCCTACGCTCTTGAAGCGTACTCCTACTATCTCTTTCATTTTATACTCCGTTCCAAACGGGAGAACTCCCGGTTATCTTACTATCCCTGCGATCTCAGCACAGAGAGATGTCAGCACAAGCGGTGCGCTGACATTGGATTCAACAGCGCTCCATGCCCTTTCGATACAGCGGTGTATCTTTATCGACTGACTTGCTGTCAGCATAGACGAAAGGCGTTCAGCCCCCTCGCGGAAGCAGCTTATCGTCTCAGCGTCCTTACACTTGCTGAGCACAGCGCAGTCCCTTATGAGTTTATCGAGCATGGAAAGCACAGCTTTTATATCGCCGCGTTCCTTTCCAACTGAAAAAAGCGAAACATTGAGCGCATATTCATCTTTTCTTATTATACTATCAGCAAGCGATTTTGTCAAATCGACCTGTTTCCTGAGGTTCTCATCAATGAGATAGCTTGTACACATACCTATGTTGCCGTGGAAGCAGCTTACAGCCT
>ONAI01000046.1:23445-34590 GCA_900315755.1 uncultured Ruminococcus sp.
AGGAATTCAGCTTTTGATTCAGCCGTAAATATGAAGAAAGCATAATCCGGCGGTTCTTCAATAAGCTTCAGGAGCGTATTCTGCGTTCGCTGATCCATATTATGACAGTCAGCAAAAATATATACTTTCCTGCCGCTGCTGTTATTCGGTTTAATGTAAGCATCGCTTATTACCGCTCTTGCTGTCTCTACTGAAAAGCCTCCGAGCTTACCGCTGTGCTCGACATAAGTTACGTCCGGATGTATCCCAGAATCAGAATTTCTGCATGAACGGCATTTTCCGCATGGACCTTCATCCGTCGGTGATTCACACAGCAAAAGCTTTGTGTAGAGATCCGCCATGAGTTTTTTACCGCTGCCCTTCTCACCGTAAAACAGCAGAGAGTGAGCAGTCCTTCCGCTCTTTACCATACTTATCAGCGTTGAACGGATATTATCATTTCCATATATCTTTTTCATAACAATTTATCTTTCTGCAAAGAATATGTCCTCTGCGAGAACAACATATAATCATTTTACCACATTTACTTCAGAAATACCATACCTTTTGAAAATATTCACACATTCACGGCTTATCACCTCGCCGCTTACTGCTATTGGTATCGCAGGCGGACAAGGTACCTCAACGGCTCCGCATATACGTCCGACCGCTTCGTCAACAGATATAGTCTCGTTTGGTGCAAATACAGCCTCACGCACCGACATAGCGCATTCCGGGAGCGACAGCGAAAAAGGCTCAGCCTCCCGCGGGATCAGTTCAACCCCTCTGAGCGACTTCTCAAGAGAATCACTTAGCCGCGTATAATCGGCAACAGTGTTCACAGGAGACATCAGCAGCACTACAAGATCGCTGTCTGAATATTCGCACTCGCAGCCGTTTTCACGAAGAAGTCCGGCAAGACGAATCCCGCTTATACCGCTTTCAGAAGCACGTACCGTAATATGGAACGGATCACCGTCAGTGAAGAGAAGTCTGCCCGAAAAACGGCTTCGCAGCAAACTTATCTGTTCGATACCGGCAGCAATGTCCTCGCGTATACGCTCACTTATGTATTTATTGCAGTAGTCGAGCGAAGCCATTATAAGATACGAAGGGCTTGTAGAACCGAAAAGTCCCATAGCAGGTTTTAGCATCGGAACGTATTCTTTACGCACTGTATGCAGCATAGCAGCTCCCGTCAGTGCAGGAAGCATTTTGTGTGCAGAATCGCAGCACATATCCGCTCCAAGTGCTATCGGATGCATATTTTCAGGCATATAAGCCAGATGTGCTCCATGCGCGTTATCTACAATGAGCCTTGCATCATATTCGCGGCATACTTCCGCTATCGCTGCTATATCAGCAACTTTTCCGGTATAGTCCGGAGATGTGAGATATATGCAGCATTTTTCGCCGCGGCAGCCGCTCAATGCGGCTGCTGCGGCCGCCGCACTTACTTCTCCGGAAAGCAAACTGCTGCTGTACTCCGGCATTATCCAATTGACTTTAAGGTCAAGGAGCGCGGCGGCGTTAAGGAACGCTCTATGAGCGTTCCTCGCGGCGAATACCCGTCTGTCTTCGAGTTTCATTATTGCAAGCATAGCCTGTATGCAAAGAGTTGAGCCTGCGGCAGAATAGACAGTAGCGGCTGTGCCATAAAGCAAAGACATATTTCGTTCGCTCCGAGCAATGATGCCCTCTGCTTCAAAGAGGCTGTCCGCACCTGATATTTCGGTAATGTCGTCAGAAAATCCAAATCCAAAACCGACCTTTCCCTTATGCGCTGGCATATGACATCTCAGCGTTCCGGAAGCATTATACTTTTCAAGAAAATCTATTATCGGCGTATCCATTTATTTACCTCAGATATAGTATTGCAGTATTCTGAACATCCTCAGACGCGCCCGAGACATTGCCGCAGATACTGCCTGCGGAGTAACATCAAGTTCACGGCTGATAGCAACGATGTCCTTCTTCTGAAAATAGTATAGCACAATTATCTGTTTTTGTCTCGGAGTAAGTTCATTATTAATAACTTTTAACAGTATATTTTTTAGCTTGCTCCTGCCATCATCGTCTGTTTTCTGTTCGATTATGGCTCTTATACCCTCATCTGCTGCACCTGTGAAGGTATCGGAATAGCTTTTACGTCTCGACACGCTGCTCGATCCTCCTTGCATATGATGTCAGATATGATATTATCTCCTTAGTCTGAATACACTCCGTACTCAGCATATTGATACGTCTTTCGAGATCAAGTTCCTGTACTTTGTAATCAAAACCTTTTTCGATAAGACCTCTCCTTAATGCACACAGTTCTTTGCTCCTTTTCTTAATAAGCTCAAGACTGGCAATATATTCAGCTATCATGCGATTCAATTTCAAAACCTCCTTTTTTACGTCAAATAGGGAGAAAAAAATGTGTCAGGCAGCTATCGAACTAACGTTCTATTCCTTGTGATTACTATTATAGAACATATTTTCTTCAAAGTCAATAGTATTCTGTTTTATTTTTGTTTTAACCATATTCCCGCCTGCATTATTTAAAAAAGTTTTGCGTTATGGTAGTGACAAATCCAAATAATTATGGTATAATAATGATATACTATATCCGCAAAGGACGTGTGTTGTATGTCTAATAACTACGATGTCATAATTGCAGGCTGCGGTGCTGCCGGTCTTTACGCAGCTATCAACCTGCCATCCGACCTTAACATCCTCATACTCTGCAAAAGAGACCTTGCTCTGTGCAACTCCTCTCTCGCTCAGGGCGGTATCGCCGGAGTTTATAATTCTCCGTCTGATAACATCCAGTATCACCAGAACGATACTCTCATAGCAGGAAGCTTTAAAAATAACGTCGATGCCGTTCATACCCTCGTAAGCGAAGCCGCCGAGGATATTGAGCATATAATCAATATCGGCGTAGATTTCGATAAGAACGCTGACGGCTCATATCACCGTACTCTCGAAGGCGGCCACAGCCACCACCGTATTTTCCACCATGCCGATTCAACAGGAAAAGAGATCGCTTCAAAGCTTCTCGCTTATGTACAAACTCTCAAAAATGTAGAGATCAAGGAAAATACCCTCATGTGCGGCGTAAAACAAACATCAACAGGCTACTCTGCTTTCCTCAGAAATGAGGACGGATCATACCAGACCTGCAACTGCCACTTCATGATTCTTGCAACAGGCGGTATCGGTCGCGTTTACCAGTTCACTACAAATTCTGCTATCGCTACCGGAGACGGTATCACATTTGCCTATGAAATGGGCGCTAAGATCAAGAACCTCAGCTATGTTCAGTTCCACCCGACTGCTTTCAATAACCGTGCAACACGTGAGTGCTTCCTCATTTCCGAAGCAGTCCGCGGCGAAGGAGCTTACCTTCTCAACTGCAAAAAAGAACGCTTCATGCAGAATTACGATGAGCGTCTCGAACTCGCACCGAGAGACGTAGTTTCACATGCTATCGTGCTCGAAGCTAAAAAGCAGAACTCCACCGAGTTCTTCCTTGACATAAGCTATAAGGACAGCGATTTCCTCAAAAAGCGCTTCCCGATGATATATAAGAACCTTCTTGAACAAGGCTATGATCTTACCAAAGAACCCGTTCCGATCTACCCCTGTCAGCACTACCTCATGGGCGGCATTGATGTTGATAACAACTCTGAGACAAGTCTGCCCAATCTCTATGCCTGCGGCGAATGCTCGCATACAGGCGTTCACGGCAGCAATCGTCTTGCAAGCAATTCCCTGCTCGAAGCACTCGTTTTTTCACGCCATGCAGCAAGACATATTGCTTCAAAGCTTGATAAAGTCCCCAAAAATTTCGAGGAAGCCAAGTTCGATCCTCATATCGGAAGCAACCATATCCCTAAAGGCATACGTACTGAAACAAGAAAGATAATGCAGAACAGCTATTTCGTTATACCAGATAAGGCTGCAGCGGCGGAAGGTCTGAAACGTGTTGAGGAAATGCGTAAGGACCTCCTAAACGGCGGATACTACGTTGATGCCGATTACGTTCTTGCAAAATCAATTGTAACAGTAGCCTCGATAATCCTCAGTGAAGTAACTGAATAACGAAAGGACGCTGACTATGAAACTTCTGCAATGCTATGTTGATAACATAATCACAACAGCCCTTATGGAGGATATAAACTATATCGACGCGGCTGCTGATAATCTCATTCCCGAAGATCACAAAAGTTCCGCATATTATGTAGCTAAGGATACAGGTATCGTATGCGGCATTGAAATCGCAAAAAGAGTATTTGAACTCGCAGGCGGTAATGTAGACTTCAGGATCCTCCTCAGCGACGGTACTAAAGTGAACAAAGGAGATATTATTGCCGAACTCGAAGGCAGCACTCTTACTCTGCTCAAGGGCGAACGTACTGCACTGAATATTCTTCAGCATATGTCCGGAATCGCTACTGCTACAAATAAGTGTGTGGAGCTTGTCAAGGGCACAAATGCTTCTGTTACCGATACAAGAAAAACTCTCCCAGGACTTCGTGCGCTCCAGAAATATGCAGTAACAGTCGGAGGCGGAAAAAATCACCGCTATAACCTCTCCGATGCCGCTATGCTCAAGGATAACCACATTGATGCTTACGGCGGTATTACAGCGGCAGTAGCTGCACTCCGCGAGAAGATCGGTCACACCGTAAAGATCGAAGTCGAGGTAAGAACGCTCGCTGAACTTGAAGAAGCACTTGATAACAAAGTTGAGATAATCATGCTCGATAATATGAACTGCGACGAAATGGCTGAGGCAGTTGAGATAACTGACGGAAGAGCTCTTCTTGAAGCTTCCGGCAATATTACCGCTGATAATATCAGAGCAGTTGCCGAAACAGGTGTAAATATAATCTCACTCGGTGCTCTCACTCATTCCGTTAAATGCTTCGATATTTCAATGAAGATAAGGAAGTAAAGCGTTATACACTATCGTAACGGACTTTGTAACGTGATCCAAATTATCAACATATAACAAAACAGGAGACGCTAAGCGTCTCCTGTTTTCATATCAATTTCATTATGCTTCCGGATTTTCGTTGACACTCTGAGTTATATTTCTGCCTTCGACAGCCTTTTTCTGAGCTTCAAGCTCTCTCGAAGAATACTGGACCGCATCCGGATCATATTTCAGAATAAGTTTCTTGATATTCTCATCAAGAGTAAGATTATAGGTAAGCTTCATAGCTTTGAGTGCATTCGGAATATCCTTTTCATTCAGGTAATAAGCTGCAAGCTGAGAAGCTATCTGCACTATCTCAGGATTCGGACCGAAGCGCATATCATACTTTTCAAGCACCTCAACGATCCTGTCGCGCGTCGGACGTACTATCGGTGTGCCCTTTCTGTCAGCAAGAAGCTGCATTTCGTAAGGAATGGCAGGATTAGGCTCAAACATAACGCTGGCTGTATAGAAAGCGGCAGCATCCTCGAATTCGCATGCATCCGTAAGAGAATAGCCCATATTAGCATAGCAGCGGGCAAGTGCGACCGGTGATGAAGCAACTCTCAGCGTCTCACGGGTAATGTTCTCAACCTGACGGCGGTTCTTCAGAAGCTTATAGACCTCGGCAAGTTCAAACTTTGGTCCGCAGTCAACAGGATTGAACTCGATCGCCTTTTCAAGTATCGGGATAGCATCCAGCGGAGAGCCTGTCTCGATCATTAAGTAAGCATAAGCTGTGATATACTCAGAAAAATCGAAAGGTGCACGGATGAGTTCCTTTTCCGGCTTGAATATTATCTGATAAAAATTCTCTTCAAAAGGATTTCTCAGTGATACGAACTTATTATTCTCACCCTCTTTGAATTCTACCACGATCTTCTTGTAAAGGCGCTCAGCTACCTTTTTAGCTTCAACATACTCCTTATTCTTCATGAGTTCAACTACCTGAGCGTACATTTTATCAAGACGAACGCCATCCACATGAGTGATACGTATGATCTCATTTCGTCTTTCTTCCGGAATATTTTCCATAATAAGACTCTCAGCAGCATCAAAGCCCTCTTTATTGCCTGCCTTAGCAAATTTTTCAGCTTCTTCGCGGAGTATCTTCTCATTTTCTTCCGGTGAATCACCAAGCTTTCCTCTCAGTTCTTCGATTATTTCGTTGTATGATGCCATGGGTATTCCTCGTTTCGTTTTTTATAATATACTGATAAGCGGAGCGCCGCCGGAAACCGGTATTGCTCCGCTTGATTTTATATAGGATCAGAGACCTCTCTTAGCCATATCCTTCTTGAATTTAGCGTCGATCTTATCCTGCTTTTTCTTAGCCTTGAGTTCAGCCTTTGTCATGAAGCGAATGTCATCATCATATGCAGACTTCTTAGGTGCAGAAGATCTTGATGAAGACTTTGAAGCGCCCTTGTATTCTTCGTATACAGGAACATTCTTCTGAGCAGCAGCTGCTGCGGCATTTTTCTTCTTAAGTGAATCATCACCCATCTGTGAAAGAACATCCTCGATAGAGGTAAGGAGAGGAGCGTTAGCTTTAAGTCCCTGTGTATCGATAAGACTCTTTTCAGCATAATTCTTAGAATTTGCAATAGCATTGATGAATGACTGTGATGTAGACTTGCTGTGTGGATTTACAGCAATCTTCGAGATGTTTGCAGAAGGTGTTCCGTTCTGAGCAGCAGCGGCAGCAGCTTTAGCAGCCTTCTTCTGTGCAATTGACGGTGCCGGAGCCGGCTGCTGTGGAACAGCGGCAGCAGGTGCCTTAGCTGCTGCGGCACTCTTCTTAGGAGCTGCCTGCGGCTGAGGTGCATTCATCGGCGGAATGATATTCTGTCCCGGAAGAGGAGCAAATATCGGCTGACCATTAGCGTCTACTCCTGCCATCTGCATCTGAACATATGTATAAACCGGCTGTCCGTTTGCATCATAACCGGCAAACTGAGGCACGCTGATTATCTGTGGCTGTTCAGGTGCAGCCTTCTTATCATTTTTAGCAGGCTGTACGGGTGCTGGTGCTGGCTGAGTATTTCTGATCTCATCAGCAAATACAGGTGTGCTGTATCTATACTTATTCATATCATCTTCCCCATTTTCCTCAATAATGTTTTCGGTTGGCATATCATTCAATGCTGGCATAGGAATATCTTCGATAACCGGTGCTGCCTGCGGTTTAGCCGGCTGCGGTACCGGGATCTCGTCAAATACCGGTGCTGCCTGCGGTTTAGCTGGCTGTGGTACTGGGATCTCGTCAAATACCGGTGCTGCCTGCGGTTTAGCCGGCTGTGGTACCGGGATCTCGTCAAATACCGGTGCTGCCTGCGGTTTAGCTGGCTGTGGTACCGGGATCTCGTCAAATACCGGTGCTGCCTGCGGTTTAGCTGGCTGCGGTACCGGGATCTCGTCAAATACCGGTGCTGCCTGCGGCTGTGGCTGAGGAGCGGGAATTTCCTCGAATGCCGGATTCACCTGCGGCTGCGGTACTGGTATATCGTCAATAACCGGTGCAGAAACTTCTGCTTGAGCCGGAGCATTGATCTCAGTTTCCTCGAGCGTTGGAAGTTCATCCATTTCCGTCTGCTCTGTTTCAGGAGCTTCAGCCTCCTGCTGTGAATTTGCGTATCCGAATATCTGATTTGCAACCATATCCCATTCTGAAACGGTTGAAAGATCTACCTCTGGTTCTGGCTCAGCAGGCTGCGGTACAGGTGCTTCTGACTTTCTGAGTTCATCAGCCTCAACATCAATAATATCAGACTCGCTCTCGTAAGCCGTAACTTCAGGCTGGGTGTTGTTTACAGCGTTTGCAACTGCATTGCTGAAATTATTAACCTGACCATCCAGCGAGAACATCCTCATAATGTCTTCCTCGCTGTTTACGTTTATGATGTTTTCTTCGCTTCTGCTTACCGGCTGGACGTATTCTTCCTGAGGTGCTTCCTGAACCGGTTCAGGCTGCTCAGGTGTAGGAACTGCGAACTGTGCAAGGAAATCGTCCTGGATCTGAGGTTTTTCCTCTTCCTTTGGCTTCTCAACAGCAAACTGTGCGAGGAAATCATCATTACTATTAGTATCCTGAGGTTCTTCTTCCTTTTCAGGAACATTTATTGCGAACTGAGCAAGGCTATCGTCCATAGCAACTCCGGTTCCCGGAATACTTCTCTGAGCGGCAGCTCTTGCTTCCTCCTCAGCAGCTTCACGGGCAGCTCTCTCAGCTTCTTCGGCTTCTCTTCTTGCTCTTGTAGCCTCTTCACGGGCTCTTTCTTCTTCCTCAGCCGCCTGGAGTGCTGCTTTTCTTTCAGCAGCGGCAGCCTTAGCTGCTGCAATTTTCTTTTCTTCTTCTCTTGGATCCTTTGTGATCTTTGCGGTAGTATTTCCGAGAGGAACTATACTTTCGTCAACAAAACCTTTCTTGGCTCTGAGCCTTTCCTCTTTAATGAGCCTATCCATTTCCTTTTTATCTGACTTTATGATCTTCTTAGCGAGTACAGCTTTACATTTTTCGCAGGTGATCTCTTTAAGGTCAGTCATATAATTTCCGCGGCGGTACTTTATGACGTTTTCAGGCTTCATCAGATTAATTCCGCAGCCTGTTTTTTTATCATTATCAGTACCGTGAACTTCATCGTTGAAAGAAGTCGTTACGAGTGTTATATCCATAATGATCTCCTGACCGCATCAACTGATTGCGGTCGTCTCTTTACGGCAGAGACGCAGCCGATTTCCCAGAAAGTTCCTGATGAATATGCCTTTTACAATAAATACGCAAGAGAGGATTTTCAGATCCGGCACAAATCAGAAACAAAATTACACATATATATTATACCTGATATGCCATAAAAAATCAACACTTTCTCAAAAATTCACCTTAAAAATTATACCGATTTTAATTTTTTTGGAGAAAACAACAAATTGTTATTGATTTTTTTGTCATAAATTCCATAGCAATTTAAATCATAATTGTTAAGTTTCAGGCAATCTTTCGTTTTTGATACACATTTTTTCCGTGCAATGCAGTCAGTATTAACTATATGAGCATATATGCAAAACAATAGCAATAAATGACTGCTTTGAACTCCGCCGTCACAATCGCAGCAAAAAAATTACCGAGCCCATACTTCAAGGCTCGGTAACCAAGTTATTCTGCTAATATATGCCTTCTGACACTGTCAAACATCTGTTACTTGACTTCTTTTTCGTCCGGCTTATCGGTCTCAGATTCTGAGTCTTCTGCATCTTCCGCAGCGTCATCATCTGTTTCCTCTTCATACACAACACTCTTATATTCTGCTACACGCGCACTATCGCCATAGCAATCTATCTCGATTATCTCGCGCTTACGCATCCTGATTATCGCAGCGAAAAGTCCTGTATAAGCTATCGCATTTGCAAGAACGCTGAAATACAGTCTGATACCGATTATATTTCCGAACATTCCGCCAAGTATCACGCCGATACATAATATGACCGCAACCTCATACGGTGTCTTATACGGATCAAGATATACGAAAGTGAAGCACACCACTGCTGAAATGAGTGCATGAAGCATCATGAGTTTCAGCGAATATGGATCATAATATTCCATTACCTTATACATATTGAGCTCACAGTACATCACAAGAGCTTCCATCAGAATATATACCGTGTAAGCTATCTTAAAATGCAGTCTCATACGAACAGTTATACACAGAAGTACGTCCGAGACAGCAAGTGCGATAAATCCGCTGAAAAGCACAGCATATGTGGTATGCTCAAGCACTTTGCAGAATGTGCTGTAAGGATCAAATATAAGATAATACCAGTAAGCCATGATCGCAAAGAGGATGAATAGTGCATTGCCTATAAGACCGAACAGCAACCCGAGTGAAAGCTTTTTCTGCATTTCCGTTCACCCTTATCCAAGAGCCTTGAGCGCTCTCTGACCGATGTCTTTTCTGTAATGAGCTCCCTCAAAGCTTATCTTTGAAACGCCCTCATAGGCTCTGTCAAGTGCAGCCTGAAGATCGCTGCCCTTAGCAGTAACACCGATGACACGTCCGCCGTTTGTGAGGAATTTTCCGTCCTCACTGAGTTTAGTTCCTGCATGGTATACAAAGCAGCCCTCGATCTGTCCCTTGTCATCGAAGCCGTTCATCTCGATACCCTTCGGGTAGCTTTCGGGATAGCCTCCGCTTGCCATTACCACGCAGGCACAGCTTCCGTTATGCCACTTTATATCCACATCAGCAAGTGTGTGATTGTAAACAGCCTCAAATATATCATAGAGGTCAGCATCAAGCATAGGAAGCACGACCTGTGTTTCAGGATCGCCGAAACGGCAGTTATACTCAATTACCTTAGGTCCCTTAGGAGTTATCATTAGTCCGAAATAGAGACATCCCTCAAATGTGCGTCCCTCGGAGTTCATTGCCTTCATAGTAGGAATGAATATCTTTTCCATGCATTCCTTTGCGACTTCCTCAGTATAGTAAGGATTCGGAGAAAGAGTTCCCATACCGCCGGTATTGAGTCCCTTATCGCCGTCGAGCGCACGTTTATGATCCATAGAAGAGATCATAGGAACGAGAGTATTACCGTCTGTGAACGAAAGAACAGACACCTCAGGACCTGTGAGGAATTCTTCAATAACGATACGTGCCGAGCTCTTTCCGAACTTGAGTTCATCTATCATTTCGTGAACAGCTGCAACTGCTTCCTCCTCATTCTGAGCGATGATAACACCCTTTCCGAGTGCAAGACCGTCAGCCTTGATAACTGCCGGATAGCTGTTCTGCTTTTTAAGGTAAGCTATTGCCTTTTCTGAATCGGTGAAGACCTCATAAAATGCAGTCGGGATATTGTACTTCTTCATGAGCTCCTTTGAGAACACCTTTGAGCCCTCAATGATAGCTGCATTTGCCTTCGGACCAAATGTCATAAATCCCTCACTCTGAAGTGCATCGACCATTCCGAGAACGAGCGGATCATCAGGAGCAACTACTACCATATCCGGCTGAAGTCTGTTTGCAAGCTTAACAACGCCCTCGATGTCTGTTGCAGCAACATTGAAGCATTCAGCGAACTTTGAGATACCGCCGTTTCCTGGGGTGCAGTATATCTTGCCGACCTTCGGACTTTCTGCAAGCTTCATGATAATGGCGTGTTCTCTTCCGCCTCCGCCGACTACTAATACGTTTTTCATT
>ONAI01000075.1 GCA_900315755.1 uncultured Ruminococcus sp.
ATTTACGGTATGGAGGCGTATGTGGTCAATGACCTCGACCGTCCGCTGATAGTCAAGAATCCTGACAGCAGAAGCGTCAACGATATACAGATAGTTTTCGATGTTGAGACTACCGGTCTGAGCTTCACGTCCGACCGTCTTACCGAGATAGGCGCGGTCAAGCTGAAAAATATGCAGGTCGTGGACAGCTTCAATACAAAGGTCAACCCCGGAAAGCACATTCCGGAGAGGATAACCGAGCTTACCGGCATCAGCGACGATGATGTAAAGGACGCTCCCGACGAAAAGACCGCTCTTGAAATGTTCATGGAATTCTGCGGCGATCATCCGGTACTCATAGCACATAACGCCTCGTTCGATACAACAATGATAAACGAGGTCTGCAAGCGTCAGAACATAACCTTCGATTATAACTGGATAGATACCCTTGTACTGTGTCAGGCAATGCTTCCCGAAATGGGCAGACATAAACTGAACATGGTCGCCAAACAGCTTAAACTCGGCAAATTTGACCACCACCATGCCTCCGATGATGCACTCATGCTCGCCAAGATCTACATCGAACTCGTCGGAAGACTAATCAACGATAAGGGTGCGAAAACGCTCAATGACATCAACTGTATGGCGGGCGAGATCGACGTAAAGAAGCTGAAAAGCTACCATCAGATAATACTCGTGCGAAATCAGGCAGGACTTAAAAACCTCTACCGGCTCGTGTCGCTGAGCAACCTCGAATACTTCTATAAGAAGCCGCTCATCCCGAAGTCTGTACTCATCGCACACCGCGAGGGACTTATTTTCGGAAGTGCCTGCGAAGCCGGCGAGCTCTTTCAGGCTATGCTCGAAAAAGCCCCTGAAACACACATCGAGAAGCTTGCGAAATTCTACGATTACCTCGAAATACAGCCGATCGCCAACAACGAATTCATGGTGCGCGAGGGCGTTGCTCAGGACGATGAGGAGCTCCGCGACTACAACCGCCGTATCGTAGCCCTCGGCGATAAGCTGGGAATACCGGTCTGTGCGACCTGCGATGTACACTTCATCGACCCGAAGGACGCTGTTTACCGTAAGATAATCCTTGCGATAATGGGCTTTAAGGACGCTGAGAATCAAGCACCGCTCTATTTCCGTACAACTGAGGAGATGATGGCGGAATTCGAGTATCTCGGCCACGAAAAGGCGAGGGAAGTAGTCATCACCAACACCAATGCAATTGCCGATATGATCGAGGTCGTGCGCCCGATACCAAAGGGAACGTTCACCCCGACTATCGAAGGCGCAGAAGAGGAACTTGTAAAGATAACCCACGACAAGGCACATGAGATCTACGGCGATCCGCTGCCGGAACTGGTAGAAAAGCGTCTGGACAGAGAGCTCTCTTCCATTATCAAGCACGGTTTCTCGGTGCTTTACATCATCGCGCAGAAGCTTGTGTGGAACTCGGTCGAGAACGGCTATCTTGTAGGCTCACGAGGCTCGGTAGGCTCTTCATTCGTGGCTTCAATGGCGGGTATCTCCGAGGTAAATCCGCTGCCGCCGCATTACGTTTGTCCGAAGTGCAAGCACAGTGAATTCCTCACGGACGGCGTTTACGGTTCGGGATTTGACCTTCCGCCGAAGAACTGTCCGGAGTGCGGCAGCGAAATGCACCGCGACGGTCACGACATACCATTCGAGACCTTCCTCGGCTTCGACGGCGATAAAGCGCCTGATATAGACCTCAACTTCTCCGATGAGTACCAGTTCTATGCTCACCGTTATACTGAGAAGCTTTTCGGCAAGGCTAACGTTTTCAAAGCCGGTACTATTTCCGTAGTCGCCGAAAAAACGGCATTCGGCTACGTTAAGAAGTATTGCGAGGAGAACGGAGTGAGCCTGAATGCGAGCGAGATGAACCGTCTTGCGATAGGCTGTACCGGCATCAAGAGAACGACCGGTCAGCATCCGGGCGGAATGGTCGTTGTGCCCTCGGACTATGATGTTTACGACTTCACACCTGTACAGCATCCGGCGGACACTGCCGATTCCGAGATCATCACAACTCACTTCACATTCAACTCCCTTCACGATACTATCCTCAAGCTCGATGAGCTCGGACACGTTGTGCCTACGCTTTACAAGCATCTTGAAGACCTCACCGGTATCAAGATAAAGGACGTTCCTACATCCGATCCTGACGTTATCAGGATGTGTACAAACTGCGATGTTCTGGGAGTTACGCCTGAGGAAATATACTGCCAGACAGGAAGTCTCGGCATTCCTGAAATGGGTACAGGCTTCACGATACAGATGCTCCTCGACGCTAAACCGACCAAGTTCAGCGACTTCCTCCAGATCTCCGGACTTTCCCACGGTACTGATGTATGGCTCGGCAACGCCAAGGACCTCATAGATCAGGGCGTTTGTACCATTTCCGAGGTTATCGGTACTCGTGACAGTATCATGACATACCTATTATATAAGGGCGTTGAACCGAAAATGGCGTTTCAGATCATGGAGTGGACACGTAAGGGCAAAGCGCCGAAGCAATTCACGCCGGAGATAATCCAGATGCTCCGCGACCACAACGTACCGGAGTGGTACATAGAAAGCTGTCTGAAGATAAAGTATATGTTCCCGAAGGCTCACGCGGCTGCTTACGTAATCGCGGCGATAAAACTGGGATGGTTCAAGCTGCACAGACCTCTTGAATACTACGCGACTTATTTTTCAGTCCGCGGTGAAGACTTCGATGCAGAGCTGGCAGTCAAGGGAAAGGGCGCAGTACGTGCTAAAATAGAGGAACTGAAAGCCCTCGGAAACGAGCGCTCGAACAAGGAAAGCGCACTCTACGATATACTTCTCATCACGAATGAGATGCTCTCACGCGGCTACGAATTCCTGCCGATAGACCTCTTCAAGTCACACGCTGTGGACTACCTCGTTGAGGACGGCAAGCTCAGAATACCGTTCTCGGCAATGAGCGGTGTAGGTGATAACGCTGCGAAGGGCATTTACGAAGCCGCACAAAAGGGCGGATTCATCTCGATAGAGGAGTTCCAGACAATGAGCGGTGCGTCAAAAACAACAATAGATATGTTGAAAAGCATAGGTGCGTTTGGTGATTTACCCGATTCTTCACAGCTAACGCTTTTCTGACTTGACTTCTTTATGGTAATATGTTATCATATTACCATAGTAACATAGTAACACACTAAAGTGTGCGTAAGTACGTTCAACTCACAAGGAGAAAGAATTATGCGAAATTATGATCTTATAACTCCCGAAGGCACTAAAGACCTGCTTTTCGGCGAGGCTATTGCAAGAAGAAAGGTCGAGAATGACCTCTTAGGACTTTTCAAGAGCCGCGGTTACTGCGAAGTTATTACCCCCGGACTCGAATTCTTTGACGTTTTTAATCTCAATTCACAGTATTTCCCACAGGAGAACTTATATAAACTCACCGACAGCAAGGGCAGACTGCTTGTAATGCGTCCGGATTCAACAATGCCGATCGCAAGAGTAGTCGCAACACGTCTGAAGGACAGTCCGCTGCCCATGAAATTCTGCTACGATCAGACCGTTTACCGCACTGAGCCTGCACTCAAAGGCAGAAGCGACGAGATAGTTCAGACAGGTATCGAGCTTATCGGCTCGGAACTCAGGATCGCAGATCTTGAAGTGATCTCGACTGCTATTGATTCGCTTCGTATGCTCGGAAAGCCGTTCTCGCTCGAAATAGGCAATATCGGTATCTTCAAGGCACTTGCGGACAAGCTTGATGTCTCCGATAAATTCAAGGAGAAGATACGCCGCCGTATCGAGACTAAGAATTTCCCCGCACTGAACGATCTGCTCGATTCACTTGGAAGCAGTCCGGTCATTGACGCTCTCAAGAAGCTTCCGGCACTCTTCGGCGGCGAGGAAGTATTCGAGAAGGCTGAGGCACTTATGTCCGATGAAAAGATAAGCCTGCTGCTCGATGAGCTGCGTGAGATCTACCGTACAGCATCAGAGATATGCGGCGGCGACGGCGAAATAACAGTCGATCTCGGACTTGTAAACAAAACCGATTACTACACAGGTCTCATCATCAAGGGCTACCTTCAGGGACATGGTGAGGAAGTCCTCTCAGGCGGCAGATACGACCGTCTTATCTCAGAATTCGGCTATGATGTTCCGGCAGTAGGATTCGCAGTAAATGTAAACGCAATAGCAAAGGTCATCGAGAAAAACGGCGAAATACCTTCATCTCCGGCACCGGACGCCATTGTCTACGCTGAATCAGGCTTTGAAGCAGAGGCGTTCAAGGTATCGGGAAAGCTCCGCGCAGAAGGTCTTGTAGTTGAAACGGCACTCTTCGAGGATCTCGAATCAGTCAGAGCATACGCAAGAGAAAGAAAAATAGCAAAGGTCGTTGTAGTTGACGGCAGCGAAAGGGAGGCAGACTAATGAGCAAACCTATCAGAATAGCCCTCACAAAGGGAAGACTTGAAAAGGATACAGTCGGACTTCTCGAAAAACTCGGCTTCGACTGTACAGCAGTCCGTGAAAAGGGCAGAAAGCTTATACTTCCTGTTCCGGACGCTAATCTTGAGGTAGTTCTTGCAAAGGCTAATGACGTTATCACCTACGTTGAGCACGGTGTGTGCGACATGGGAGTTGTCGGCAAGGACACTATCATGGAAATGGACGGCAAGTTCTACGAGCTCGTTGACCTCGGCTTCGGACGCTGTAAATTCGCACTCGCAACCAAGAAGGGCTACGATTTCTACGGCGGCTACGGTATCAAGACTATCGCAACTAAGTACCCGAATGTATCCCGCCACTTCTTCGAGAAGAAGGGTATGGACACCGAAATAATCAAGATCGAAGGCTCTGTTGAGCTTGCACCGCTGCTTGAACTCGCAGACGGTATCGTGGATATAGTCGAGACCGGCACAACTCTTAAAGAGAACGGTCTTGAAGTCATCGAGGACGTTGCTCCGATCTCTGCAAGACTTATCGCAAACACAGTAAGTCTTAAAATGAGACACGCCGAGATCGACAAGCTTATCAAACTGATAGAGGAGAACCTGTAATGAAGAAGATTTTTGCTAACGGCAGGGACGAGGCTGAGTTCCTTGCTGATCTTAAAAAGAGAAGCGGCGAGACCAATAAGAAGGTAACAGAGGTAGTCAGCGAGATAATCGAGACCGTCAGAAACGGCGGCGACGAGGCTGTTAAGAACTATACACTCAAATTCGACGGCAATCTTCCGCAGTATTACGAAGTGCCGCGCGATGTTATCAACGATGCGCTCACAGAAGCCGATGAGGAATTCGTGAACGCACTCCTCAACGCACAGGAGAATATCGCAGATTTCCACAAGAGACAGGTCGAGCAGAGCTTCATTGCTCCCAAGACAAACGGCGTAGTTATGGGACAGCGTGTGCGCGGACTTGAAAGAGTCGGACTCTATGTTCCGGGCGGTACAGCTGCTTACCCTTCAAGCGTACTCATGAACGCTATCCCTGCAAAGATCGCAGGAGTTAAGGAAATTATCATGGTAACTCCGCCGCTCAAGGACGGCACTCCGAACAAGGACATCCTCGTTGCAGCAGCTATCTGTGGTGTGGACAGGGTATTCCTTTCAGGCGGCGCACAGGCTATCGCAGCTCTCGCTTACGGCACAGAGGAGATCCCGAAGTGCGACAAGATAGTAGGACCGGGAAATATTTACGTTGCAACTGCTAAGAAGCTTCTTTACGGTGTTGTTGACATCGACATGATCGCAGGTCCGAGCGAGATACTCGTGATCGCTGACGAGACCGCAAATCCGAAATTTGCAGCAGCTGATCTCATGTCTCAGGCTGAACACGATGTACTTGCATCCGCGATCATGGTTACAACCAGCGAGAAGCTTGCTGATGAAACTATCAAGGAGATCGACCGCCAGAAGGAGTATCTCTCACGTAAGAATATCATTGAGAAGTCGCTTGAGGACTACGGTGCAATAATCATTGCCGAAAGCCGTGAGCGCTGTGTCGAGCTTGCAAATGAGATCGCTCCGGAACACCTTGAAGTCCTCATGAAGGATCCGTTCGAGCTTCTCGGAAGCCTCGACAATGCAGGCTCTATCTTCCTCGGACACTACGCATCAGAGCCTCTCGGAGACTATTATGCAGGTCCTAACCACGTCCTCCCGACCAGCGGTACTGCTCGTTTCTTCTCGCCGCTCGGAGTTGCAAGCTTCACCAAGAGAACTGCATACACCTACTACACCGAGGAGGCACTACGTCAGGCTAAGGACGACATTGTACTCATCGCAGAGCGTGAAGGTCTGACGGCACACGCAAATGCTATCAAGGTAAGATTTGAATAATATCCGTTCAAGGAAGGTAATAGCAATGTCATATAAACTGAACAGAAAGCTTGCGGATCTTGTTCCTTATGATCCGATAACAGGAAGCTATGATATACGTCTTGACGCAAACGAGAGCTGCTTCAACCTCAGTGATGAGCTGAAGCAGAAGATCTGCCGCAGTATTTCAGAGGCTGATTTCAACCGCTATCCCGACTGTCTTGCGCTCAGACCGATAAAAGCTTTTTCAGAGCTTTACGGTATTCCTGCTGAACTTATCAGTGCCGGAAACGGATCGGATGAGCTTATCAGTATCATTACAAGCTGCTTTTTCGAGTCCGGTGACACACTTGTGAATGTATCGTGTGATTTCTCGATGTACGGCTTCTACGCACAGCTTTATGAGCTTAACGTCCGCACGTATCAGAAGGAATCCGACCTCACTATCTCTCCGGATAAGCTTGTGGACTTCTGCAAGCAGAACAACGCCCGCGGACTTGTTTTCTCGAATCCTTGCAATCCGTCCTCGATAGGTCTATGCCGCGATGACGTAAGAAAGATAATAGCTTCGCTGCCGGACACTCTTGTGATCCTTGATGAAGCCTACATGGACTTCTGGGATCAGTCGATCCTCAGCGATGTCGATAAGTACGATAACCTTATCATCCTCAAGACCTGTTCAAAGGCTATCGGACTTGCCGCTGTAAGATTCGGATTTGCGGTTGCCAACAAGACCATTACAACAGCCCTCAGAGCAGCAAAATCACCGTATAACAACGATTCTGTCGCACAGCTCATCGTTTCTGAAATTCTCACCGAGAAGGAATACCTCACAAAGTGCAGAGACATTATCGTTGCCAATACAGCCAAGCTTTATGCGGACATCCTGTCCCTCAACGAGCGTTACAGCTGCTTTGAGACCGTTTACAAGCCCTGCACGAATTTCGTATTCATAAAAACTGAAAAGTTCGAGGAAATCTACCGTTTCCTTCTGGGCGAGTCGATCGCTATACGTAAATTTGCAGGCTATATCAGGATAACTGCCGGCACAGAAGCCGAAAACAAGGCGGTTATCGCAGCACTCGAAAAGTATTTCACCAAGTGAGGAGGAATTATCATGCGCGAAGCTACCGTTGAACGCAATACCCGCGAAACACAGATCAGTATCACCGTTGCTCTTGACGACAAGGGTACTGCCTCTATCGACACAGGCATCGGATTCTTCGATCATATGCTCACCGCACTTTCAGTACACAGCGGGATAAGCATGAATATTAAGGTAAAAGGCGATCTTCAGGTCGATTGTCACCACACGATCGAGGATACTGGTATCGCGCTCGGTCAGGCACTGGGCAAGGCTCTCGGCAGTAAGGCAGGGATAGTACGCTACGGAACTGCCTATATTCCGATGGATGAGTCGCTTGCAATGGCCGGCGGCTACGATCTCTGCATGACAGAGGAGTTTTTCCGCGCATTTGCCTTTAATTCGGGGATGACGCTCCACATAAACCTCCTCTACGGTTCTAACGATCACCACAAGGCAGAGGCTGTCTACAAGGCAGTGGCTCACGCCCTTAAAACCGCCGTTTCGGAGAACTCCGACGGCTCTACCCTCTCTACGAAAGGGGTACTCTGATGATAGCAATAATTGACTATGGCGCTGGCAACATTTTCAGCGTCAAAAACGCCCTCGATTACCTCGGACTTGAAAGCAGACTCGTCTCGGACGAAGCATCAGTCCGCAGTGCAGATGCCGTGATACTTCCCGGCGTCGGAGCATTTCCGGCTGCAATGAAGAAGCTTGAGGCAACAGGTCTCGTGGACGTGATAAAGGAAGAAGCCGATCGTAAGCCGTTTCTTGGTATTTGTCTGGGAATGCAGCTTATTTTCTCGAAGGGCTACGAATTTGAAGAGACCGAAGGTCTCGGACTTATCGAGGGCAGTGTCCGCAAAATGGAAGAGCCTGAGCTTATTATCCCGCACATGGGCTGGAACAAACTGGAGATGCTCAACGACTGCCCGATCCTTGCGAATGTAGGTCCTAACGAGTTCGTTTATTTCGTCCACTCATACAAGGCTCACTGCGAGGACAAGGACATCGCTGCTTACGTTGAGTACGGCGGAAGAGTTCCGGCTCTGGTGTATGACGGCAAATATGTCTACGGAGCGCAGTTCCATCCGGAAAAATCCGGCGAGACAGGTCTGAAAATACTCCGCAGCTTCGGAGAGCTTATCAAGTGAGCAGACTGACTGGCAGCCTGCATATACAGCAATAATTTGTAATTGAAGAGGTAAATAATGAGCGGAATAATACTCTGCCGGTCGAAATACGGCGCTTCTGCAAAGTATGCTGAGTGGATCTCACAGGAGACCGGCTTCAAGATCATAGACACAAAAAAAGCAGACATAAAGGAAGTTGAAAAATACGATACTATTGTACTCGGCGGCGGAGTTTACGCTTCTTCGATAGCCGGCATAGCGTTTCTGAAAAAGAACATCGGAGCGCTCAAAGGCAAGAATATCTGCGTTTACAGCTGCGGTGCCGCACCCTATGACGATGAGATACTCCAAATACTGAAAGACCGCAATCTCAAAGGAGAACTTGCAGATATACCGTGCTTTTATTTTCAGGGGATGTGGGATCTCAACGGCATGAAATTCGGCGACAGAGCGATGTGCAAGCTCTATATAAAAATGCTTGATAAGAAAGATCCATCTGAGATAAAATCGTGGGAGCGTCCGTTCCTCGAAGCAAAGGACAAAAAGTGCGACTGGACCGATAAAAAATACCTCGCACCTCTGCTCGAACTCATCAGATCAAAAGGAGAAGTAATATGATAATTTTTCCTGCAATCGACATCAAGGACGGCAACTGCGTCCGACTTTTCAAAGGCGATTTTTCAACAGTTGAGAAGGTAGCGTCCGATTATCTCGAAACCGCCAAAAGCTTTGAAGCTGCCGGTGCTGAGTGGATACACATGGTTGACCTCGACGGCGCTAAAGAGGGCAGACCTGTCAATACGAAGATATATACCGACGTAGCCGGAAAGACCTCGCTCAAGGTCGAGGTAGGCGGAGGTATACGCAGTCTTGAGACTATAAAAGAATATCTGGATATGGGTATCACAAGAGTAATACTCGGTTCTGTTGCACTCAAAAATCCTAAGCTTGTGCGCGATGCTGTTGAGAAATTCGGCAGCGAGAAGATAGTCGTTGGGATCGACGCTGTGAACGAAATGGTCGCAACTGAGGGCTGGCTCGAATCCTCAGATGTACACTACATTGACCTCGCAAACAAAATGATAGATTCCGGTGTGAGCACTTTCATTTTCACCGATATTTCCAAGGACGGTACTCTCTCCGGCGTGAACCGCGAGCAGCTGAAAAAGCTTGCAGACGCTACCGAAGGCAGAGCTGATATAGTGGCTTCCGGCGGAGTTCACACAATGGACGACATTATCGCCTGCAAGGAAATGGGACTTTACGGCACTATCTGCGGAAAGTCCATATACAAGGGTACACTTGACCTGCGTGAAGCTGTAAGCTATGCAAAGTGAGTTATGATATGAGACTAAGACCATATATCCCAAGCCTTGATTTTGATATTATAAGCAAGTGGATAACCCAGCCGCGTGAGCACGCCATGTGGTGTGCGGGACGGACTAAGTTCCCGATAGAGCGTGAGGACTTTGGAAGACTGCTTGACGACATAGCACTTCGATGCGGAGACGCTCCCTTCTTAGCAACAGCTCAGGACGGTACCCCCGTCGGCTTTTTCTGCTATTCGGTGGATCCGCAGTCAAACGAGGGTATGCTCAAATTTGTGATGATAGACCCTGCACAGCGGGGCAAAGGATATGGAAAAGAGATGCTGAAACTTGCTGTCAGATACGCATTTGAGTTTACCGGAGCTGAAAAGGTAAGGCTATGCGTACTTTCGGCAAACGAGGGAGCAAAGCACTGTTACAGAGGCGTAGGTTTTACTGAAACAGGCACAGATAAAAATGCTTTTTCCTATGACGAAGAATTATGGGACAGGTGTCATATGGTCATTGAGAAAGGTGGTAAAAAATGCTTGCAAAAAGAATAATCCCGTGCCTTGACGTAAGAAACGGCAAGGTAGTAAAGGGCGTGAATTTTGAGGGTGTCCGCGATGTAGGCGACCCGGTGGAGTGTGCTGCCGAGTACAACAAACAGGGCGCGGATGAGTTAGTATTCTACGACATAACGGCTTCATTCGAGGGGCGCGGAGTGTTCCTCGATGTAGTGCGCGATACGGCAAAAAAGGTATTCGTACCGCTCACAGTCGGCGGAGGTATAAAGACCGTCGATGACATCCGTGAGGCTCTTCGTGCAGGTGCAGACAAGGTTTCTGTCAACTCTCAGGCAGTGCAGAATCCTCAGCTTATCAAGGACGGCGCTGACATTTTCGGAAGTCAGTGCATATGTGTCGGCATCGACGCCAAGAAAGTAGCCGATAACAAGTGGACGGTATACATAAACGGCGGACGCAAGGACATGGGTATCGACCTCATCGACTGGGTACACACTATCGAAAAGCTCGGTGCAGGGGAGATATGTCTCAACTCCATTGACGCTGACGGCACTAAGGAAGGTTTCGACATCCCCATGCTGAAAGCGGTATGTGACAACTGTTCGATACCTGTTATCGCAAGCGGCGGTGCAGGAAAGATAAACGATTTCTATGAAGTCTTTGAAAAGACCGGCGCTACTGCTGCGCTTGCGGCTTCACTGTTCCACTTCAAGGAGCTTACAGTCGGTGAGGTCAAGGACTACTGCCGCGGTAAAGGCGTTATTGTGAGGTAAGCTATGGACAGGATATGGGAAGAGATGTATGAGGCGGCAAAAGCTGTACTTGATCCGAGAAGAATTTCGGAATTTGTCACAGCCGGGGAAGTTTCAGCCGCTGTACTCAGCAAGTCCGGGAAGATATACACAGGCGTGTGTATCGACACCTGCTCAACACTCGGCATATGCGCCGAGAGAAATGCCATATTCAATATGATAACAAACGGCGAAAACGAGATAGACAAGGTACTCTGCATACCTCCGAATGAGGGAAAAGGCGCTCCCTGCGGAGCTTGCCGTGAGCTTATGGTACAGCTTATGCCTGAAAGCTACAAGGACATTGAGATAATGCTTGACTATAAAGCCGGAAAGGTCATAACTCTCGGAGAGATAACTCCGGAGTGGTGGATAGATTACTGATATGAAAGGTAAGAATATGATAAAAATTGATATGAACGATCTCGACAAGTTCTTCGTCAAGGGAGAGCTTATCCCGGCAATATGCTATGAGGTAAATACGAAAACGGTACTCATGCTTGCCTATATGAATAAAGAGAGCCTTAAAAAGACTCTCGAAACAGGCTATACATGGTTCTGGAGCAGGTCAAGACAGGAGTACTGGAATAAGGGAGCAACTTCCGGACACGTCCAGAAGGTAGTCTCGATCTACGGCGACTGCGATAACGATACTCTGCTCGTGAACGTAGAGCAGACCGGAGTTGCCTGTCACACAGGAAGTTACAGCTGTTTCTTCAACGAAATATATAACACAGAGGAGAATGAATAATGACAGTTTATCAGGAGATTTTTGAAGTAATAAAGGAGAGAAAAAAGCAGTACGAGAACGGTACAGCCGCTGAGAATTCCTACACCTGCTATCTCTTCGATAAGGGTGTGGACAAGATCTGCAAGAAGGTAGGCGAAGAGGCTACCGAAACTGTTATCGCAGCTAAGAACGGTGATAACAACGAGCTTATGAACGAGATCAATGATCTGCTCTATCACGTAATGGTACTCTGTGCAAATCAGGGACTTGACTGGTCAGATGTTGAAAAGGTACTCGATGAGCGCAACGAGAAGATCGGAAACCTCAAGAAATTCCACGAGGTCGATAAGAATACCTGAG
>ONAI01000031.1 GCA_900315755.1 uncultured Ruminococcus sp.
CCTTAAAAACTGAAAGCGGCGACCAAAGGCTCTGCCTTTGGAATCCGCTAAAGGGATAACATCCCTTTAGAATCCCATTATTAGTGCCGTGAGCGAGTACGTGTAGGCTATGGCAATAAAGTAAGCGAGTTTACGAGCGTCAACGTGGAAGCCAGCGGGGGCTCCCCGCCCAAAAAAAGCGGTCCGTAACGGACCGCTTGAAGTTTTATTAGTTACCGAGCATCTTGAAGATGTCGTCGAGGTCGTAATCCTGATTCTGCTGCTGCTGTTTTGCAGCGCTGCTGTCGCCGATACCGAGACCGTCGATAAGAGGATTGTCGATCTGGATAACGCTATCGTCTGCTGAAGGAATGCTGTCATCAGAGGAATTGTCGTCAATATCATAGCCGGCAGCGATAACAGTGATAGTCATCTCATCCTGCATATCTTCCTTGAAAGCTGTACCGAAGATGAACTCTACATCGCTTGCAGCCTGATCTGTGATAAGCTTTGTAGCTGCATCGACATCGGAAGAAAGAATGTCCTCGGACATTGTGATGTTGATGAGGAGTCTCTTTGCACCTGCGATAGATGTTTCGAGAAGCGGGCTGGAAATAACGGAATTTGCAGCTTCCTTTGCCTTGTCCTTGCCCGAACCGTGACCGATAGCCATGTGAGCGAGACCTGCATTCTTCATGATAGTAGAAACGTCTGCGAAATCGAGGTTTATGTAGCCTTCTTCAACGATGAGGTCGGAAATACTCTTTACACCTGTCTTGAGGATGTCATCGGAAAGAGCGAATGACTGCATCATTGTGAGCGGCTTATCGAGACCAACGAGAAGTCTTTCATTAGGGATAACGATGAGTGAATCAACGTATTTTCTGAGTTCCTCGATACCTCTTTCAGCCTGAGCCATTTTCTGCTCTCTTTCAAAGAGGAAAGGCTTTGTAACAACAGCAACGGTAAGGATGTCCATTTCCTTGGCGATCTTAGCGACAACAGGTGCTGCACCTGTACCGGTTCCGCCGCCCATACCGGCTGTGATGAATACCATATCAGCGCCCTTGAGATGAGTTTCGATCTCGTCTCTGTTTTCCTCAGCGCTCTTCTGACCTACTTCAGGCTTATTTCCGGCACCTCTGCCCTTAGTGAGCTTAGTACCGATCGGTATTCTTGTAGTAGCCTTTGATTTATTGAGTGCCTTAGCATCAGTATTTACAGCGATATACTCTATGTTATTGACTCCGGACTCTACCATACAGTTAACGGCATTTCCGCCGCCGCCGCCAACGCCGATTACTTTTATATTTACATCGGGTTCCAGAGCTTCCTCATAATTGAAATCTGACATTTTTTAACTCCTCCTAATATTTATCCTGTATATTTATAATACATTATTCTATATCCTGTCACCCCGTTCTACATCCGGGATAAGACACGCTGTATATCATGCCTCCGCATAATATGCTCAGCGTAAATACACATATTATTGTATCATAATATCGTATCTTTTTCAAGTAAGAATTTGAATTTTTTCATTTTCAGCGCATTTTACAATTACGCGCTCATTTGTTTCAGCATTTTGTACATATTTAAAGTGCCGCTCAGGACGGTATATCAGTATTGTACCGAGTCGCCGCCGTACTGGTTCTGGTCGTAGCCGCCGTACTGGTTCTGATCATAGCCGCCGTACTGGTTCTGGTCGTAGCCGCCGTACTGATTCTGGTCGTAGCCGCCGTACTGGTTCTGGTCGTAACCGCCGTACTGATTCTGGTCGTCGCCGTTAGCGGCGTTATTATCGGGAACATTCCCCTGCTGCTGATCCTGCTGCTGGTTCTTGTTCTTGTTTTCGTTCTCGAAGAGCTTCTGCTGATCGGGATTATTCTCGCCTCTGACGGGCTTTCCGTCCGGACCTAATGCCTCGGACTTATCGGGATCGCTGCTGCCCGGTGATTTTATCGGCTCATCGGTCATTCTGAAGCTGCACTGATTCGTGCCTACCATTGTGAGATAGCCCTTCTTGCCCTTGACGTTCACATCGTTCATGATATTGTCCGCAAGTGAGAGTTTGTACTCAACATCGCTCCAGTTGCCCATTTTGAACATTATTCCGTTCTTGTACTTGATATTGATAGCGAATTCATCGCTCATATCGACTGATACAACTTCTGTATCCTCGGAATCCCCGAGACTGTTCATGAGCTCCGCAAAAGCGTCCTTTTTATGGAGATTTCCGGATTCGAGGTTCTTTCCGGCAGTTGTCACCGATGGCTCATAGCCGTAAACTACCGGCAGACCGTCGGTCACGAAGCTGTTATCCGCGAGTATCTTGCCTTTTTTGCTTACGAGGAGAGTACCGCCGTCATAATTGATATTGTAAGCCGGAACGCAGCGTGTTACGCTTATTTCAAGCGATGAGGGGAAGTCCTTGCTGACAGTTGCCGATTCAACATAAAGCAGCTTATCAAGGATATTTTTCTCGCCCTGTTCCGGTTTCAGTCTCAGTAGGTTATCGCCCTGCTTTATGCCGGAAGCGTCCACTATCTGCTCGGCGGTGTACATATCCGATTCGCCCGAGACCTTTATCTCGCTGATGTTGAACAGAAAAGTATAGCTTATCGTTATGCCTGCCGTAAGCACGAGCAGCATGACTACCACAGCATAAATATTGAAATTGCGCTTTCGCCTCCGCAGACGCTTGCTGCTGTTCTGGCGTTCAACGCTGGTCTTCTCTACATCCTTCATATTTTCTCCGTTTTCTCAGCCGCTCCGGACTGCTTTTCCTCCGAGCCCTGCGACTGCTTCTTCAATTTTTTCATATCCTCTGTCGATGTGATATATCCTGCTTATCTCGGAGGTGCCCTCGGCTGCGAGTGCCGCACAAAGCATAGCCGCACCGCCTCTGAGGTCAGTTGCCTCTGCCGAAGCGCCGTGCAGACGCTGAACTCCCCTGACTACCGCTATCTTCCCCATGACCTGTATATCCGCTCCCATTTTCACAAGAGCATCGGCATGACGGTAGCGGCAATCGAAAATATTCTCCTCGAATACGCTCGTGCCCTCAGCGAGGGTGAGTGCCGACATCAGGACAGCCTGTGCATCGGTAGGAAAACCGGGATGCGGCATGGTCCTTATCCTGTCGGGCGGAGCTTTCAGACGTGCTCCGCAGCGAAGATATATCCTGTCAGAATTTGTATATATGCTGCATCCGGTCTGTTCGAGCACTGTAAGGAACGGCTCCATTTCCTGAACGCAGGCATTTGTAAGTATTATCTCGCCCCCTGCGGCAGCCGCCATAGAGAGGTAAGTCGCGCCGGCAATTCTATCCGGCATGATAGTATATTCACAGCCGTGAAGCTGTTGTTTACCGTTTATTATTATCCTGCTTTCGCCGTCGCCGGAAATATCCGCGCCGCATTTCCGCAGGAATCCGCAGAGATCGCATATCTCAGGCTCTCTCGCGGCGTTGTTGATGACTGTTTCGCCCTCTGCCGTTACAGCGCAGAGGATAACGTTCTCGGTCGCACCGACCGACGGGAATGCCAGCGAAAGCTTAGCGCCCTTCGCCCTTCCGTTCAGCGCACGGCAGACTATCCTTCCGCTGCTGTCGCGGACATCCACACCCATTTTCCTTATCGCAGCAAGGTGCATATCTATCGGACGAGGTCCGAGCTCGCAGCCGCCCGGTACACTGACAGTACATTCGCCTGTGCGTCCGAGCATAGCGCCCATGAATATTATCGAGGAACGCATCTCGCGCATAAGCTCCTCGGGTATCTCGCTGCCGTTGAGTGATGCGGAATCTATCACCGCGGTATTTTCGGAAAAGCTGCATTTCGTTCCGAGACAGTTCAGTATCCTCGAAGCCGCATAGACGTCGCTCAGTTCGGGACAGTTCCTCAATACACATTCGCCTCTGCTCAGAAGCGCCGCCGCTATTATCGGCAGCGAACTGTTCTTGCTTCCCTGAAGCTTGATCTCGCCTCTCAGACGCTTTCCGCCTTCAACGATAAGTTTCTGCATATTACCACCTCTCAGCCGTTTGTGTATATTATGCGGCTGGGGCGGTTTATGTTACTTTTTAAATGCTATATTATGCCTTTCTTTTCAAGAAACCTTTCAAAAGTCTCTGCCATTTCATCCGGGATAAAAGCATACATCATATGTCCTTTGTCAGACAGATGCACCTCTGCACCGCATTTTCGGGCATAATCAAGTCCGCTTCTGCGCCAGTTCAGTGATCCGGTCATCATCTTCATATCGCTTATATAGAAACAGCACGGACAAGTGAGGATCCCTGTATTTGCGGCAGCTATCGCGTTAGACGTCATATTTCTCGATTCCTCGGCATATTCCTCGTTAGCTATGTTTTTATAAAACAGCTGCTCATACATTGATTTTTCTTCGCCGGAAAGTTCATTTCCGGACATAAGTCCTGAAACATTGACTGTTTTATTCTTTATCAGTTTTGAGAACAGTCCCTTCTTAGCGATAAGCTTCAGAAGCTTCATCTGCTTTTCGATCTGTTTCAGCCGTTTATCCTCCGGAATGACCTCGGATTGCTGTATTGCAAGATCGGGCACACCCATGTCCATACTCAGTACAGCTTTCACCTCATCGGGATAGGTATTTGACCAGTACACAGCCTCAAAACCGGAATATGAATGCGGTGCGAGAACATAGGGCGGCTCTATGCCGGCAGCAGCAAGTGCTTTTCTGTCCTCATCGACAAGATTTTCAACTGTGCGTGGAGTCTTCATAGCTCCGCTCAGACCATAGCCTGCCTTTTCTATGACAGCAATGCGGTATTTATCCGAAAGCCTGCGGTATATCGGCTTATACTCAAGCACAGGGCTCGTTACACCGTTTCCTGCCATAAATACGACTGTGAAATTTCCGTTTCCTTCCGTGTAAACGTTTAGTTCAGTGCCGTTCACACTCACCAAATTCTTATATCTCATTTCTTTTTGTCCATCAGCTTTTCTATGACAGCCATAATGCGGTCATTGGTATCCGTAACGCAGAGAGACTTCGCGCACTGCGACATGACCTCTGCCTTATCAGGCTCATTATAGAGCTTCTCGATCTCGGAAACAAGTCTTTCCGGAGAAGCGTCCTTCTGCTCGATGACGACCGCTGCGCCGGCTTTTCCGAGCACCATGGCATTGTGGTACTGGTGATTGCCTGCAACGATCGGGGAAGGTATCAGTATCGAAGCCTTGCCTGCGGCTTCGAGCTCTGCAAGAGTTGAAGCGCCGCTGCGGCAGATAACGAGGTCTGCTGCTGCAAGACAAACGTCCATATCGTTTATGTATTCGGTTATCCTCAGCCTGTCGGACTTCAGCGGTATACCGGCAGCCTTCATAGCCTGCGGGAAGGAGTCCTTGCCCATGCCGCCGTAGCCGTGGATGTGGTTTATCTTCAGTCCCTTGGAAACGTGCCATTTGATAGCCTCAGTCATGGTATCGTTGATACATCCTGCGCCGAGACTTCCGCCGAAAGAAAGCACAGTAAAATCGTCATTGAAGCCGAGTTTTTTTCGTGCCTCCGCCTTGCTGAGGGATGCGTTAATTGAGCTTCTCACGGGAAGTCCGGTAACGCTGTATTCAAACTTGCTCTTATCCATGAAATCGAGCGCCTCGATGACCGTGAGCATAACGTAGTCAACTTCCTTTGAAAGCAGACGGTTAGTAACTCCGGGATAGGCATTCTGCTCATGGATAGCAGTAGGGATACCCATTTTTGCTGCTTTTCTGATGACAGGTCCGGCAGCATAGCCGCCTGTACCGATCGCAATATCCGGCTTGAATCCGGTGATTATCTCCTTTGCGCGTTTACCTGATGTTGCAAGGTAAGCCAGCGCCTTGGCGTTTCTGCCGATATTCTCAAACGAGATCTTTCGCTGGAATCCTGCGACCTTTATCGTTTCAAGCCTGTAACCCGCCTTTGGTACGAGTTTCGACTCCATACCGCGCGGAGTTCCCGCAAAGAGGAATTCCGAATCCGGATATTTTTCCTTTATCATATCTGCGATAGCGATGCCGGGATTGATGTGTCCACCGGTACCGCCGCAGGCAATAAGAACTCGCATACTGACTCTCCTTTACGCATTTTTGAGCATATAGGTCTCTTCCTCGACCTCTGCAACTTTTTTCCTTGCAGTTTCTTCCTCGGGGTAGTATCTCTGCTGCGAGATATTCAGCATTATGCCCATTTCAGCAAGCTGCATTATGAGGGCTGTACCGCCGTAGCTGAAAAACGGCAGACTGATACCGGTATTCGGTATCAGGTTGCTTACGACCGCAAGATTGAGGACTGTCTGGATACCGATCTGTGTCGTGATGCCGACTGCTATCAGCATTCCGAAGCGGTCCTTGCAGCGTACAGCTATCGAATAGCCCTCCACGATGAGAAGGAAGAATACTATGATTATCGCAAAAGCTCCCACGAATCCGAGCTCCTCGCAGACTATCGGGAAAACGAAGTCGTTCTTTGTTTCAGGGAGATACATATATTTCTGGCGCGAATTGCCCAGTCCGAGACCGAACATACCGCCCGAACCGATAGCGATTATCGAGTTGGCAGTCTGCCATGTGTCATCGAGAACGTCCGCGAACGGGTCCTGCCATGATCTGATACGTGTTGAAACATAGCTGTCCTCGATCTGAGCCTGCCACGATATGATTATGACAGCAAGTGCAAGCGCAGAGCCGCCGAGAAGAATGAACTGCTTCTTGTTAGCACCGCCGCAGAGCACCATAGCTATCGAGATAGTAACGATGAGGATAAGTCCTGAAAGGTGCGGCTCCAAGTAGAGCAGAAATGCGTAAACGCTCATATATCCGGCATATTTCAAGATACCCGTTTTGAAGGTGTTCATCTTTTTGCCGTCGCGTTCCATGTGATAAGCGAAGAAAATTACTATCGCCAGCTTTGCGACCTCGGAGGGCTGGAAGTTTACAGGTCCGATGGTGAGCCAGCGCTTAGCGCCCATAGAACCGCCCTCGTCGTTACCGATGAGGAGTGCAAGCAGAAGGAGAAGCACACCGCTGACGTAGAAAAGTCCGGCGATGTTGAACTTATTCAGCAGCGGAAGCTTTATGTTTTTGAGGTTGTGGTAATCCATTTTCATGAAGAATATCATCGCAGCAAATCCGATGACAGCGCTCTTAGCCTGATTCTTTGCGTAGAACAGACCGTCGCCGTCGTGCTCGCTGTAAGCCCACGCATAGCTCGCCGATGACATCATTACGATACCAACGACCAGAAGTATCATAACATAGGCAAAGAACGAAAGACTTATATCTCCGTTCCTTCCCTCTCCTGCAAAGGTTTTCCACAAGCTGCGGTCAGACCTTTTTTTATTCACTTTTCGTTCTGCCATGCTCAATCTCCTTTGCAGCGTTCAGAATATGTCTCAAATGAAAGCCAACAGTGTAATTATTCCCAGTATGCCGAATATCATACCGGTGAGCGAAAATGTTACAACGATCTTGTATTCGCTGAAACCGCTCATCTCGAAATGGTGGTGGATAGGAGTCATCTTGAAGATGCGCTTACCCTCGCCGGTCTTTTTCTTGGTGTATTTGAAGTAGCTCACCTGTATCACTACTGAGAGCGCTTCGAGCACGTATACCATTGATACCAGAAGCATGAGAAGGTGGTTATGCAGCACAAGTCCGACGCCTGTAACTGCCGCACCGAGGTACATCGAACCTGTATCGCCCATGAAGCACTTTGCCGGATTGAGGTTCCAGATGAGGAAGCCCAGACATCCGCCTGCAAGCGCCATAGTCAGCAGAGACATTTCATATTCCTTGATGATAGCGCAGCATATCGTATAGACAAGCATCGCAACGAATGTCACCGAGCCGCACAGACCGTCAATGCCGTCCGTGAGGTTAACAGCGTTTGTGAGGTATATCATCACCGGTATCATTAGTATGTAGTAGAAGACACCAAGTGAAGGAGTTTCAGCGAATCCGAGGTCTATCTTAGTGCTTGTATCGCCGAATTTCCATATCGCAAAGAGGAATCCGACCGAAAACAGCAGCTGGAGTGCCATTTTCTGACACGGTGTGAGACCATCGTTGTTCTTTCTTGCTACCTTGATGTAGTCGTCGATGAAGCCGAGACTTCCGCACAGCATCGAGAATACCACAACGCTCATCATACGATAGAAGCAGTTGAGAGTTTCCTTATCTGTGGTATCAACTCCGCCGCGCATCCTGAACACCCAGTAGCCGCCTACCGCAGTGAGTACTGACGATATGATGAACATGAAGCCGCCCATTGTTGGAGTACCCTGTTTTTTGGCGTGCCACTGAGGACCGTCCTCAGTTTTGATCGGCTGACCGAACTTTATCCTGTGAAGGAAGGGTACGAGGAATATTCCTGATACACCGGCTAATGCAAACGAAATGAGTGATACGATAAGGCATATCACCCAGAAAGATAATGTCATTTTTTCTGCACAACTCCTGATCTTTAATATTTTTGGGAACGAATACTTATTAGCGTTCGACAGCTCCCGGACGTTTGCTTAATTGCCCCACATCACAAACACGCAGACTGTCAAGACCGCCGTTTACGGCGCTTGTTTTAGTCTTGACTGGATAAGTGTTTGTGGTAAAATAGGCAATTGCGAACGTCGGCTGAGCAAAAGTCCGGCAGCTATCGTCCTGAAAACAGTATATGCCCGTTATTTCAGCCGAGAAGCTTCAGTCCCTCGGCAACTACCTCGCGTTCATCGAAGTGGTTTTTCTTCTCACCGATGATCTGATAGTCCTCATGACCTTTTCCGGCAAGAACTATTATATCACCTTTTTCAGCAATTTTCAAGGCATGATATATAGCTTCCCTGCGGTCGGTCACTACATCGTAGGGAACTTCCGTATCAGTCAGACCTGTGAGGATGTCTTTTATGATAGCTTCGGGATCTTCGGTGCGCGGATTATCGGAAGTTACGATGAGCTTATCGGCGTATTTTGCCGCTGCCTGCGCCATGAGCGGACGCTTTGTGGAATCACGGTCGCCGCCGCATCCGAAGAGACATATAAGTCTGCCGGAGGTGTACTCCTTGACGCTTCTGAGGACGTTCTCGATAGCGTCCGGAGTATGCGCGTAATCGCAGATGACTGTGAAGTCCCTTCCTGTCGGGATGACCTCGCAGCGTCCCTTGACACCGGAGTAGTTCTCAACGGCAGCGATTATCTTATCGAGCGGCACTCCTGCCTTCAGACAGGCTGCCATAGCCGCTGTGAGGTTGGAAACGTTGAAAAGTCCCGGTATCTTAGCCTTTACGAAGTGTGACTTCCCCTCGTTGCAGAACCAGAAGCTTGAACCAGTCGGCTTTATCTTGATGCCATCGGCGTAGAAGCTTGCGCTCTCGCGTGTACTGAAAGTCAGCTTATCGCATGAGATCTCACCGAAAAGACGTCTGCCGTAGTCATCGTCGATATTGCAGATAGCGGAATCGCAGATGTCGAAGAGCTTCTTCTTAGCCTGATAGTAGTTCTCCATATTCTTGTGGTAATCGAGGTGATCCTGAGTGAGGTTGGTAAAGAGCGCGATGCCGAACCACGAAGAGCCTATCCTGTTCTGAACGAGTCCGAACGATGATACCTCCATTACAACGTACTCGCAGCCTTCGTTTACCATTCTATTGAGAAGCTCCATGAACTCGTATGTCATAGGGGTAGTGTTGCCGGTCTCGAACGCCTCGTCACCGATCTCGTTGCGGATAGTACCTATAAGACCGGTCTTGTGACCTGTTGACATGAGTATGTGCTTGATGACGTTAGTGATAGTGGTCTTGCCGTTAGTACCGGTAACGCCTATCATTTTTATTTTACGTTCGGGGTGTCCGAACCATGCGGCGCATACCTTACCGTAGAGAACACGGGTATCGTCAGTGATTATCTGTTTTTCGCCCAGTCCGAGGTCGTGATCGCATACTACTGCTGCCGCACCTCTTTCAAGCATATCAGCGGCTGCTGTATGGCCGTCGAAGCTTCCGCCCTTGACGCAGAAGAAAAGACTTCCCTCTGTTACCCTTCCGGTATTATCTGTAACTGATGTTATCTCGGTATCACCGATAGAGGTGACCGCGTTATTTTCGAGTAATTCGTTCAGTTTCATTCTGACTGCCCCCTGTTCTTTATTATTTGCCGGAACTCTGTTCCGGTACTTTATATTTCTTAGCGTCCGACAACTGCCGGACTTTTGCTCAGCCGACGTTCGCAATTGCCTGTTTTACCGCAAACGTCCGGCAGCTATCGTACATTATTTTCTATGACCTGCGTCAGTCTGCGAAGAGAACCTCCGGCAGCTTGAATTCAAGCTCGATAACAGTACCCTTCGGCACCATAGTACCCGGTGCGATGTTCTGCCCCGCGACGTATGCTCCTGCCGCAGAAGGCGAAGCGCCCGTCGCTGAATAGTTCAGTTCCGAGGTCTGCAATATCGCGTTCGCGTTCGAGAGATCGTTGTACCTCACATCAGGCACCTGCCTGTATTCGGATGTCAGACCGCTCTCAGTATACAGGTAGACGCAGCCGTTCTTCGACATTGGTGTACCCGTCAGCGGATACTGCGAAATAACGTCTATGCCGCTGCCGATCTTCTCGTATTTAAGTCCGAGCGCCTTGAGAGTAGCCTCAGCCTCGTCGATCGAGCCTTCAAGAAGCGGTACTTTGACATCGAGGTCGCGGAGCTCATCTTCGGTGTACTCAGGGCTGAAATGCATATACTGGAGAACTTCCTCCATGATGTCCTGAGCAGTAGGAACAGCAACTCGGCTTCCGTAGTAGTTATCGCCTGATTTATCCGGCATATCAGCCATTACAAGGAGTATCAGCTCGGGATCGTCAGCCGGTGTGAAGCAGACATATGAAGCACAGTATTCTTCCTTGCTTGCGTCCTCTTCCTGAGTGAAGTCGATAGTGTCGCCTTCCTTGACGGTCTCCATTTTACGCTGTGATGTACCGGACTTGCCTCCGATAGAGAAGCCCTTTATCGAAACGTTGTGCTCGGGAGCTGTCGCAACGACCTGTTCAAGACACTTCCTGAGCTTTATCGAGGTATCCTCCGAAACGACCTGTCTGCGGACTGTACGCTCGTTCCTCTTGACTACGTTGCCCTCGGTATCGACTATCTTCTCAACAACATACGGCTGGAGGAGATAGCCGCCGTTGACAGCGGCACAATAGGAGGTTATCATTTCGATAGGGGTAACAGTTTCACCCTGTCCGAACGAGCCAACCGCGAGGTTAAGAGGTGTCATAGTCTCCTTTGTGAAAATATCGCCGCGGCTCTCAGCCGGAAGGTCGATGCCGGTCTTTTCTGCGAGACCGAAAGCATCACAGTAGTATGCGAATTTATCTCCGCCGATAGCCTCGTCTATTTCCATGAACGCCGGGTTACATGAGTTTGTGAGTGCCTGCTGGAAGGTCTGAACACCGTGACCGCTCTGCTGGTGACAGTGGATAGGATGTACCGCTCCGACTATCGACTTTGAACCGTTACATACAAGATATGGCTTCTCAAAATCAATGAGGTTTTCCTCGATAGCGGCAGCGCTTGTGAGCACCTTGAATACCGAACCCGGCTCATAGCGCTCGGTTATGCACTTGTTCTTCCACTGTGTCTCACGTTCTTCCTTGGTACGCTTTTCGGCTTCCTTCTCATCGAGTATCTGCTTGACCTCGGCAAATGCAGCCGGATCATTTATCTTGTAAGGATCGTTGAGGTCGAACGAGGGGTAAGTTGCCATGCCGTAGATAGCGCCTGTCTTGCAGTTCATGAGGATAGCGCATCCGCGGTTCTTTACCTTGAAGTCCTCGACCATTTTCTTGAGGTTCTTTTCGAGCATATACTGGATATTGCTGTCAATGGTGAGGTAGATGTCATCGCCGTTCTTGGCGGCATAGGTCTTGGAGTATCTGTAAGGCAGCTCGTTTCCGTTGGAATCCTTTGCAGAGACTGTTTTGCCGTCGATACCTGAGAGGTAATCATCGTAGTAAGCCTCGATACCGTAGAGACCGTTTCCGTCGGAATTGGTGAAGCCTATCACTGATGCTGCGAGCTCGCCCTGAGGGTAGTATCTCTTGGTATCCTCTGTAACGTTGAGCGAGATCATGCCGTATTTGTTGAAATATGAAATGAGCTCATCGGCAACAGGCTTCTCGACCTGTTCCTGAAGTACGCTGTACTGCGTATCCTCTTCCATAGCCTTCTGTACCTTCTCTGAGGTTATGCCGAGCTTCATCGAGATGAACGAGGTGACCTCGCTGCGGAAAGCCTCGATAGATTCCGGAAGGACGTTCATTTCATTGCCTTCCTTGTCGTACTGCGGCTTGTATGTGCCCTTGGACTTCTCCTCGTTTCGCTTCTGTATACGCTTGTTCAGCTCCACGAGCTCCTCGCGGAAGCACTTGGGATCGAGATAGACCTTATAGACTGATGCGCTCTTTGCAATGGCAGTACCCTTGCTGTCGTAGATCGAGCCGCGGTGAGCGGAGATCGAAATCGAACCGAAGTGGCGGTCGTTAGCCATAGCCTGATACTTCTTGTTATCAATAACAGAAAGTCTGAAAAAGTTTGCAGCAACGAGTCCGAACAGCACCATAAAAACCGCTGTCATGACGAACTTCGCTCTGAATCTCATTGAATTTGTCGGATTATAGTTAGCCATAATGCACTCCTTTGCATTTTGGGGAATATCGTTGATAAAATAGAATAAGGCAGGGTATTTCTGCTGCCCCGCCTTAGAACATCTCCGTGTCCGTTGTTTTGATACGACGAAGGATTTCGCTGTTCAAGCGCTGAACCGCCGCCCGCAGACGCCATACGCTCCGGCGTCTGCGAAACGAACGATCCGGTATTCCGATCACCCGCTGTATCTCCGTGTTCTACCATGCACCTGAGATCATCAGATGCTGCATCGGCATTTGTTTATTTCTCGCCGATAGTAATCATTTCAATATCGGGCAGCTTCTTTATATTTATATCTCACTACCCTTTAAAATATTCCACTATATCATCGAAGAAGGACTTCACCTTTGCTTTGATGCCCTTATCCTGTTCGGGAATATCAACTACGTCACCTGTTTGTATCTTTATGTACTTGATCTGTGATGAATCTATCTTCTGCATATGAAGTACATTCTCTGCGTAGTCCTCTACATTTTTTGCAGATACGCTGCTATCCAGTTCGGACTGGAGACGAACGTTCTCAGCTTCTACAAGGCTCAGCTCGTGATTCTTTGCCGATACCCTGTTATACATCGTATTGCGTCTGTCAAGCGAATATATTACAGTACCGAGCAGCAGGGCTGCCAGTGCCGAGACTAAAATTATCGTCATGACCGAACCGCTTCTTGCCTGTGTATGTCTTACTCTGATACGGTAAGAAGCTTCTTCTTCCTGAGGTTTATTATCTTCCGGACCGCGGTCTGTTTCTGATTCAGAGCCTTCATAGGACTCGTCCTCGTAGATATAGGCGAAGTTTCTTTCTGCCATCATATTTCCGCGCTCCTTTCGATTATTCTTAGCTTAGCGCTTCTGCTTCTGTTGTTTCTTTCAACTTCCTTTTCTTCTGCTTCTATTGGTTTTCTGTTTACAAGAGCTCCCTGCGGCTTGTGTCCGCAAACGCAAACGGGGAAATCCGGCGGGCATATACAGCCTTTGCACCATCCTGCGAATTTCTGCTTAACGATCCTGTCCTCAAGGGAATGGAAAGTTATAACTGCAAGCCTTCCGCCGCTTTTCAGACTGAAAAACGCATCCTCGAGACCTTTTGAAAGATGCTCGAATTCTCCGTTGACCGCTATGCGTATCGCCTGAAATGTTTTTTTACAAGGGTTTTTATCGCGTCTTGCCTTCTGTGGAACGCTCATGCGTACAATATCGGCAAGCTGAAGAGTTGTCTCTATCGGAGCGCTTGCGCGCTGTGCAACTATGTTCGAGGCTATCCGGCGCGAGAATTTCTCTTCGCCGTACTCAAACAAGATCCTTGCGAGCTCCTGTTCCGAGAACGTATTCACAATATCCGCAGCGCTTGCGCCTTCCTTGCTCATTCTCATATCGAGAGGAGCGTCCGCATGATAGGAGAAGCCTCTGCTCTCCTCATCGAGCTGATAGGAAGAAACGCCCAGATCCATCAGGATACCGTCCACCTTGTCAATGCCGAGATCATCGAGCACTTCCCTTATCCGGGAATAATTGCTGTGGACTACCTGTGCATTGGGATATACCGAAAGTCTTTCAGTAGCGGTCGCAACTGCGTCCGGATCACGGTCGAGAGCGATAAGTCTGCCGCTGCTGCCGAGACGTGAAGCTATTGCCGATGAATGACCTGCGCCGCCGGCAGTACCGTCAACGTAGATACCGTCCGGACGGATATTGAGTCCATCCATACATTCATCGAGCAGCACTGGTATATGACTGAATTCCATTGAAACATCTCCTTGATACAGCCTTCCGGCGGTATTTTACAGAACCAGATCTGCGAGAGCTGCATCAATATCAGCCTGTGATACGTTGCTGTTGAATTCATCCCACTTCGTCTTGGACCATATTTCGGCTTTGAAGGAAGCGCCGATAACTACGACCTCGTCCGAGATCTCCGCATAAGCCTTGAGGTGATCCTTTATGAAGATCCTTCCCTGCTTATCGGGGGTCTGCTTATCGGCAGCCGCAATGTAGATTCTTCTTGCAGCCTCTCCGACAGGACCTGTGATAGTATTCAGCTTTTCTTCAAACTTTGCGTACTCTTCAGGTGAATAGACCGAGAGATATTTACCGCCCTTTCCGGGAACGAGATAAAATTCCGGACCGAGTATATCACGAAGCTTGTTCGGGAATGCCATTCTGCCCTTGCTGTCGATACTTGGATTATAAGTACCGTACAATGGTTCTGCCATATCCTTTCGCCTCGCTTTCTCAGAATCAGGAAAATCATTCCTCAGAGTTGGTAAAAATCACTTTTAATCACCTTTTTTCACCCTAAGAATATTTTACCACGTAATCGCGTAAGATACAAGTTGGAATATTTCACAATAATGCTATATTAACGCGAGGTCATATTTGTTGGATGTATCCAGATTTCAACATCTGAACCTGAGAAAGCGAAACGAATGTTTTGATTTTGGTTAAAAATGTCTGTTTGAAATTCACCTTCGGATCACCTTTTTTGCTTTTTCTGTGATATTTTTCACCCCGGAAGTGGTTTTCAGTGCCTTTCATTTGTCCACGTTCATAAAAAACAGAATAAGTCTCTGAGCCGACGGATATTTTCCGCTTGTTCCGCTCAAAGACTTATTGTTTATCTGTTGCTGTATCTCTTATTATATAGTATTACCAGATCTCATCGTTTTTGATCTCTGCTGATGTAGCTGCCTCTGTCGGTGCTTCAGTAGGAGTCTCTGTTTCCGGCTGGGTAGTCACGATAGTTGTAACAGACTCTGTTGTGGTAACAGGCTTCTGAGCAGCAGTCGTAACAGGCGGCTCTGTTGCAGCCTCGGTCTGCTTCTCGATGACAGTACCCCTGGTCTTTTCGGGATCGCCGGAAGGATCCTTGTCGTTCAGCTTAGGTATCTCGGTCTTGGTCGTCTTAGCCTCACCGTCGTCATCGTCCTTGACGTATCCGGTGTACATCACGCTGAATTTACACGATTTGAAGCCCATTGCGACCGAGAACGCATAGCCCTGAACGTGTATCTGACCGTCGATGCAGACATCGTTGATATATCCGCTTGTCGGTGAATAGGTCGGCTGTATCCAGTTTGCAGGATCATCCGAAAGTGTGATGCCGTAGCTGGATTCGATCTTGTTTCTCATGGTAGCGGCATCAATGTAGGTGACAGTGCCGTAATGCGGATCGTAAGCAGCATCGTAATCGCCTGAGACCGATCTCAGATACGGCAGATCCTGACAGAAGATCTCGCCGCAGTTCGCACTGCATCCGCCCGAGGAAGCTGTAACTACCGTCAGCGCGTAATCGCCGTCATAGTAGAGCGCCTCACCGAGGACCTCCTTGCAGGCATCAATGACATTCTGCGGAGGATTCGGCTTCATTCGCATATCGAACGAATCATCGTTGTTGTATTTGAGGAAGGTATAGGCAGCAACCGCCTGTGCCTTCATAGCTTCGGGAGCCATTGAACTGCTCATCTCGTGGTAAACGATACCTGCGATGACATCGAGAGTTTTGCCGGCAGGGATATGCTCTATCGTGAGCCTGTCCTCATCGGCAGTGCCGGTATTCATGAGGACTGTTCCCGGATAGTAGTGGAAGAGGATGTCCTGATATGTCCAGCCGGCGTAGGTAGCGTAGAAATTAGCGCCGTTCTGGCTCATTCCGACACCGTGTCCCCAGCCGTAGGTCTGGATAGCGAACTGTCCCGGATTGCTCTCGACTACCTTACCTGCCTGAGGTGCGGGAACATTTTTCAGTTCGCCGCCCGAGGTGTAGACCTCAACAGCGGTAGGAGTAGCGCTCTTGGATTTTTTGCCGAGTATCGGTGAATTATTCTTGACTGATTTTCTGATGAGCATTATCATAGCCTTCTGCTCTTCGGTCAGCTGACCTGTATCAGCGCCGTCCGGCTGAGCGTCCGGAACTGATTTATACATATCCGGATTAGTCAGCTCATAGCTTATCAGCGAAAGGCTGCTGTCGTAATCCGAAATATCAGCCTTATCCCAATTGATACTGTTCTCGCTGCTGATAGGCTCAAGCCCCTCCTGACTGAGAACAGCGGCGGTAGTATCGCTTGTATCCTCGGCATTTTCCGCCATTGTGAAGGCATTTGCGGCTGAAAGTGTCACAGCGAATGATACCATAGCCGCGGCAGCTCTCAGTGCGATAAGATTCTTCATATCAAAACTCCTTATGTTTTAAAGCTGCCGTACTTACTCAGCAGCTGTTTCTTCCTCCGAGCTTGGTTCGGTCGGCTTGTTAGCCGCCATCCACTCATCGGAATGCTTTACAGAAAAGAGATCATCGGCATTTTCGCCTTCTCTTAAACGTCTTGCGACGATGAGGAATCGTGAATTATCCTCATCACGGTAACAGGTCGAAAGGGTGAGCAGCTTGTCGCCGTAGGCAACATCCACGCCCATATCTATCGGACACTGGCTCTTGCAGCGGTCAACATAGAAGTCGAATTCCTCCTGTGTATCGAGCTCCTCCATATACCAGTAGCGGAAATCGTTATTATCGTAGTTTCCGCTTGTAACGAGCATAGCAAAGATGACGTAATCGTAGTCCTTATAGTTCGAGCTGAGCCTTATGAACGGGCAGACTTTATAGAGATCGTAGTTATAACGGTATTTTCTGAGGTTGCCGAACATCGAGCCGTCATTCATGTTATGACCGTAGAGCATTATGTTCTCGGATTGTTCAGCCTCATCGGCATCGAACACATCCCTGTAATCCATGAATATCGTACCGCTTTCCTTATCGGTCGCATCGAGATCGTGGTTGAGATAGAACCAGTTCGGATCGTATTCCTTGTTTCCGTAGAATTTCTGCTCCAGTTCGATATATCCGGGGTCTTTCACGATAGGGTAATCGACTATGAGATCATTGATCCTTATCCATCCGCAGACATCCGGATTCTTTTCCATCATGGAACGCGAGCGTCCGCTGATACCGGTAAGACCTTCGGCAGTGCCGTATTTATCCGACCAGCCGTCGGGAAGTCCCTGATTCGGCGGCTCGGTAGTCGGGAGCGGATCAGTAGTATCGCTGAAAGTAGGAACAGTCTGGTTATCGTTCTTTTTCAGCGTGAAAACGCCTATTCCCATACCGACAGCAGCCGCACAGGCGACACAGGCTGAAATTATTTTTGCTTTTTTCTCCATTTATTTCTCCTGAGCTTCTTCTGTAATTTCGGGTGATATTTTTGCGGATATTTGCAGGCTGCCGTTCACAGCTCAACAGTTTACCGCAGACCTCCGGCAGCTATCGGCCGGAAAAGTATCATTCACCCGCAGTTTCTGTTTCTGTATCTGCTTCTGTTTCCGGTTCGGGAGTTCCCGGACCGTAAGGCTCGAACGGAGCGTCCGGATCGTACTTCTCGTAGCTTCTGATGTCGTAGTAGAGC
Source organism: uncultured Ruminococcus sp. (assembly GCA_900315755.1). Lineage (GTDB taxonomy): Bacteria > Bacillota > Clostridia > Oscillospirales > Ruminococcaceae > Ruminococcus. The sequence continues at coordinate 18,093 of ONAI01000031.1, forward strand.
GAGGGGTATTTCGGATTCGGATTGAGTTCGTTCTCCTGAGTGCCTTCGAGAGGATCCTCACCGTCGCGCACTCTTCTTGCGAGGATGATAAGTCTTCCCCGGTCGCCGAAGAGACCGTTGCAGGTCGAGAGAGTGAGGAGCGGATCGCCGTATTTCACATCGACCTTGTTGGTGCGGAGCGTCCTTCTTTTAGCCTCGTTCACGAAGTCGTAGTATTCAGCCTCGGAATCGAAGTTGAGCTTGTTCCAGCAATCGAATTTGGTTTCGGTATCGTCGTCCACATCGAGGATGAAGAACGAGAATATTTTGTATTTATACTGCTCGTAGTTCGAGTTGAGCTCGATAACGGGGTGTTCGCCGTAGTAATCGTAATTTCTGACGTAGTATTTAAGGCAGCCGAACATCTCATCATCGTTCATATCGTGACCGTAAATGACGAGGTTATCGGAGTTCTCACAGGCAAGGTGACCTTCTTCATCGACCTCATCAAAATGGTTGCGGTAATCGAGGAAGAGCTCGCCTGCGCGGGACTCTCTTCCGCTTAGCTTCTGGTTGATATATTTTTCGTTGTCGTCAGCCTGAAGCACCGGATTATCGACCTTAGTGCCGTCTATCCTGATAACGCCGACTACCTCGCTGTTCTGTTCGAGGAGAGCCTTAGCGCCGTTCAGCAGTGTGTAGACCTTGCGCTCGTCCGGACCTTGCGTCGGACGCGGCTCGGTCGGCTCATTCATATCGCTCCAGTAGTCGTTCATATTCTTGTCGTTTTCGCGTTTGCTGCGCCACAGGTCGATGTAGTAATCAGCGACGATATAGCCGCATACTATTATAACTACTATCGCGCCGAGGAACACTATCTTGCGGATGCGTTCGGGTATACTGTCGCCCCTCTGCGGCAGAAAGCCGAGCATGAACTGCTTGAAGGTGCGTTTTTTCTTCTTTTTCTTTGCTGACTTTCCGTCAGCAGACATCTCAGGAGCGCCGGTCTTTGCGGCGCTTTCCGGTATCCTGTCGAATACCTTTGTACCGCTGCCGTCAGCAGCGTGGCTTATGACCTCACGCGGTTCGGCTGCGTGGCTTACCACCTCGCGCGGTTCGGCTGCGTGACTTACCACCTCGCGCGGTTCAGCTGCGTGACTTACTACCTCGCGCGGTTCGGCTGCATGACTTATGACCTCGCGCGGTTCGGCTGCGTGACTTATGACCTCGCGCGGTTCGGCTGCATGACTTACCACCTCGCGCGGTTCGGCTGCATGACTTACTACCTCGCGCGGTTCGGCTGCATGACTTACTACCTCGCGCGGTTCGGCTGCATGACTTATGACCTCGCGCGGCTTCACGGACGTGCTGCCGGAGGTCTTATTATCAAGTTCGAGCAGTATGCTTTCAGCGGTACTGCTTCCCGAAGATACTTTACCGCTGCCGCCTGCACTGCATTTCGCAATGAGTGCAGCAATATCGTCATCAATGCTGCTCCTTGCCTTGTCCGGCTGCGGAGCTTTTATCAGTTCATCGACGGACATTTCCGGAGCTTTCGTCTCCGGCGCAGTTACATCGGGAGTTTTCTTTCTCTCCGGCACAGCGTTGAGAATTTCGGGAACTCTCTCCTCTGCCGGCATACTATTCTGGCTCAGCGATGCTTTTATCGCTTTTATACGATCAGCACGGCGTTTAGCTTCACTATCGGCTGATCCGTTGAAATTTTCACTCATTTATGGTTTCGCCCTCCGCGAGTAAGCTTTCTAATGTTTCAAATACGAAGGCGGCAGCGGATCTGCGGATATTATCCCGGCTTCTGTCCGGAAGCTTCCAGAGTTCCGGAAGTCTCACGAACTGCCTTCCGCCGACGTCAAAACCTATATATACCGTTCCGACAGGCTGTTCAGGAGTACCGCCGGAAGGTCCGGCAATTCCCGTTACCGATACGCACACATCCGCGCCGGAACGCTTTTTCAGTCCATTCACCATTTCCAGAGCGACCTCTTTGCTGACAACGCCGTATTCAGCTATGTCAGCCGCCGGAACTCCGAGAAATTCGCTTTTTATACGTTCGGAATAGGTGCATATTCCCAGCTCAAAAACTGCCGAAGCTCCCGACACTGAGGTTATCAGCTCCGAGAGAAGTCCGCCGGTACAGCTTTCGGCAGTGGATATAGTCCACCCCTTCCGCTCCAATAATTTTACAACATTTGTAACCGTTTTGTCAAGATTCACGGTATCACATTCATTATTATAACTGTTCACTCAGTGGTCGCCCCTATCCTTTTTGTTAGACCTGCACAATAATTATGTGTATTTTTTGTGAAAATGGCAGTGCATCAGACGTTGCAGCTGAAGGTCTTGAGCTCAGTTCCCTCGACAGCCTTCTGTATCAGCGGCTCGAAATCGAAGCTGTTCTGTGCCTTTTCGATGTCGCTCAGCTGCGGACGCACCTTCGGGTGACGGGGTGTGAATACGGTACAGCAGTCCTCGTAAGGGAGGGTAGAGATGTCGAACGTGTCTATTTTACGTGCGATCTCGATGATCTCGGTCTTGTCCATACCAACGCACGGACGGAACACCGGTATGCGGCAAACAGCGTCGGTGCAGGCAATAGCCGCCATAGTCTGACTTGCGACCTGTCCTACGCTCTCACCGGTAATAAGTGCGAGACAGCCGTCCTTAGCGGCGATACGCTGGGCAATTTCCATCATAAGACGGCGCATTATGATAGTGAAGAACTCCTCCGGACAGTGGTCCTTGATAGCCTCCTGAAGCTCGGTGAAGGGTACGCAGTAGAAAGCGATGCCGCCGCACCAGTCCGTGAGCTTTTCGCAGAGCTGCTCGACTTTAAGCTGGGCACGGTCGGAGGTATAAGGCGGACTTACATAGTGTATAGCCGCAATGTGAACGCCTCTTTTCGCCATCATCCAGCCGGCAACAGGACTGTCGATACCGCCCGAGAGAAGAAGCATTGCCTTTCCGCTGCTTCCTACCGGCAAACCGCCTGCACCCTTGATGTTTTCAGCGTGGATGTAGGCGTTGGTGTCGCGGACTTCGACTGTGACTATTATCTCCGGATTCTTTACATCAACGCTCAGATTCGGGAACTTTTCAAGGAGTATGCCGCCGAGCTCCATACATATCTCCGGCGATTTCATCGGGAAAGCCTTGTCCGAGCGCTTTGCGTTGACCTTGAATGTACGCGCACAGCTGAGTACATCGCTGAGGTAATCTATGCTTTTTGCAGTTATATCGGCGAAGTCCTTCTCGCAGACACAGGCACGGCAGTAGGCAGCGATGCCGAATATCTTTCCTACGCGTCCGCAGACCTCATCGAGGTCGATGCTGTCGTCCTGCGGTTCGATATAGAGCGTGGACTGAGCACTTGTACAAACGAAGTGTCCCAGACCTTTTATGCGGCGCTTGATGTTCTTGGTGAGCATATCCTCGAAGGTCTTCTTGTTGAGACCTTTCAGAGCCATTTCGCCGTATTTTACAAGTATAACTTCTTTCATATTATCCTCCTGAAATGCTTTATTTTCAATGTTAGTATCTGTCGGTGTTACAGGGAGACGCCTTCACTTGCAAGGCGTCTCCCCTTCCAAAACAGTCCACCGGACTGTTTTGAAATTCACCTCTTGCGAAGCGCCCTACGGAATGTGGGGCGCTGCCCCACGCCCTGCAAGGGCTGTCAGCCCTTGACCTGACTAAAGGGGTGAAACCCCTTTAGAATCCCATTCATTGTTTGTGGTGTTAGCGAGTACGTTTAAGCTATGGCGACAAAGTGAGCGAGTTTACGAGCGACATCGTGGAAGGGTGCAGCGTCACGCCGCCCTTTAGAATCCTATTATTAGTGCTGTGAGCGAGTACGTGTAGGCTATGGCAATAAAGTGAGCGAGTTCACAAGCGTCAACGTGGAAGGGAGCGGAGGCACTCCGCCGTGGAAGGGAGCGCAGGCACTGCGCCTATGAGCGCACCTTCACTATACCTTCATGCAGGGCTGAGGCGAATATATCAAGCTCCTCCTCAGTCGTTTCCGCTGTTATACTGATACGCAGTGCGCCGTCCGCACGTTTATCCCTGATGCCGAACTCCTCAAGCACACCGCTCTGCTGTCCCTTCGAGCAAGCCGAACCGCTCGAAACGTATATTTCCCGGCTTTCAAGATAGTGCAGCATTATCTCGGAACGCCTTCCGACTACCGAGATATTGATGATGTAAGGCGAGCCGTCCTCCGGCGAATTCACCGCGATCTCACTTATTGACGATACCCTGTTCACAAGGTGACTTTTCAGCTGTGATGCTCTTTCAAAACGCTCTCCGATATTTCCGTTATACTTCCTTACCGCCGCTCCGAACGCCGCTATGAGAGGTACGCTCTCAGTACCCGAACGTATGCCCTTTTCCTGCTTTCCTCCCGTAACGATAGGTCTGACACGCACTCCCTTGCGGATATAAAGCGCTCCGACACCCTTAGCTCCGTGTATCTTGTGGGCGCTCAGGGAAATGAGGTCCGCATCGAGTGCGCTTGCTTTCACAGGAAGCTTCATATAGCCCTGAACGCAGTCGCAGTGAGTGATTATCTCCGGAAATTTCCGCTTTACAGCGTTGAAGGTCTGCTTAACAGGGAGTATGTGACCGGTCTCGTTATTGACCATCATCATACTCAGCAGACACGTAGTTTCATCGCAGGCATTCACGAAATCAGCCGCATGGAACTGACCGTCCTCACCCGGCGAAACTCTTACTACCTCGAAGCCGTTCTGCTCGAGGAATGCGGCAGTCTCGCTGACCGAAGCGTGTTCGACCGAGGAAACTACTATTTTCCGGCGGTTGCGTCCATAAGCCGCCGAAGCGCCTCTCAGTGCGAGGTTATTGCTTTCTGTTGCGCCGGAAGTAAAATAGATACATCCGCTGTCGACTCCGAGGGAGTCCGCGATAGCTTTACGTGCGCTGTCCACAGCAAGCTGAGCCTTCAGACCTGCGCGGTGCAGTGACGAGGGATTGCCGTAGTTTTCGGTCATAGCGTTGCAGGCAGCCGAAACGGCTTCCTCGCATGGCTTGGTAGTTGCAGCGTTATCGAGGTATACTGACATTTTCCACACTCCTGGATCTATGAGATTATGCAGGCGGCATAGCCGATCCCTGCTGAAATATTGCGTAAATTTTATTATATCACATCTCCATGCAAAAATCAAGCGCAGTGCCTGCGCTCCCTTCCACGATGTCGCTCGTAAACTCGCTCACTTTATCGCCATAGCCTACACGTACTCGCTCACGGCACAAACACTGGGATTCTAAAGGGCAGCGTGACGCTGCACCCTTCCACGGCGCAGTGCCTGCGCTCCCTTCCACATTGGCGCTCGTAAACTCGCTCACTTTATTGCCATAGCCTACACGTACTCGCTCACGGCACTAATAATGGGTTGCAAGGGAGGTTCTCCCTTGCCGGATCCCAAAGGGCAGCGTGACGCTGCACCCTTCCACGATGTCGCTTGTTTCACTCGCTTACTTTATCGCCATAGCCTACACGTACTCGCTCACGGCACTAATAATGGGTTGCAAGGGAGGTTCTCCCTTGCCGGATTCCAAAGGCAGAGCCTTTGGTCGCCGCTTTCAGTTTTTAAGGCGGCGAAACTCTCGAAGGCGCTTCGCAAGAGGGGAATTTCAAAACAGTCCGGTGGACTGTTTTGGAAGGGGAGACGCCTTGCAAGTGAAGG
>ONAI01000042.1 GCA_900315755.1 uncultured Ruminococcus sp.
TTCGATGATATTCTGTTTCCTGAGCGGACTTATGATAAGCAGCTTAAAGCCTAAGATAGCATTGATGTTCCCGTGGTTCGACAAACTCAATCCGGCTGCTGTTATAGCAGACAGCTTTTACAGTCTGAATATTTACACGGATTATGATAGGTATCTTGAAAAGATTGCAACTATGGCTATCATGTCAGCCGTTCTTATAATGCTCAGTCTGATTTTCACAAGGAGGAAGAAATATGCAAGTCTTTAAGGCATTTATGAAGGTCCTCAGAAAGAGACTTTTTCCGGCATTGATGTATGTCTCTGTGTTTGTATTCATCGGTGTTACAATGGCAAAATTCGGAGATAGTGACAGCAAATTTACAGCTACCGAGCTCAGCATAGGTATCATTGACGAGGATGATACTGCTGCAAGCAGAGCGTTTACCGATTTCATCGGAAAGAACAACAAGATACTCGATCTTGGTGATGATATGAACGTTATTACTGATCAGCTTTATCATGAGTATGCTGATAGTGTTATCGTTATCAGGAAGGGATATTCTGAAAAACTTGCTGCCGGCGAGACTGACGGCATCTATGATATTTACCGCGTTCATGAAAGCTTCGCACACGTTTACTGTGAGCAGATGCTTGATGAATACGCATCCGCTGTAAAGGCATATACAACAGCTGGTATGAGCCTTGATGAAGCTGTTAAGGGAGCAGGAGAAGCCCTCACAGCGGAGAGAAATGTCACTGTTGAGACTTTTGACGATGATAACAGCGGCTTCTCAAAGTCGTTTGCATCTTATTTCCAGTTTTTGCCTTATATACTCATTTCTGCGATCATGAGCACACTTTGTCCGGTGCTTCTCATAATGAACAAGAAGGAGATAAGATACCGCACAAACTGTTCAAGCGTTGATCCCTCAACCTATACATTGCATATTTTCGCAGGAAGCCTTGTGTTTGTAATGTCAGTATGGCTGATACTTATGGGTGTAGGGATATTCCTTGACGGCAGATTCTTCCATGGAAGAGCGTGGGCAGCAGTTCTGAACAGTCTGATATTTGCTTTCATTGCAACAGCTATCTCAGTTTTCGTTTCGACCTTCTGTCCCGGAGATAATCTCCTTAACCTCATTATTCAGGCAGTTGGACTTGGTATGAGTTTCTTCTGCGGAATATTTGTACCGCAGTCAGTGCTCAGTGAAAGAGTTGTCAGTGCGAGCAGATTCCTTCCGGCATACTGGTACATCAGAGCAAATGAAATGCTTTGCGGAAAGGTCACATATGATTTCGGAAACGTTGCGACATGTCTGTTAATTGAAGCAGGATTTGCAATTGCGATCATAGCGCTTACAGTGCTTGTAAGAAAGGTACGTTACAGCAGTTCAAGCATATTAACAGCTGTAAAGGCATAAAAACGTCTCCCTGAATGGGATAGTGTATAAATACCGGTAAAGAATCAGTATTTTACATTTATCTCATTCAGGGAGTTTTTATATTCCGAGTTTGTTTTTTATTATCTGACAGATCTCTTCTTTATGCTGAGTGTAGTAGAAATGTCCGCCGGAAAAGGGGATAGTTTCACATTTTCCGAGGGTATATCTCTGCCAGCTGTTCATGTCAACGTTCTGCATGAGGACATCATCAGTGCCGTAGAATACTGTAATATCGCAGTCAAGGCTGATTTCCTCCGGCGCTATGCTGTAACGTTCAGCCATGCGGACATCGGTGCAGAGTATCTTATTAAGTGTCTTCATCAGTTCCTCGTCCGGTACAGGTGCATTTGAGGAAAGCGAATTTGCTGAGAAGAAATCAACGATCTCCTCATCCGAAGCATTTTCTACATTCTTGAAGCAGTGAACGTCTTCATCCGGCGGATTCTTGCCGGAAAGAAAAACGTGCAGCGGTGCATTAAGCTTCTGAGCTGCTGCCTGACGTATTAGTTCACAGGCGAGGACAGTTCCCATACTGTGTCCGAATATTGCGTAGTCTTCATTTTCAAGAAGCTGATGATGCTTGCTTATGAGGTCTTTCACGCATGACTCAACGTCTGTGAGGAGCGGTTCGGCGGAGCGTGTAAAGCGTCCGGATAGTTCCATAGGAACAACGTTAAGCTCCTTTGGCAGGAAACGCTTGAATGAGCAGTAACTCTTTGCAGAGCCGCCTGCGTGTGGAAGAAAAAACAGTACCAAAGCTTATTCCTCGACAGGTGTGCCCTTTTCGTTGAGCAGATCGAATATTTCGCCGACCTTGCTGATAGAAGCAACAAGAGAGAGAGGGATATTCAGCTTATAGTTTTCTGTGATCTGTGAGCCGAGACCAAAAAGTCCGAGTGAATCGAGGTAGAGATCATCGTAAACATCTGTATCACGGTTGATCTCAGAAACGTCAACGCCTGTGTAGTCGGCGATAGTCTGCTTGAATTCATCAAAATTAAGGTTATTCATTATTTATACTCCTTTTTTCTGAGGTATTTGAACTGAATTTTGCCGATGTCCTTAGGGATCTCCTCAACGAGGATCACCTTATCCGGAACTTTATATGCTGAAAGCTTGCCGTCAAAATACTTGGCAAGTTCGCCGCGGGTGACCTTTTCGTCGCCCTTTGGCTGGATGTAGGCAACTATCTGCTGTCCGATCACCGGATGCGGCTCATCTGTAACAGCTGCGGCAGCTATCTTAGGATGTGTGAGCAGACAAGCTTCGACCTCCTCAGCATGAACGAGGTTTCCGCCGCGCTTGATGATACGCTTGCTTCTGCCGGCAAATCTTACGATACCGCCGGGAAGCTTGTTTACGAGGTCACCTGTACAGAACCAGCGTCTGCCCTGATCGTCCGTGAGTATCTTTTCAGCTGAAAGTTCAGGATTGCCGAAATAGTTGAGGATAACGCCGTCTGTGTAAACGCAGAGTTCTCCGACTTCACCCTCAGCGACTTCGTTGTGCTTCTCATCTATTACACGGACATCAGTGAAACTGAGTTTGCGGAAATCGCTCGGATCAGTACCTGCATCTCTTGCGGAATCCCATACGACCATAGTGCAGGTCTCAGAAGATCCGATAACGTTTATAACGCGGATGCCGAGTTTTTCAACGAAGATGTCGGCTATCTCCTTTGGAAGCACCTCGCCTGCGAAGTAGCAGATACGAACGCTTGAAAGGTCATATTTGTCGAAATCCGGAGTTGAGAGGAGCACCTTTGCAAGAGTTGAAGTGAGCTGAATGACGTTGATATGGTATTTCTGTACAGTTTCAAGGAAATCAACAGGGTTGAACTGCGGCTGATACATAACCGTACCGCCCTTCAGAGCCATCTGCTGTCCCATACCGAAACCGCCCTGATGATATAGAGTCATACCGAGCATCATGACATCGTCAGCCCTGAACTCAAGGTAATCGCCCATGTCCTTCTGAGTTGAAAGGAAACCGCCTGAAGGTACAGAGAGTATCTTTGGAGTACCGGTGCTGCCTGATGTACAAGCAAGAGAGATAGTGTGGAGATACTCAGGCTGGTATATCTCACATTCAGTTCCGCAGTATTCAGCTATGAACTTATCAGCGGAAATGTATGTATCATCAGCGGGAACAGCTTCTTCGTGAGCAAAGCAGATCACCTTGCCGAGAGTCATTTTTGAAGGCACGAGGTCGCTGACAGCCTTGATGATATTGTTTGAGCGATATTTCTCAGATACGAACATTATCTTTGAAGTGGTTGCAGGAATGAGACGTGAAAGTTCAAGAGAGCCGCTCTGCGGATCCATAGGAACAGGCTGTGCGCCTATTCTTACAGCCGACCAGAATACAAGATACCATTCTGTGCTGTTAGGCATACATATTCCGACCTTATCGTCCTCGCCGATGCCGAGTTTCTTCATACCTGAACCGATAACGGCAGTTTTATCCATGAATTCCTTGTAGGTTATTGTTTTTTCGTCGATACGCAGAAGTACCTTATCCGGTGTTTCTTCAGCGTATTTGGAATAGTAATCAAAAAAGCTTGCGGACATTTTACATATCTCCTTTAAGGCGTGAAGCAATGAAATCTGCGGCGATGTGTTTTACCCAGTGGAACTGTTCACCAACAGGCATAGCGTGCATAATAGTTTCTTCGGAAACATAAGAAGGCTTATCTGCGATAAAGAGCGGTTCTTTGTAGCCCTCTGCTTTTTTGAGAAGGTTCTCGGAAGCATCGTGGCTCATCCAGTTATCATCATCGCTGTAAGCCATAAGGAAGTCAACGCTGTGAGTACCCTCTTCGATAAGCTTCATGCTTTCGAGATAATCCTCACAGTACTGATAGGAACTCCACTTGCCGCGCTTCATCCATACAGGGATAGAGCTCATATCAGCGAAGTTCATGAACAGCGGGAAGAGACTTACGCAGGCTTTTACATCCGGATTCTTGACAGTTGCGCGGAATGCATATCCGCCGCCCATGCAGAGACCAAAGTTTGCGATACGGCTGCTGTCGAGGTCACTGCGGCTGTCTATGAATTTGTATATAGCCTCAAAAGCAGCCTCCAGCTGATGACCGCCGCATTTGATGTTATTATCTATGATAGCAGCGCCTGCGCCCGGCATATCCGGAGTAATAACTGCTATACCGCGCTCTGTGAGAGGTGCGGCAAGCATTTCAAGTTCTTCCTTGCAGCTTCCTATACCTGAGTAAGTTATAGCAACAGGATAAGAAGCCTGCTTTCCGTCATCCGGATAGTGTATATAAGCAGGTATCTTGCCGAATTCAGTATCCATCTCAATATACTCTGTTTTGTTTGAGCAGAATGAAAGGTAGGTCTTATAGCTTTCTTTCAGCTTTGAATAGATCTGAGTTTTATGTTCAACGTCTTCAATATTTATCATAAAGCAGGCGTAACGGCACTCAGTTACCATTTTTGCATATTCTCTTGCGGAGATGATATTTCCTTTATCAGCTGCTTTCAGGCAGAATTCGTTGTATCTGTCTGCTTTGGCGTTCCATTCATCGAGCCATACAGCCTGTATCTGTTTTCCGCTCATGACCTTGATCTTGTCCACCTGCTTGAGGATATACTCAATATCAAACGGATCACTTCCGAAGAGGAGTGAACGTGTAACTACCGGATTAAGCAGGTCTCTTATTGCCCATTTCATATTTATTATTCCTTTCCTGATAAGCCGTCTGGTGACGGTAACGATTTATTCTCCTGTATAGCGCCATGCGCCTTCGCGAGTCATTTCCATAAACTGCATATAAATGCGGTAAGGATCAACTTGGGTGTGCTGTCTTATAAGCTTCAGCATACGGTCGGCAAGCTCTTTGAGGAATCCGGACTTGTTTTCTGCGTATTCCTGCGGAAGTATGTATCTGAATTCAGCGAAGAACACCGTATCCTCCGAGCTGTTCATATACATTTTTGCGTCATCGAGCATTATCATAATTGCCGGCAGAGGTTTTCTGAGTATCTCAGAGAGCTCCTTTGCGGCAGCATCGAGGAACTGAGTTCTTGCTTCGGGAGAACTGAAACTGTAATTGGTTTTCATCTGAGCTATTGGCATAGTAGATCCTTTCTGTAATCAGTATTTCTTGAATACCAGAGTACCGTTATGTCCGCCGAAGCCGAAGGAGTTTGAGATAGCAACATCGACATTGTGCTTCTGAGCGGTATTCGGAACATAGTTCAGATCAAGTTCCGGATCAGGCACATCGTAGTGGAGAGTAGGCGGTACGATGCCTGTTTCGATAGCCTTTATACAAGCGATAGCTTCGAGCGCACCGCCGGCAGAAAGGGTGTGACCGATAGCAGCCTTGATAGATGATACCGGAATATCATAAGCCTTTGCGCCGAAAACTTCCTTGATAGCCATAGTTTCATAGAGATCGTTGAGACCGGTCGAAGTTCCGTGAGCATTGATGTAGTCAACACTTTCCGGAGCGATACCGGCATTTTCGAGTGCCATTCTCATTGAACGTGCCATACCGACACCGTCTGTCTGCGGAGCGGTAAGGTTATACGCTTCGCTGCACATTGAAGCGCCTGAGAATTCGCAGTATATCTTAGCACCGCGTTTCTTTGCGGATTCCTCGGATTCGATAACGACGCATCCGCCGCCCTCACCCATTATGAAGCCATCGCGGTTTTTGGTGAAAGGACGTGCAGCAGTTTCAGGATCAGGATTTACTGACATTGCAAGAAGCTGATTGAATCCCTTGATAACAAGATGAGTAACAAGATTTGAGATACCGCCGCATACTACCATGTCGCACATACCGTTTTCGATGAACTGCTTACCGAGTGCCATAGCATAAGCTGAAGAAGCGCAGGCTGTACTGAGGTTGAATGCAGGACCTCCGAATCCATATTTTATTGAAATAAGGGCCGGAAACTCGTTTGGCATTTTCTTGAGAGTAATGTTGAGCGGCTTTTCAGTTTCAGCGTCCTCATAAGAGTTGTCGATAACGCCGCAAACTACACCTACTCTGCTGAGATCATAGCTTTCGGTGTCGATACCGCAGTCCTCGATAGCTTCGCCGGCAGCAGCAAGCCCCATACGTGTGATAGTAGTAGTTGCATTCAGCTGACGCTTTTTCCAGTATTTTGAAGCTTCAGCCTCGAATGAAGCGTCTACCTCGGCAGCGACAGTAGTATCATGTTCTTCGGGCGGTATCCTTGAGATAGTCTTCATACCGCATTTACCGCCGATAAGACCATTCCAGTAATCGTTCACATTATTGCCTATTGCAGTAACCGCACCAATTCCTGTTACAACAACTTTTTTCATGGTTCAATTCCCCCTGATCATTTAGTTCACGAAATATTTATCCCATATTTCTTTGCTTGCGTGTGAATAAGAGGCAAATCCGGATGTGCTGCTGAGCCTTTCGAGTTCAGCGAATATTGCTTCCGGACCAAACTGCCTGTAATAATATGCCGGAACTTCTGCGAGACCGAGCGTATCCTGAACAGCTTCGATGAATACCTCCGGTTTGTTTTCGTGAGAATCCTCAAGAGCGTTTACGAGTTCGTTCAGAATGAGAGCTGCTATGCTGAGTTTTGCAGATGAACAGTCTCTGCCGGAAGCAGTTTCATGCTGCCGGATGAAGTCAATGAAGCCGAGAGGTTCTTTCGGACACCCTTCACCGAGCCATTTGTTCATCTGTTTGCAGCTGTAAGAAAGAAGCTGTTTGTTGCGTTCTATACGGAAGCTGTCCGGATCTCCGCCCATAAGTCCAAGTCCGACGCTGTTAAGTATTTCAAACGGATCGGCAACAGGGAAGAGTTCTGCGAATTCATGCTGAAGTTCTTCTGCGGATACTCCAAGACTTTCACGAAGATAAATAGCATGAGCGACCATACATGAGAGTATCTGATTGAGATAGATGTGGTATTCGTTTGAGAAGATTATCGGTTTCTTGCCGCCGCTTACAACAAGCTGTTCTGCAATTGCAATGTTTTCAGCGGAAGTTTCCGGAAGGATGTTAAGTTCAACAAATCCCGTAAGCTTTACCGGATAGAAGAAGTGGAGTCCGAAGCAGCGTTCTTTATTCGTGATGTCGCTGAAGATCTCAGGGATACTGAGGGAAGATGTGTTTGTGAGCAGCAGACATTTGCTGCTGACTGTTTTTGCAAGATCGCTGAATACTGACTTTTTAGCACGGATGTCTTCGAATATTGCTTCGATAATGATGTCGCACCCACTCATATCGTTTATTTCATCGGTAAAGATGAAAGAGTGCATTTTCTTTTCATACTGTTCGGGCGAGATCTTTTTTCTTCTGAGACTTTTATCGAGAGTTTTGATAACAGAAGCGGTATTCTCTTCCTTTCCGAATGTATCAAGAACGACGAATTCCGCATCGCTGAGTTTATCAAAGAACAGTGAAAAGATGTCTCTGCCCATTTTTCCGTATCCGATAAGACCTATCTTCATAGAATTCACCCCTTTGAGTTCTTATAGCCGTTTATGAGTTCCGTGGCTTTTTCCGGTGAAAAGCCGCCGTTATCCGAAATATAGCGGATAAGCGCTTCTGCTTCGGGGATGCCCTGTTTCTTTTCAGCGAAGATGTCTGCCCAGCCGATCTCATAAGCCTTGTCAGCGGGGATAAGCTCTCCGGACATAACGAGTTCATACGCATTCTGCATACCGCATATGTCAATAGTTCTTGCAACTCCTCCGAGTGCAGGAAGTATGCCGAATGTCGATTCAGGCTGACCTATTCTTGCGTTTTTTTCGATTATTCTGTAATGACTGTTTACGGCTATTTCGCTTCCCGAACCTATACAGAAGCCTGTAACAACGCTTATTACCGGGAATGGCAGTGAACGCAGGAACGTGAAGAAGTGCTTTTGTTTTATGTGACCAGCCGGAAGAGTTCCTGTTGTTTCATCATAAGATTCTTTTGCTGAACGGTCTGCGAGTGCCTCAACGTCAGCACCTGTGCTGAAATGTCTTCCGCCGCCGCAGATAATAAAGCCCTTGATATTATCGCCGGACTGAGCTTTCTTTTCGACCTGAGCCATAATATCCTCATACTGTGCGAAGAAATCGGCAGTCATGAGGTTATTTGAAGGTGCATTCATAGTAAGGCGGAGAATACCGTTTTCCTCTGTAAGTATCAATGTGTTTTCACTCATTGCCTGCGCCTCCGTTCTTTTCAGCCATAAGGCGATAGAATGCTTTTGATTCACAGGAAAGCACGTCTTCCTGTGAGCCGTTTCTTGCCGCTATGAAGCAAGCGTTGATCTCATTTATCTGACTGCGTGACTTGTCCTTGAACAAATTACGGACGTATTCATCAGCATTTTCGGCGCATATAATGAGATCGAAGCAGTTCCTTACGGAAGAACTCACATTTTCTGTATCATCGGCTGCAAAAGCAGTAATGAACGGAGTATCCGCAGGAAATCCTTCTTCTGTATTGAGATCTGCAATGCCATATACTATGAGCATACACGGTGAACCAAGCTCTTCGCGTGAAGCGTTGATCTCTTTTATAGAATCAGCATTGCTGATCTTTGTAACAAATTCTTCTTTTTCAATCCTCATCGTCATCTTTCTCCAGACATTCTCTTACAGCTGCCGGAATGTCGCAGATAATTCTTTCTTCTCTGTTGACATACACAAGCTTTCCTGTGACTCTGCAAGCCACAAGACCTGTATTCTTATTGATTATGTTATGCTTATAATTAACGACACCTCCGGTGCAGCTGAGCTCGGTATCTATACGCACCTCGTCGAGAAGACGCAGTTCGTGTATATAACGCAGATTGCTTTCAAGTATGACAGGGAACAGTCCCTCCTCAAAAACAACGTTCATAAGTCCGTTGACCTTGAAAAAATTCCACATAGCAGTTTCAGCATACTGGAGATAGACCGAATTATTCACATGACCGAATGAATCAAGTTCATAGCCGCGCACAGTCAGACGATATGTACTGTGTCTCATTTGCCGTAGGCCTCCGAGATAACGGCTTCAAATTTCCCTTTTGACGGATCTTCGACACCCTCACCGGCAAGGTTCATGGTTTCGATGATAGAGTTGATCTGTAATCTTGATTTGCCGTTAAGGAGTTCGCGGACGAGATCCATAGTCTCGCCGAAGGAATTCTTTTCCTCGCTCAGCTTGGTTACGAGACCGGCTGCGAGGGCATCCTTAGCCGAGATCATTTCGCCGCAGAGTATCATTTTTAGTGCTTTTTCCTTACCGAGCAGACGGTAGAGTCTTTCGATACCGCCCATTCCCGGTATAACGCCGTGCATTATTTCAGGCAGACCAAGAAATGCAGAAGGAGAAGCGATTCTGAACTGACAGCTGAGTGCTATTTCAAGACCGCCGCCGAAACAGCCGCCGTTTATAGCAGCAGCAGTGATTATCGGTAATTTTTCGATAGTCCTGAGAAGTTCTCTTGCATTTTCAAGCTTTTCGGATAGAGCGTTTCCATTCTCGCTGCCAAAGAGGGAAACATCAGCGCCGTGAGAGAAATGCCTTCCTTTTCCGACAATAACAAGAGCCCCGACCTGAGGATTTTTATCCAGCCAGTCAAGGAGCTCTCTGCGGTCAATAAATTCCGGCTCAGTGAGCAGGTTTTTCGGACCATTGTCGATAGTGAGAACGGCAATATTATCTTCGGCGTTAAGCTCTGATATATTTGATCTCAATATTAAAACCTCTTACTGATTAACGATGTCGTTTCCGTACTGATAGATCTTGCAGAACATATCTACAACATCACTCATAGTGTCCATAGGTGATTTGAGCATATACTTGCCGATGCTCTGGAGTTTGATATCGAGATCATATTTCTCGGCAGTCATCTCGATAAGTTCAACGAACATAAGAGAATCGCTTCCGAGGTCTTCCTGCGGATTGGTATCCATAGTGATCTCGTCTCTTTCAACTTCACACTCTTCTGCATAGTAATCGAAGATCATATCTGTGATCTCCTGTTTGATCTGATCTGTTATTTCTCTCATTTTAAAACCCTCCAAAGATTAATTAGAACACAGAGTTCAATATATATGAAAACTTACAGCTCTTCGAGCGTATAAATTTTACATTTCGATTTGTTTACCCTTGAGAATTTTTTAACAGCGCCGTTCGCACTGACATCAAAAAATTCAGTAACTCCCATTTTTTCAAGTTTTTTCAGTGCAAGATCCCAGCGGATAGGAGTATAGCAGTTCATGATATTTTCTCTCATAACTTCCTCGCCTGTCTCAATAAGTCTGCTGTCGAAGCCTGAGATCATTGGGTAATCGGGATCTTTGTATTTTACTGATGCACAGAAAGCATCATATTCTTTTGTATAAGATTTCATGACCGGGTGGTGATAAGCGACACCGGTTCCGAAGCTGAAAGCTTTAAGAGCGCCTGCTTCAAGAGCATATCCAAGAGCGGACTCAACAGCGTCTGCACTACCGCTTATCATTACATGGAATGCGGAGTTGCCGCTTCCTACGATTATTTCATCCTCTGAAAACTTTTCAGCGAGGAAATCTCTGGCATCCTGATAATTCATGCCGATGATGATACCCATATCGAGTTTCATGTTATCTTTTTCGAGAGCCTTCATAGTCGAGCGGTTCATCATAATAATATCGTGAGCGAATTCGTGGCTGACAGATCCGAAGCAGGAGCTGATGCTAACGATGCCGGAACTGTAACCTGCGCCAATATCAGGAATGATGTCCATGTCGATATAATGCTCAAAAACGACTCTGTCGCAGATAAGAGAGATGACCCATTCGGCGACTCTTCCGTCGTAAGCGCGGTTCTTTTCGAGGTCTTTATTCAAGCCAAGCCTTGTGAAAGCCTGGTCGAGATAGTATTCATACTTTTCCATTAGGGATGGTGGAAATTTTACCAACAACTTTTCCGGCTTAGAGCCGATGCCGTTAAAGAGAAAAGCGCGTTTATACATTTTATTTTCACCTTGATACAAAGCACTTGTCTCAGCCGGATGACCGTACAGTGCAGAATAAATACGGCAATTCATACCGTATTAATAAATGATATACAGGATATTAATATTTTAGCATTTTATAAAATATGTGTCAATCCAAAAATGAACATTTTGCGAAAATTCGCGGTTTTTGATAAAAACAGCGAAAAAATATAACAGTTTTTTATAATTGTGTATAATTATACAGACGGTAATATTAACAAAAAAGCCTTTAATACGCCAATTCGACTTATATATGCGATTTCTCAGTGCGTTCCCACTTTTTGAACAGGATCATTGTTTTAACTCAAAACGGCTGCTGAATGTGCAAATATTGCGCCTGAATGGTGTTGTAAGCAATTGCTTTCAATGTAAAAAACAGAGAAATATGAAATTGGTATTGAGTTATGAAAAATGCACAACTTCAAAAACATTGAATTGTGAAAAATGCAGAAATTCACTTATCCGATATTTTGTTTGCGTTTTACGCTTGAAATATGTGCAAAATGTGGTATAATGATATTGTGATATATTATAACAATAGGGGGTTATTCCGATGAAATGTAAAATAATTACCATAGAACGGCAGTATGGAAGCGGCGGAAGCGTTATCGGCAAGTTGGCTGCTGAAAAACTCGGGATAAATTGCTACAACAGACAGATCCTTGAAATGACAGCGGAGAAATGCGGTATTTCGCCGGAATATCTCGAATCCGCAGAGGAAAATGTTCCTACAAGCTTTTTGTATTCATTGCTTTTGTCTGCAAATCCGGCAAGATCTATGGAAGATAATCTTCCTCTTTCAGACAAGGTGTTTCTCATGGAAAGCCGCATAATCAATGAGATCTCCGAAAAAGAGGATAGTTTTATACTCGTTGGCAGGTGCGGCAACTATATTCTTGAAGATAAGGGCTGTTTCAGTGTTTATATCTATTCAGATCCTGAATCGCGCATGAAACGTGCTGTTGAAGATTACGGAATTGCACCGAATAAGGCTGAGAATGCCATGAAGAAGGCTGATAAGCGCCGTGAAACATTCTACAATGTAAATACAGGAAAGATATGGCAGGATAAGGATCAGTACCATCTTTGTCTGAACAGTGCTCTTCTTGGTGATGAGCTTTGCGCTGAGCTTATAGTAAAGGCATATAAAGAGTATAATGAGAAGCAGTAATGCTCTTGTTCTTTTTCATTTTGAGACTCCGCTTTTTATGAGCGGAGTCTTTTTGTATATTCCGGAAAAAACAGTTCATAATATCCTCAGAAACACAACAGTAAGGAGCGGTGATATGATAGTTGTACTGCTCAGATCAATAATACTCTATGTGCTTGTAATATTCTCGGTGAGACTTATGGGAAAGCGACAGCTCGGAGAGCTTCAGCCATCGGAACTTGTTATTACAATACTTGTCTCAAATATAGCGACCTTGCCTATTGAGGATATTGATATACCTGTGATAGTTGGTATAACTCCGATACTTTCGCTGGTTTGCTTTGAGGTCATAGTCTCATGGATAAGTCTGAAAATACCGTTTGTGAGAAGGCTTGTTTCGGGAAGTCCGAAAATAGTAGTAAGTGAAGGAAATATTGATCCGGAAGTTCTGAAAGAGCTGCGCTTTTCAGCAGATGACCTCATGATGGCACTGCGCGGTAAGGACGTATTTGATCTTAACGAGATACAGTTTGCAATAGTTGAGACTACCGGCAGCATTTCGGTTATGAAAAAGCCTGAAAATGAAAGTCCTCAGCGCGGAGAGCTTGGTATATCTCTTCAATCGGAGGATCCGCAGCAGCTTATAGTTTCTGACGGCAGGATACGTGTGAACACAGCTGAATCTATCGGTCTGAACGAGAAAAAGATAAGAGATTTTGCCGATCGTGAGGGCGTAGCGATAGAGGATGTATTCCTCATGACCGCTGACAGCAGTGGAAATTACTACATTGCACTCAAAAACGGCGGAAAGCCTATCATACGGAATGAAGGTGAATAGAATTGACAAGAGTTAGCATAAGCATAGGCATACTTGTTTTGCTGATAGGAATAGGCATATGGTCGGAGATATGGGTGGACAGACGCTGTGAAAGAATACTTGGCAGAATTGATATTATAGCTGAGGAACGTAAAGCCGGCAATTACGCGAAAGCAAAGGAAGAAGCAGCCGGCATGGCAGATGATTGGCAGGATTTCCGTTTGAAGGCTCTGGTGGTTCTGAAAAACGGTAAGCTTTCAGATATAGACCGCGTATGTTCAAGGATAGAGAGCCTGTCAGGAACAGACAGCCTGGATGCTGAGACTGAATCTGCTGAACTGAGACATATGCTGTATTCGCTGAAAAATGCTGAAACGCCGTATTTTTCAAGTGTATTCTGACGAGGTGAAAATGAAAAAGATATTGGCAGTGTTGCTTGTGTTTATCCTTATGTGCGGTTGTGAATCGACAGGTCGGGTGCATGATAAATATTATCTTCGTGCGGCGTCTGTGAGCTCAGCTGAACCTATGACCGTAACATTTTCATTCTTTTTCGGAGATGAAGAGGCTGTAACAGTCCGCGGAGACAGCTTGGAATCTGCACTTGAAAATGCAGAAGTCTATGCAGGTAAGCCGGTCTTTACCGGCTTCACTGAACTTGTTGTCACAGACGGCGAAAATAGCAGGGAAGTGCTTGAATATATGCTGAAGGAATGGAACATATCGCCATCGTGCATGGTAGCTTACAATGAAGACGGAAGCACTTTGCTTGAAAATGTATCGGCAGAGAGGCTTCTTGATTCGATGAAAGAAAGTGCAGAGCTGGAAAGAATACCTGAGAGCAAAATGATAAAAGTACTTGGTCAGCTTATAAAGGACGGCGAAACAGAAGTAGGGATACTGACCGAAAACGGCGCATACGGTGAGATGATAATAAAATAGCGGAACGCATATGCGTTCCGCTGTTTGTTCAAAAGCATTCAGTTCTGATGCCTTACTATGCCATATTCATCATCAAGTCGGTAATATGGGCATGAATAGTTTGTACCTTGCAGAAATCTGTACATTTCGTCCTCATCAAGATCGACAAGGCAGATATAGCAGTCGCATTCATCGTCGTAGACATAGTTTGTACAGGTCTCGCAGTTTGTAGCTTTTTTCTTTTCCATATTACGCTCCGTCACAGTGCCATTATATATATCTGGCATGGATTATCCTTGTCCCACAGTTCAGGAAAGACTTCAAATTCCTTGAATCCGCAGCCGAGGTAGAAGAGATTTGTGCGGTCGTAATCCGGATACATTCCCATTGCAACAGTTTTCACCTGCATGAACGAATAGCCTTGTTCACTAGCCGCGGATTTTACGTGTTCTACAAGCTTTTTACCTATACCTTTCCGGTGATATTCACTGAGAACGCCCATTACAGCAAGTTCAACAGTCTCTTTTCCAGTAGGCTTGAGCGTGATGAAGCCAACGTTTCTGCCGTCTTCTTCTGCGGCAAGGAAAAGCTGTCCGGCAGATTCAGAGATGTAGCGTTCGCGGCTTTCCTCAACCTCGAACCAATCGGTAAGTGATTCAAGTATACTGCGTGAGATCTGCATTTTTTCTTCTTTGTTTTTAATCTCTTTTATCATATTTCCTCCATTGAGAGAGATGCAACAGCATTCAGACTTTCATCGGCAGTTATTCCAGCAAGCAGATTGTAGCTTCCCTGACAGGCTATCATAGCGCCGTTATCTCCGCAAAGCTTCTTTTCGGGCATATAGAACTCAAAACCGTTTTTTGCACAGGCTTCGGAAAGAGCTGCACGTACTCCTGTATTGGCGGAAACTCCGCCTGCAAGCGCAACCTTTTTGTAACCGAGAGACTTAGCTGCGGAAATAGTCTTATCTGTGAGTATCTCTGAGATAGTAGCCTGTAAGCTTGCTGCGAGGTCATTGCGGTTGATCTCAGTACCTTTTTGTTCAGCGTTGTGGAGAAGGTTTATGACATTGGTCTTTAGTCCGGAGAAGCTGAAATCGAACTCGTTTTCGGCTACGGCAGGGTGAGGCAGTCTGAATGCCTTCGGATCTCCGGTTTCGGAAGCTTTGTCGATGTGGACTCCGCCCGGATACGGGAAGCCCATAGCACGGG
This sequence comes from uncultured Ruminococcus sp., assembly GCA_900315755.1. Lineage (GTDB taxonomy): Bacteria > Bacillota > Clostridia > Oscillospirales > Ruminococcaceae > Ruminococcus. The sequence goes on from ONAI01000042.1 coordinate 15,513, forward strand.
CGCACTTGTCGAAGCACTCTCCGGCAGCATCGTCGCGGGTACGGCCGATAACGCGGAATTTGGTATAGCTCTGCACCTCAATTATGTGGCTGTGTCCGCCGCTTGCAACAAGACAAAGATACGGTGGTTCAAGTTCGGGGAATGTAAGGTAGTTCGTAGCGATGTGACCTGCGATATGATGTACCGGTATAAGCGGTTTTCCGCATGACATCGCAAGTGCCTTTGCAAAGCTTACGCCTACGAGCAGTGCACCGATAAGTCCCGGTGCGAATGTAACAGCGATGCCGTCAAGGTCATTGAGTGAGACTTTTGCCTCATCAAGTGCCTGACGCACAACACCGAGGATGTTTTCACAGTGGCGGCGCGAGGCTATTTCCGGTACGACACCGCCGTACTTTTTATGTTCTTCGATCTGGGTTGAGATCACCGATGAGAGTATCTGCCGGCAGTCCTTGACTACGCTTGCAGCAGTTTCATCGCATGAACTTTCTATTCCGAGTATAAGCATTTTCTGACCTCTTATCTATTTAGTTTTTTCTGCATAACAACAGCGTTTTCGCGCGGCTGTGAATAAAAATTCTTCCTCACTGACAACCGCTCGAAGCCGCACTTTTCATACAATGCTATTGCCGGAGCATTTGATTCGCGGACTTCAAGAAATATACTCTCAGCGTCATCCGGTATCATTTCAATGAAGCATTCTATCAGTTTGAGCGCAAGACCTTTCCGGCGGTATTCCGGGTGTACGGCAATACTTGTTATGTCGGCTTCTCCGACAGCCGAGTATCCGGAAAGCAGTGCGATAACGTTTTCATTGTCCATAACATATAATACATATCCGTTATCCTTTTCGGCTTCCGAACGGAACGAATCAGCAGACCAGCCGTCTGCACCAACGCACATTTTGTCCAGTTCTGAAAGCTTCTCAGCGATCTCTTTTCGCATCATACCATGAGTGTCCCTGATGAACGTCAACGGCAAGCGGTACTTTCATGTCATAAACGCCCTGCATTTCCTCTTTGAGTATTTCGGCAGCACGATCGGCACATTCTGCATCCGATTCGAGGATGAGTTCATCGTGTACCTGCAATATTAGCTTTGCATTGAGCTTTTCGGATTTTAGTCTGTTATAAACGTTTATCATAGCGATCTTTATAAGATCCGCAGCCGTTCCCTGTACCGGAGTGTTCATAGCGATACGCTTTCCGGCTGCCTGAAGCATTTTGTTAGACGAAAGAAGTTCGGGGATACGGCGTTTGCGTCCGAACATAGTTGTGACTGTTCCGGTCTTGACAGCGTTATCGACTGTTGTGTCCATGAATTCCTTCACCTTCGGGAAACGGGCGAGGTAATCAGAGATGTATTTTTTTGCCTGAGCGAGTGAGGTGCCGATGTCCTTTGAGAGCGAGAATGCGCCGATACCATAGATTATGCCGAAATTTACAGCTTTCGCGGCACTTCTCATTTCCGGAGTCACCATGAATGGCGGCATATCGAACACCTGAGCAGCGGTCGAGGTGTGGATGTCCTCACCTGAGCGGAATGCCTCGGACATATTCTCATCGCCGCAGAGATGTGCCATTACGCGCAGCTCGATCTGGCTGTAATCCGCATCTACAAGAACTCTCCCTTCCGGAGCGATAAAGAATTTTCTCATACGCGAGCCGAGTTCGGTACGCACGGGAATATTCTGCATATTCGGTTCGGTTGATGATATACGACCGGTACGAGTTTCAGTCTGCTTAAAAGAGGTGTGTATCCTGCCGTCCGGAGCGATCTTGTCGAGAAGACCAACGACGTAAGTTGAATTCAGCTTTGTATATTGACGGTATTTCAGGACGTTATCCACGATAGGAGACTGATTCCGCAGCTCTTCGAGGACATCAGCACTTGTGGAGTAGCCGCTTTTGGTCTTTTTCTTTGCCGGAAGACCTATCTCGTCGAAAAGAACCGTTCCGAGCTGCTTCGGGGATGAGATATTGAATTCGTGACCTGCATCATCGAATACCATTTTCTGCGTTTCTTCGATCATCTCGGAGAGATAAACTCCGAAGTCCTCAACACCGCTGCGGTCAATACGTATGCCGGTATCTTCCATAGAAGCGAGCACTTCCGTGAGCGGCATTTCAATTTTTTCAAGCAGCTCGGTCATACCTTCATCAGCGATCGCCGCGCGGAGTTTTTCAGTGAGAAGCGATATGGACAGGAGGTCTGCAAGCTCACCGTTTTCAGAATAATAGTGAACACCGTATTCAGCACAGAGCTTGTCAACAGCATAATCTGAAGCGGAAGTATTCAGCAGATAGCCGCAGATAGCAATGTCGCTCCTGAGGTTGTTAAGTTCGCTGCCGTGAGCCATTGCAAAGCGGTAATGAGACTTTGCATCGTCTGTGGACTTTTCACAGGCTGAGGCTAAGAAGTTCAGGATGATAGTCTCGTCATCGGATGTGTATACGTTATTGCCTTCGCGAACTGACAGTTTGCCGTCTCTGAGGATATAATCACACTTTTCCAGAGATGATGTGATGTTTTCTGTGAGCGGCGCAACAGTAACTTTTATTTCAGGTGCTTCCTCGTGAGTTACGGAAGCAGATGATGCGCTGACTGCATCTGC
>ONAI01000113.1 GCA_900315755.1 uncultured Ruminococcus sp.
GCATAGAGTCCGAATGTTACCTTCTTGTACTCATCGTTTTCGCCGATATCGAAGAGCTCGTCATGCTCCATGAACTTGGCAATATTGATGTTAACGCCCTGATAGTCGTTGTAGAATGTGTTGTTGATAGCGTCTGTGATAGAAACCTCCTGTCCTGCGTAAGTAAGCTCTACTCTCTTTTCCTCGCTATTCAGTACATAACCATAGGGAGCGGTCTTTTCTCTGACAATGTACTTGCCAAGATAAAGTGGCTCTGTGGCTGCGTTTCCGTTAGCGTCTGTAATGATATCTGCTACTACTTCGCCAATTGAAGCTCTGAGTGTACCGTCAGCTGTATAGATGTCCTCAGCTGCAATTACTTCAAACTCTGCACCGCCAAGACCGCTTTCCTCGAAAATAGGATAGTAAGTCATACAGCCTGCTGTTTCTGTTTCTCCGTTTTCGTTTATGCGGATTGCAGGAGCGATGGAACGAACAGTTTTGAAGATATCGCCGCGCTTGCTTACAGATATTCTGCCTTTCTGAGCAGTATCGTACTTCTCTACCTCTATAGTCTTATCTGTTCCGTCAACAACGAAAGCAACAGGTTCAGCATTGAGGAAGTAACCTGTAGGAGCCTTTACCTCATGAAGCTCATAATTACCGTATGCAAGCTTATCGGGGAGCATAAGGCTGCCTGTTTCGTTTGTATAGAATGTGTCTATAGTTTCCTCGGAAGGATAGTTGACTGTCTGAGAAATGTACTTCTCATCATCAACGCTCCACACCTTGAAGCCGATGCCGGATACAGGGACAACCTTGCCGGTCTCAGCATCCTTCTTCACGATTCTGATGTTTGCTGTGATAACAGCATTGTTGATGATATATGGATAGGTCTTACCGTCTTCACTGATAAAAACATCGAAGTCCTCAACATACTCAGTGTTCTTCCAGCCTGTGGTCTGGTGAACAGTGTATGTTCCGTAAGGGAGCTCCTTTGTCTCTGCGAAGCCGTATTCATCTGTAGTAAGGTAGTCACGCTCTGTTTCCTTTGCGTTATTGTAGCTGCCTGCTGACTTGAGATATACTTCAAACTCAGCTCCGTTCTCGGGAGTCTCGATGCCTGTTGTGCCGTCATCGCTGTGCTTGATGATAGATACCTTGCCCTTTACTACGTCCTCTGTAACGTCAAGAGCGATAGGATTGACCTCTACTTTATAGTTCTGAGGCTCGGCACCTACCTTGTAGATCTCGTCATTGAGCTGGTATCCCTGTGAGGGAGTAAGCTCCTGAAGAGTGTAGTTGCCGCATACGAACTCATCTGTAACGAAGTGTCCGTTCTCATCTGTTGTGTAAGTAGCTACACGCTCACCGTCATGATAGAGACCGTAAGTTGCACCTGCAAGAGTAGCATCGCCCTGTGCGGTGATGTTCTCGCTGTCCTTCTTTGTGATCTCCGCTGTGAACTTCTTCAGCTTATTCTCGAACTTAACATCGACTGTAGCATCTGCTGTAAGGGTAGCGGTCTGATCAGCAGGAACTACATATCTCACGGGAACGTCCTTCTCGCTGATAGTATAGGTGATGGGCTGGTTGCTGCTGTCATAAACGGGAATACTTGCAAGGATAGCCGTACCGTCATTTGCAGTAGTCAGCGTATAAGTCTCACCGCCGCCTGTGACTGTGAAAGTCCTGTCACCGTTCTGATTATCCTCGGACTGCTTATTGATCTTGATATTACCCTTTTTCAGCGTATTCTCAAAATCAACAGCTACTGTCAGATCAGCATTACCGCTTGTGAGCGTAATGTCCTGAGCCTTTGGAGTCTCATAGCGGTTGTCTACATTGATCTCAGATACATTGTAAGTTACAGGCTTTCCTGTCTTCATATCATACACAACTAAGTTTTTGAACTCTGCCTTACCCTCAGAGTTAGTCTTCGCAGTATATGAACTGCCGTTTGAGCCTGTAACCTTGAACTCTCTGTCAGCTGTGATACCATCTTCGGCAGTCTTGTTTACAATAATACTGCCTTTTTCAGTAACCTCGATTGACTGAATGCTCTGTCCAGACTTAAGGGTATATACCGTCGGATCGAGGTCATATCCAGTAGGAGCCTTTATCTCCTTTGCATAATAAGTGCCATTAGTCAGCTTGATAGTTCCTTTTCCTTTATCGCCGATAGTGATCTCTCCGACCTTGTTCTTACACTCCTTATCCTTGTATACTCCGTATACTGCGGAGGAGTTGTCAACAGGACTCTTGCCGATAACCATCTGAGTATCCTTATCCAGCTTGGTCACAGAGAATTCGACCTCGTTCTGAGTAACACGGAAGGCGTACATATTCATTGCCGTTGCTTTCTTACCGTCAGTGCGGTTATTGATAACACAGCCGTTGGAACCGTTTGACTCAATACGCCAGTGAGTTCCGCCGTCACCGCTGCCGTCGCCCACAGTACTGCTGTTGATGTAGCTCTCATTTACGCCGATGGATTTGAGGTAGCTGATGACCTCGTTACGGTTATTGAATTCGCCCATGTAGATCCAGGAGTGGTCTTCACCATTGAGATTATCGGCAATGACCATAGAACCGGGAGTGATAGTTGAACCGTCTGCACACTCCCAATAGGGACGCTCTGTGTAGGGGATGTTTGCCTTTTCTACATCGATTTTTGAAGTAACGCCGTTATAGATGATCGTGCAGTTATCATTCACTGACAGCCAGTGCGGAGTATCCACAGGAACAGGATTGTTCCATGAAAATCCGCTTGTGCTGTAGCCCAGATGTGTCA
>ONAI01000039.1 GCA_900315755.1 uncultured Ruminococcus sp.
AACATAGTTAGACATTAGAATTCCGGAAATATGAGATATTAGATGAACGCAACTATGCATTATATTTACTGTACAAAACTATGCTCTATATATTCGTAAGAATGAAAGGCGGCTGATATTATGAACCAATTTACCTTCTCCGAAAAAATCAGATCAGCTCTTGAATGCCAGCAACATCCGTTTGCAGTATTTAGATATGTTGAAAACAGTGTAGTCACTGTTCTTGTTTCGGACGGCTTTTGCGACCTCTTTGGATATACTGACCGTGAGCAGGCTGTCTGGGATATGGATCATGATATGTATAGAGACACACATCCTGATGACAGGCAAAGAATAAGTAAAGCTGCTTTACAATTTGCAACAGGTGATGATAATGTTGAGTATGATGTCCTTTTCAGGACAAAGGCAGGTGTGGATTCGGATTATCATGTGATCCATGCACACGGGAAGCATTTTTTCTCGGAAACAGGTGAGCGCCTTGCACATATCTGGTATATGGATGAGGGTACTTATATCGAAGGTGATGAGTCTGCCGCAAACGGTATGAATCGTGTTATAAACAGCATTCTTCATGAGGAAAGTATCCTCAGAACTGCAAATTACGATATGCTGACAGGACTCCCGAACCTTACTTACTTTTTCAAGCGCTGTGAAGCCTGTAAAGAGGGGATGCTGCGTGAAGGAAAAATGGGCTGCCTTCTTTATATAGATCTTAATGGAATGAAATACTATAACTCCCGGTATGGTTTTGCAGAAGGTGACAGACTGCTGAAGTCTGTTGCAGATACCATTGCCCATATCTTCGGACATGAGGACAGCTGCCATATCTCTGCTGACCGCTTTGCTGTATCAACAACAGAGGACGGGCTTGAAGAGCGTATCGGACTTTTCTTCAGTGAATTAAGCAGTGCGGAACATCATCTTCCGGCAAGAGTGGGTATCTATCTGCTCTCTGTTGAGGATGTTCCGGTCAGCACAGCTTATGACAGGGCTAAAATGGCTTGCGATGAAGTCAGCAAATCTGAGACTTCCTGTTTCAATTATTATACCAAGGCTCTTAGCGATATAAATAATAAACGACGCTATATTCAGTCAAACATAGATAGAGCGATCAGCGAAAAATGGATACAGGTATATTATCAGCCGATCGTTCGTGCGCTCAATTCCAAGGTGTGTGAAGAAGAAGCACTGGCAAGATGGATAGATCCGGAAAAGGGATTCTTGTCTCCTGCTGATTTTATCCCGTATCTTGAAGAATCAGGGCAGATATATAAACTGGATCTGTATGTGCTTGAACAGGTTCTGGAAAAGATGAAAAATCAGGAGAAAGCCGGATTGACTGTGGTCCCGCATTCTATCAATCTTTCCCGTTCGGATTTCGGTTCCTGCGATATTGTTGAAGAGATAAGGAAGCGTGTTGATGATGCAGGTATCCGGAGAGATATGATAACCGTTGAGATCACTGAGAGCGTGATAGGCGGCAGTCTCGAATTTATGAAAGGACAGGTTGCACGTTTTCGGCAGCTTGGATTCCCTGTATGGCTTGACGATTTCGGAAGCGGTTATTCATCGCTTGAGGTAGTGCAGAGCATCCGCTTTGACTTATTGAAATTTGACATGAGTTTTATGCGCAGGCTTGATGAGAGCGACAGTGCAAGAGTTGTTCTGACCGAGCTGATGAAAATGGCGGCTTCACTGAAGGTCAGCACAGTATGTGAGGGAGTTGAAAAGGAAGAACAGGTACGTTTTCTTCAGGAGATCGGATGCTCCAAGCTTCAGGGCTATTATTTCTGCAAACCTATATCCTATGAAGCTCTCCTTGAAAGATACAGGAACAATAGACAGATCGGTTATGAAGATCCGGATGCCTCGGACTATTTCGAGACGATCGGCAGCATCAATCTTTACGATCTGGAAATGGTCGCCAGCCAGGAGGAAGACTCTCTGCGTCATTCCTTTAATTCTATTCCGGTCGGCATCGTTGAGATAAGAGGTAGAACAGCACGTTTTTTGCGTTGCAATGCTTCATACCGTCAGTTTATGAACCGCTTTTTCGGTATGGATACGCATTATATGTCACATGAGTTCACAGAATTCAGCGACACATTCTGGGACTATGTTGCGAAGAAGTGCAGCGAGCGCAAAGGTCTGAACTTCTTCGATCTTAAGCTTCCGGACGGATTTGTTCTTCACGCATTTTCACGCTGGATAGATACAAACATGAAAACAGGCGATACAGCAGTTGCCGTTGCAATTCTTTCGATAAAGGATCCGAAGGAAGATCTCCCGCTCGAACGTATCCTTTCTGTTATTGAGCCGTTTGGTAAGCATATGCTCGGCGGTCTGTTCGTATACAAGGCTGATGACAGCGAGAAGCTGATGTATGCAAACAAAGCTGTCTGCAATATTTTCGGCTGTGATAACTTGGAGGAGTTCAAGGCGTATTCAGGCTTTACATTCCGCGGCATGATCCATCCGGATGATTATTCTGCTGTTTCAGACTCGATAAGGAAGCAGACCAACGAAGAGCATTCCGAACAGGATTTTGTAGAATTCAGGATCATACGCAAGGATGGTGAGATACGCTGGGTAAACTATTATGGACAGCATCTTGAAGTCGAGAACGATAAAGGCTATTATATTGTTTTCTTTACCGACAATACGGATATGCACCAGCAGGCAGAATCGGATAAGGCTCTCCGCTCTGCTGTTATAGAAGCACTTACCAAAGTATACGATTCAGTATGGCTCATTAACGATATAGAGACTCAGCAGTTTGAGCTGTATCGTATAGATCAGGAAATGGTTCACCTTATGCCTGCACATACGGCAGTGAAGCTAAAGAAGTTCTCGGAAGCCTTTGCTTTTTATTCAAAGCTGGTATACGAGGAGGACAAGCAGCAGTTCCTGGACGGAGTATCACTTGAAAACATCGTCAGGAATACGGAGAATAAGCTTATTTATTCAGTGCCGTTCCGCCGTGTATTTGAAAACGGTATCCGCTATTACCGCGTGGAGTTTTCAAAGCTTAACCTTCCGGGAGGTAAAACCGGCATCGTGACCGGATTCAGAAATGTGGATGAAGAGGTAAATAAAGAATTGCAGATACAGCATTCTCTCCATGAACGTTCCGCAATTATCGAAGCTCTTACACGCAGCTATGATTCGGTTTGGTTTATCAAGGATATGGCAACCCAGCAGTTTGAGCTGTTCCGTGTTGATAATGAGATGGTACATCTTATCCCGACACAGGAAGTCGTAAAGCTCAAAAGATATTATGATGCCTTCGTATTTTACTCTAAGCTTGTTCATGAAGAGGATCGTCAGCGCTTCCTTGAAGCTGTAACTCCTGAGAAGATCATCTCGAATACGGAAGGGAAGCCGATCTATTCTGTTCCGTTCCGCCGGGTTTTTGAAGACAGGATCCGTTTCTATCGGGTAGAATTTGCCAGAATGGATACTGGCAACGGAAACATCAATATCGTGACCGGTTTTAAAAATGTAGACGATGAGATCAAAACAGATCACACAATATAATACGTTCATAAGAATACGATAAAGCCGCAGCTTACGCTGATCCCGGCAATACCTAAAACTAAACAGAGAATCAGCGGGAGCTTTATTTACGCGGCTGCTTTGGGGTGCACCTGCTGAGAAAATGAATGATCAAGTTTTGAAAAACGTATAGTTACAGGGAACCGGGGATATAAATTTCTGTTCAATATCTTCTGAGCTAAATTGAATAAACCGAGGTGGTCTTATGAATGAAAAAGCGACCTATATATCATATGTTATTACCGAGATTTTCTGTGTGCTCTTTTCGTTAGGAATTATTGTCAAGGCGAACAAGAATGTAGGTACAGACCTTCAGATGCGTTATTTCAGAGGAATGAACCTGTTTTTCATCATTTATCTGATAAGTGACAGTTTCTGGGCACTTGGACAAGGTGGTCTCGTACCGTTCAGCCGGATACTCAACAAGCTGACGAACGCTTCGGGACTTATAGCGGTTGAGCTTCTTGCACTTTTGTGGTGTATATTCGTTATTTACCGTCTCGATCAGAATAAATCGAAGAAAATGAAGAAGTTAATACTAACGTTTTATTTTGTTGCGGCTGTGGACATTGTCATCACGATAGCTTCTATTTTTAACGACTTTTATTTCTATGTTGACGATGATGACAAGTTTCAGTTTGCAAACGGGTATACTCTCCATATCATCTTGATTTTTATTCAGCTTTTCGGAAGCGGTATATTCTCATATGTTCAGAGCTTTTCAAATCAGCAGATCAAGCTAAGGAAGGAATATCGCCTGCCGCTCCTGTTCATAATAGTTCCGTCTGTTTCGGCTGTATTTGAGGGCTTTCTTCCGCTCACTCCCATTGTTTCCCTCGGAACGTTCCTGCCCATACACTTTGCATTTCTTGAGATACAGAACAGTGAGATATATTCTGATGCCCTCACCGGTCTGAACAATCGCAGGCGCTTGGAGATATTTCTTCAGGATATGATCCACAATTCATCAGAGGAAAACAAGTTCCGGCTTCATATAATAGACGTCAACGATTTCAAGCTTGTAAATGACAAGTTCGGTCACATTGTCGGTGACAGGACTCTTCAGCTCGTTGCGGATGCCCTGCACAATGTCTCGGACCGTATGCACGGCTTCTGTGCGAGGTACGGCGGTGATGAGTTTGTACTGATAACCAAGGATGATACGGAAATACATACTGAGATACAGAATGAAGTCAACTCTCTGCGCGAGAAGTGTGCAGACCTCATACCGATGATTTCAGTATGCACCGGCTGTGCGATCTGCTCCTCCGGAGCTATGACCGCTACACAGCTCATAGCACAGGCGGACGAAGAATTGTATGTCAAAAAGAATATATATCACGGAAAAGACAATTGATGATTCCTATAACGAAAAACATAAGTGTTGAATAATAAACTGAGGCTGATGCGTAGTTGACTGCACCAGCCTTTTTTATATCTGCAAGAGTATAGTTTGTCAATAAAAAATCTTTTCAAACATAAAACAGATTACGTGCGTGATTTATACGCCTCCAATAACCGTTTATTTCCGATGTTCATCGTACCGAAGCTGTCAAGACAGCATATGACTTCACTGCATCTTTTCATTATATCCAGAGCTTTCAGGACACTTTCGTCGCTTATCGGTTCAAATGCTTTTTCAATGACAAGTTCTGCTGCAAGACTCTTTGCAACAGGATACTCAATATCGTTTTCATGTATAATACCTGCGGCAAATGCTATGCCCTGACGCTGCAAACGCCGGTAAGTATCAATACCGCTGCCGCCGCCGGCAATAACGAATATCTGAGGCTCTCCTGTGACTTTAGCAGCCTCAGTCGTACCGAATTCAGGCAGGAATGAGCCGCTTGTAACACCGTACAATTCACTGACGTAATCACCTTTGAATATATCCTCAGGAGCTCCGATCCTGTCAGCCTTATTATTTTTAATGCATAATATCTTATCGGAAAAGCGCTGTGCGAGATCAAGTTCGTGAAGAGTCTGTACAACTGTGATATTTCTGCTTCGCACAAGCTCTCGAAGAATACTTAGCAGACGCAGTTTATTGTTTATGTCGAGAAAGGAAGTCGGCTCGTCGAGTATTAGGACATCCGGCTGCTGTGCAATAGCCCGCGCGAGCATTACCGTCTGGCGCTGACCGTCGCTTATAAAGCGTATATCCGTATCTGACAGATATGATATTCCGGTAAGCTCCATTGCTTCATGAACGATATTTCTATCGCTCTCAGAAAGGATCCCAAGTCTGCCGGTATATGGATACCGACCTGTTGAGACAACGTCCTCGCAGGTCATTTTTTCTGCGGTGATTCGCTCAGTCAGGCACACTGATAGCTTTTGTGCAATATCGTGCGCGCTCATTGCTGAGATGTCAGTACCGGCTATGCTGACTTTGCCGGAAATTACAGGCAGCTGTGCGGCAATGCTTTTCAGTATAGTTGATTTGCCAGCACCGTTCGGACCGATTATTGTAAGTATCTCGCCTCTGTTGACTTCAAATTCAAGGCCGCTCACAATAACTTTCTTCCCGTAGCCAACAGACAGTTTCTTTGAACTCAGAATAGTACCGCTCATTCACGCACTTCCTTTCTGATTCCTGCGGCTGAGCATTGCCATAATGACAACAGGTGCTCCGAATACAGCTGTGACAGTGCTTATGCTGATTTCGACAGGGGCAAAGAGCATACGCGCGATAAGGTCGCAGCCGAGACAGAATACTGCTCCTCCTATAAATGAAGCGGGAATAATAATGATAGGCTTTGCAGTTCCGAATGAGGTCTTAACAAGGTGAGGAACGGCTATGCCAACAAATGAAACAGGTCCTGCAAAAGCCGTAACACAGGCAGAAAGTATGCTTGAAAGGAGTATCAGTGCTGTGCGGAAGAGTTTAATGTTCACGCCCATATTCTTAGCATAGTTCTCACCGAGTTGGTAGGCGCTCATGGGCTTTGAGAGCATAAAAGCTGCCGCAGAAGCTGCAATTACGATCACTGCGATGACCTTTACGTTGTCCATGTTGATACCGGAAAAGCTTCCCATAGACCAGTTGTGGAGGTTGACAATGTTCGCATCGTCTGCAAATGTGACAGCAAGCTCAGTCAGAGCTGAGCAAATGTAGCCTATCATCACTCCGACGATTATGAGCTGTGCCATATTCCTGACCTTACCTGAAATCAGCAGTATAGCGCCCATTGAGAGCATAGAGCCGATAAAAGCAGCTCCTACCATTTCGGCTGAATTCATCAGTATCCCGTATTTCATAGTGAACATCATCGAAAGTGCGACAGTCAGCTTTGCACCAGAGGATATTCCGAGCACATAAGGGCCGGCTATCGGGTTATTGAAGAAGCTTTGGAGAAGAAAGCCTGACACTGAAAGCGCTCCGCCGAGAAGAGCGGCAGCGAGTGTACGCGGCAGGCGTATTTCCATTACTATCGTCTTTGCGGAGCTGTTGCTGTCTCCGGTGAGTGCTCCGATAACGTCATTCAGTGAAAGCTTTGCGCTTCCCACAGCGAGTTCAAGAATTAAGAAAACTGCCGCAAGCAGTACAAGTACAATAAAACAGATCGTCCAGCGAATAACTCTTTTTCTGTTCATATCTTGCCTCATTTCAGCTTGTGCAGATAAGTAAGCTCTGTACTTTCTGCTTTATCCGTAAAAACTGCGTTAAGGTCGCATATCATATCCGCAGCGCCTGTGGTCTGCTGAAACATATTCTGTCCGGTACACCAGACGTTGCCCTCTTTGACAGCCTTGAAATCCGCAAGTATGCTGCTCTTTCTGATAAGCTGGTCAATACTGTCTATCTCACCGTCTATCGTGCTGTTATATATGAGTATATCGGCATCGTGAGCCAGCTTGTAGAAGGTCTCGGTCTGAATGTTCATAGTAGACAGTGCATTATCGTCAACATTCAGGTCAGATGCGGTGAATATATACCTTCCGCCGGCGAGGTCTATCATCTTTGCAACGTAGTCCGAAGGCTTCCTTATGTTGAAGTAGCCGTTCGAGGTCACGTAAAAGAATGCGGCTGTCTTGTGTTCGGAATCGGGTATATCATCGACTTTCAATTCCTCAAACGCCTTTGTTTTTTCTATGAACAGATTTTCGGCTGTTTCATAGTCCCCCATGATGAGTCCGTAGAGTTTCATCCATTCCATTCTTCCGAGAGGGTGAGTCTCATAGCTTGAACGCTCGACCATAACAGGTATGCCGAAGGACTCGATCTGCTCCTTGACCTTTGGCGTGTGGTATATCATAGTGGATTCAAGAGCGAGTCCGCATTTTTCAGCGACAAGTGTTTCGTAGTCCGGAGAACTGTACTTTCCGATATACTCAATTTTGCCGGACTCAACTGCATCACTGATTACAGGAATGCTCCAGCTATCGGCGTTTGTGGAAGTCATAGTGACATTGCCAAGCTTGCCTATGCTGTCAAACAGATCCATTGAAGACGTCGCGGCAACGTAAATATTATTGATTGGCTGTTTTATAACAGTCATTCCGGAAGTGTCATCGGGAACGCTTTCACCCTCCGGCACAATGAGGAACTTGTCGCCGTTTATATCCACGAGAGAGCAGCCATTCTCACAATAGTCAACGCTGAACTGCTCAGCGTATTTCAGCTCCATGCTGCCCTTGACAGACATATCCGCCGTGTCTTTTTTCTTCTCACAGCCTGTAACGAACAGCAGACCTGCTGCCGTTACAAGCGATACCAAACGTATTATCCGCATTTTTTGACAGTTGAGGAATCAAATCTGAGTGTGTAATCTATCATGTGTGGTTCACTCATAGCAGTGGTCTCAGCGCTTACAGGCATATTGTAATCAAAACCTGTAACGGGTATCTCGAATACTGAATGACCGCCCGTGATGACCGGAGCATATTCTTTTTCCTGTACGACCATTTTATCATAGTTGTCGCTGTTCCATGCGATCTTCGCAAGAGCTTTGCCGTCCTTGACTGTGAGTTCCGCCGGTGACTGAACAGATGCTCTGCCTGAACCTCCTTCAAGCTTCACCTCAACAGTATAATTTCCGTCCTCAAGACCGAGCTGCTCTGTGGAGGTGTATCTGCTTTCAGTAAAAGCCGCGTCCGGAAGCGAATCTGCACGGAATACAAGAGTGCGTCCGTACCATTCCTGTTTCTTTGCGCTGAGTGCCGCACACTGTATCTCCTTGTCGAGAGCCTCGACCGGCACTCTGAATACCGACTGTCCGCTCTCATTAGAAGTATAGGTGATACGCTCACTCTCAGGAGCATTTCCGGCTTCTTCTTCCGTACCCATAAACAGCGCATCATAGGACTTGCTTGCGATGATAATATCTGCGGACATACTTCCGTTATCTACATAGAGAATACAGTCAGCTATCTTGAACATTGACGAACTGGAATCAACAGAAATATTGTACTTTCCGTTTTTGAGAGAATCAGCATTTACAGTATTCATTCCCTCATATCCGACTGTGTTCTGTGGAGCGGTTTCATGCTCTGTCTGTGCTGCTGTGGTAGTGGTCACAGTTGATGTGGATGAAGCTTCTGATGATGCGGCTGTTGTCTGAACAGCCTTTTCAGACGATGATGATGTACTGTTGCCGCATGATGTGAGAGTAAGTGCGGCAAGGAGTGAAATTGCTATAATAGTTTTTTTCATATTTACCTCTTATATCAAAATCGGGCAGCGTAAACTGCCCGAAAGATTTTACTTTATTGAATCAATAGCCTTCTGAGCGTGTTCAACGTAGAGCTTTCTGATCGCCTCGTTTTCTCCGAGACCTCTTATCAGACACTTTACTTCATAGCCCTCAGCTTCAAATACCGACTTCCACGAATCCTCGTCATCGCCAGCCATATCGTTGTTTGCGTGGTCGCCTGCAACTACCATAAGAGGCTCAAGTACGACCTTTTCGTATCCGCCTGCCTTGACCTTGGCAAGAACATCCTCAACGGAGGGCTCAGCTTCGACTGTGCCTACAAAATAATTCTTGTGACCGTTTGAAGTGAGGAGATCCTGTATCTTTGCGTATACACTATTGGAAGCTGCCTCAGTACCATGTCCCATGAAGCAGATAGCAGTCTTTCCGTCATCGTATTCCTTTGTCCAGTCAACGATAGCGTTCATAACGCGTTTGAAGTCGTCATCGCTTGTGAGAAGAGGATCACCAATTGCGACCTTCTCAAAGGCATCGGAATAATTAGCGATCTCTGCTTTTACATCGTTGTATTCAAGACCGTTCATGAGGTGTGTAGGCTGAACAACGAGCTTCTTTACCTTATTGGAAACTGCTCTGTCGAGGGCTTCCTTAACGTCGTCGATGACTTCATTATCGCGGTGCTTAACGTGGTCGATGATTATATTAGCTGTGAAGCCGCGGCGTACAGAAAAATCGGAGAATGCGTCCTCAAGCGACTGCTCGATAGCACCTATTGTAAGGCGGCGGCTGTCATTGAAGCTTGTACCGAAGCTGAGCACAAGAAGCTCGTTTTCACCGATGCTATCCTGATTTCTTGGGTTGTCGAGGGAAGCATCGCCGGTATCGTAGTTCTCCTCTTCTTCCTCTTCAGGCTCTGAAGCTGCCGAATTTGAGGCTTTGGTAGTCTTTGCAGCAGTTGTCGCTGCTGTTGTTGCCTCAGTAGATGCTGATGATGAAGCAGCAGTAGTTGCAGTCTTCTTGCTTTCAGAAGAACTGTCGGAACTTCCGCAGGCTGTGAACGAAGCAGTTACGACTGCAAGTCCCATTAAAAGAGCGATTGTTTTTTTCATAATGATCTTCCTTTCTGAGAAAGGCTTGACCGCATAACAAAAAAGCCTCTGCACAGGCAGAAGGCGTTGAAGACAGACTCGCTCAGAGAGTCTGCATAACAGTACGATCAATACCTCGTGACCTTGACATTTCTGTCATGTACCAACAAAACGGCAGGTTTCCTGACTTATGCATCATCACGCCGTACAGCCTTCCCGATTGCTCAGTGACATATTGTACAGCGCTCCGCAATTACAGTGACGAGATCGTGCAGGAACTTCACCTGCTTCCCTTTTACCCTCCTGCAACAGCAAAGCTGTCGGAGGCACCGCTTGAATTATTAAATTGTTGTCTAAAGACATACATATTATAGCATTATTGACCGTTAATTGCAAGTATATGACGAATTTTATACGTTAGCTACAATCGCTCTTCACTTTTTGAAGCCTTTTTTGTCGTCAAGCATATAAAGCAGTGCATTGCAGATAGCAGCCGCTACATTGCTTCCGCCCTTTCGTCCTCTTGCGACTATACACGGTACTCCGCTGTCAATGAGCATTTCCTTTGACTGTACAACATTCACGAAGCCTACCGGCGCACCGATAATGAGTTCCGGTACGAATGAACCTGCGGATATGTGTTCGCAAAGCCGGACGAGAGCAGTCGGGGCATTTCCGACCGCATATATGACAGGTCTGCCGAGCCTTGCGGCTTTATCGACGGATGATGCTGCTCGTGTTGTTCCGTTAGCCTTAGCAGTCTTAACTATGTCCTCATCAGCCATAAAGCACTCACATCCGCAGCCGTGGCGTGTCAGTGCCGCATTGTTTATACCGGCTTTAGCCATATTTGTGTCAGTGACGATGAGAACTCCGCTGTCCAGCAGCTGAAGTGCCTTTTCTATGACATTTTCGGAAAAATAGAGGTTTTCTGCATAGTCAAAATCAGCGGTAGTGTGTATCGCACGTATCACTACCGGTTTTATCTCCGTAGGTATATCAGTTACAAGTTCGCTTTCTATTATTTCAAAGCTGCGCTTTTCGATGTCCGCCGGCAGCACATATTCCAGATTCATACGCCCTCCTCTATTATACGGTAAATGAGCTCCATATTGATGTTATTTCTTACGCTGTCAGCAAGCAGATCAAGCTGAGAATCTCGGTATTCACGCCTGTCGATGCAGCTGCCGGTGTAGTGAAGTCCTTGCCTTTCATACAGAGCCTTTATCAGTCTGCCGGAGACCTCTGCACTGTCGAAAATACCATGAACATAGCAGCCGGCAGCATTGCTGTTATAAGCACCGCCACAGGTTGTGAGCGGCGCACCTGCGCTTTCAGTCACGCCCATATGGACCTCATATCCGCAGAACTCCGCACCCGAAAGGAACGAGAAAAAACCGCTTACATTGTTGAACTTTCCACTGACCTGAGACTGCTGCTTTTTAGTGCTGAAAACAGTGTCACAGTCAAGCAAGCCAAGTCCATCACTGCTGCCGCCGCATTCGCTGTGATGCGGATCGGAAATAGTGCTTCCCATGATCTGATAGCCGCCGCATATCCCGAACACCGGAGTTCCTGCACAGTTCAGCATTTTTATAGCCTCTGCGAGACCGCTTTCCGTGAGCCATTTCATATCAGCGATAGTGCTTTTCGTTCCGGGGATTATAAGCATATCCGGCAGACCAAGTTCGCTCGCTCTTGTGACGTAGCGTACCGAAACGCCGTCATACTGGCTAAAGACATCAAGATCGGAGAAGTTTGAGATCTTCGGAAGGCGGATGACAGCAATGTCGATAACGCCGTCCGCCGACTTTGTATTCAGTTTTTCAGACAGACTGTCTTCGTCCTCAATATCGCAGCTGATGTAAGGTATCACGCCGGCGACTGTCTTGCCGGAGCGCTCTTGAAGTATGCTTATACCGTTCTGAAATAACGATATATCGCCGCGGAACTTATTCACAACAAGTCCTTTGACAAGTGTTCTTTCACTCGCTTCAAGGAGCTGTAAAGTGCCGATGAGCTGTGCAAAAACTCCGCCGCGGTCAATGTCTCCGACGAGAAGCACGGGGGACTTCACAAGCTCTGCAAGTCCCATATTCACGATGTCATCCGCTTTGAGGTTCAGCTCAACAGGACTGCCTGCGCCCTCGATAACGATAATATCGTGCTGACTGGAGAGTGTTTTGTAGGCGGTCATGATGTCAGGAATGAGTTCTTTTTTACAGCGAAAATAGTCGGCTGCGCGCATATTTCCGCGAACTTTTCCGTTGACTATCACCTGCGAGCCGACATCAGTTGTCGGTTTGAGAAGTATTGGATTCATCAGCGCAGAAGGGGAGATGCCGGCGGCTTCAGCCTGCAAAGCCTGTGCCCTGCCGATCTCAGCACCGTCGGGAGTTATGAAGGAATTCAGCGCCATATTCTGCGATTTGAAGGGAGCGACTGAATAGCCGTCCTGCCGGAATATCCTGCAAAGAGCGGCTGTGAGAAAGCTCTTTCCGACATTGGACATCGTGCCTTGAAGCATTATGCTTTTAGCCATTTATGCACCTCCTTAGTGTTTCGATAAGCTTTATATTTTCGCTGTGAGTTCGCACTGCAATGCGGTAGAAGCCGTCTGAAAGTCCGCTGAAATTCGAGCAGTCACGAATAAGTATGCCATCCGCGAGCATTCTTTCAGCAAGTCCCTTATCACTTTTGAACATCATGAAATTTGCCGCAGAATCGTATACTTTAACGCCGAGCCCTCGCAGTTCCATGGTTAGAAATTCACGTTCGGAAGCGATATACTCTATTGTTTTGTGAACGTAGTTATTTTCATCCATAGCAGCTATACCAGCTTTCTGTGCGACCGATGAAACGCTCCAGAATTGACCGCTGTTTCGTATTTTTTCTGCAAGCTCAGTGTTGCCGCATACCGCGTAACCAAGCCTTATTCCCGGTATGGCATACAACTTTGTGAAGGCTTTGAGAATAATTGAACTGCCGCTTATAAAGCGCATCAGACTGTATTCTTTGCCGTCCGGTACAAAGTCAAGAAAGCACTCGTCGCTGACAAGAACAGTTCCGTTGTGCTGACATTTTTTTGAGACTTCCTCCATAATGTCCGGAGGTGTCAGGCTGCCTGTGGGATTGTTCGGATTGCAGATAAAGCACAAATCTAAGCTTTCGTCAAGGGAGCTTAGAATGTCGCCGGTAACGTTAAAGCTATTATCCTCACTCAGGCGATATTCAGTTGTTTCGCAGCCGACTTCGGAAAGTGCACGGCTGTATTCGGTAAAGGATGGAGCGCACACAAGAGCTTTGTGCGGCTTTAGTGTATGAACAATGCGGAAAATAAGGTCATCCGCGCCGTTTCCGCAAATTATTCTTTCAAAGCTTATGGCCTCATGCACAGATATTTTTTTTCTGAGTTCTGTACAGTCTGGATCTGGGTATTTTTCAATATCAGAAATATTCGCTGCAATTGCTGCTTTCACGCTCTCAGGCGTTCCAAGAGGATTGATATTAGCCGAAAAATCGATGATATTTTTCAGACTGTAAGCGTTTCCGCCGTGTTGTTGTATCATAGTATTCCTCCAAAAATAATGGCTCTGAGCGCCACTGAAATAATGAGCATTATTACTGATGAGCCGTACATAAGGCGGTTTGCGCGGCGTATGTCAGCAGCTTCTATCGGTCGGTCATCATCGCCGATATATGGCTTTTTGTGCAGCTTTCCGAAGTAGTATGCGTCACCAGCAAGCCGAACGTGCAAAGCACCTGCACAGGCGGATTCAGTCTGTGCAGAATTAGGACTTGCGTGCTTTCTGCGGTCACGCTTCCAGATGCGAAATGCATTGCGTCCGTCAAGCCTGCAAACAGGAGCGGCTATGACCATAAGCAGCGCTGTGAGTCTTGAAGGAATATAGTTAAGGACATCATCAAGCTTTGCTGCAAACCACCCTATATCCGCGAATTTCTCGTCCTTATAGCCTATCATGAATCCATAGTATTTACTGATTTGTAGAAAAATCCACCGACTGCACCTCCGATTCCCATATAGAAAAGCGGAGCGGTCACGCCGTCAGAGGTGTTTTCGGCGACCGTCTCCACCGCTGCACGGATAATCCCGCCGCGGTCAAGGACTGATGTATCACGCCCTACTATCATTGAGACGGCTTTCCGTGCGGCTTCGGTATCACCGCTCTCTGCCGCCCTGAAAACCTTCATACTCTCACTGTACAGACACCTTGAGGCAAGCATATAACAGCACAGAATCGTTTCAGCTGCTATTCCCAAATAAATATTCACGCGATAGCAAAAAATGAGTATTAGAAGTGGCACAACTGTTGACATAATTATCACGGTCAGTGCGAGAAAAGTTCCACCCAGCCGCAGATTCTTCATTTTTCTCCGGACGTATCCTTCAAGTCTGCCGATAAGACTGCCGATGAGTTTTATCGGGTGAGGCATTTTGTATGGATCACCAATAATGCAGTCGAGCACAAATCCCAGTATCAAGGGGAGTACAAGTGATAGTATTTTCATATTTTCTCCGTTATCTGAAGTTTTGTTCCGTCCCATTCGCAAACGTATCCGTGACCGTTTTCGCAGTGCCAGTCAAAATAATCTCTTTGCGGAACAGCAAATTTTTCAAGTATGGACATTATCGTTCCACCGTGAATGATTAAAGCAATGGACTCATATCGCTCATTCTGACTGACCATTTTTTGATATGCATTCACGCATCGCAATCGGAAATCAGCAGGCGATTCACCGTTGGGAAATGGCAGTTTGCCGCCGCTGTCTATCCACCTCTGATATGCGGCACTGCTTGAAAGCTCAGTGTAGTTTTTTCCCTCAAAATCACCGAAATCGCACTCTCTAAGGTCGCTGTAAACCGTAATATCCTGCGTGGGAAATATTATCTCAGCAGTCTGAGTACAGCGTTTCATGGGACTGCAAATAAGAAGTTGACATTCCGGATAATCAAGCTCACTGAGTTTGGAGATACCCTCACTGCAAAGCGGCTCGTCCGTTTTGCCAATGTATCGCTTATCAAGATTTCCGGCTGTCAGACCGTGCCTTATAAAAACTATCCTCATTCGTTTTCACCTTTGATAATATCCGGTATCCCACAGACTATCCGTATCACTTTTTCAGAATTCGCAGCTATGATACAGCCGCATCGTCCCA
Source organism: uncultured Ruminococcus sp. (assembly GCA_900315755.1). Taxonomy (GTDB): domain Bacteria; phylum Bacillota; class Clostridia; order Oscillospirales; family Ruminococcaceae; genus Ruminococcus. The sequence continues at coordinate 15,479 of ONAI01000039.1, forward strand.
CATTTTCGCGCCAAATGCGCTCGCTCTTCTCGATCGGAACGATACCGCAGCCGATCTCGTTTATGATTATTACAGCATCCGGATTTGAGCGGCAAAGCTCCTCAGTAAAGGTGACAGACCTATCACCGAGCCGCTTGACAATATCGTGGTAATTTAGAATGCAGCGTACATTCTTAAGTGCGTCAAAATTACAGTCTGCGCCGTCAGCAATGTCACTTTCAGCAAGTCCGAATTTTCGCATAGCATAGGCAGTTTTGCCCTGATGAATCCCGCCTGTTATCATTATCATAGTGCCATTATCCTTTCCGAAAACACTACCGCTGCGAGAATCATGATCTCGCACATCTGTAAGAACCAACCGCAGAGATCACCGGTAATACCGCCAAAATCACGATACGCTGTGAACCTGTGATATGTCAGCACAAGCAACGCAGCCGCAATTGCCGTGCTTCCCTCTGAAGGCAGCAGGAATATCATTGCCGCTCCGCTAAGGATAAGAAAGCATACTTGCATAGCAATCGTTATACTTCGATGTGCCGGATGTACAAAACTCTGCAAAGTTCCACTGCTTTTTGCTGATTTGAATGTGACTGCGGTAAGTCCGCTGATCGCTCTTGAAAGTACATATCCGCAGGCGATGACTGAGGCTGTTTCCATAGTTCTAACCTGCGAAAAGAGCGCTGTCTGAATTATGAGATAAAGACACAGCTTCATTACGGCGAATGAACCTATATGCGGATCCGACATTATTTCAAGACGCTTTTCCTTATTCGCATATGAAGCTCTTGCATCGTTCACGTCGCAAAAGCCGTCGAGATGAATGCCGCCGGTCACAAGAGCTGGCAGGAAAACAGCACCTGCCGAGAATAAAAACTGTCCAAATTGAAGTTCGTCACAGATGTAACGCCAAAGCAGCAGCAATCCGCCAATAACAGCTCCCACAAGCGGAAAAAATCCCAGCGCATAACGGCGGTTTTCCTCTTTCCACTCCACTTTGGGCACGGGTATCCGCGAATACATCAGGAACGCCGAAAGCAGTGATCTTACCATATTTTTTCTCCTTTCAGCACGATAGGGATGCCGTACACACACTCAATAACATTGTCGGCAAATTCGGCTATTCTGCGGTTGATACAGCCAAGTACGCGGATGTAATCAGCCGTTCCGTCAGTATAAGTGATACCATCGCTGCCGACTTGATTCGTGACTATTACAAGTTCGGAAACGCTGTTCGCAAGCTGCTTTACACCGTGGACTATCTTGTAAGCCGGATCACTTACAGTGCCGTCTGAAAACATTTCATTCGCGCAGAGATTCCCAAGACATTCAAGCAGCACTGCACAGTCCTCCGGCAGGGATAATTCGTGAATATCAGTGTATTTCTCAACAGTCTCGAAGCCTTTTCCTGCACGCATTTTCCGGTGACGTTCAATGGCTTCAAAGGCTTCCTCACCGAAAGGCTGCATAGTGGCGATATAGATCTTCCTGCCGTGGAATTGTTCGAGGATTCTCTCTGCAAAGCTCGATTTACCGCACTTTGAACCTCCTGTTATGAGAGTGGTCATTTTAGTTCCACATACCTTTCTATATTTGTGTCATCAAACCTGTGAGAGTTTTTGTAAAGTGCCAGTGCTCCGTCAAGCAGCGGAACAAGCAGCACTCCGCCTGTGCCCTCACCGAGCCGTAGTCCGGCGTTTATCGGAGCAGTCAGTCCACAGTAATTGAGAAGTCCCTCGCCGGCAGGCTCTCCCGAACAATGGCTCGCAAGCATATACTCAGCACACAGAGGTTCAATAGTGCAGGCGATCGCAGCAGCTGCTGCGGATATAACTCCGTCAACTATCACGGGTACGCGGTAGTAAGCACCGCCGAGAAAAAGCCCGACCATTGCGGCAATTTCTGCCCCGCCGACCTTCTGGAGCAGTTCAACAGGCTTGTCAGGTGACGGCTGATTGACTTCTATCGCGCGCCTTACGACATTGATCTTTTTTTGCAGTCCTGATGCCGAAAGTCCTGCACCTCTTCCGGTGACATTTTCGGGTGGAAGTCCGAGCAATACAGATGCAATTGCGGCGGCAGGAGTAGTGTTGCCAATGCCCATTTCTCCGGTAATTATGAGCCTTGTACCGTTTTGGACAAGCTCTCCGGCAACGTCTATTCCCGTAATGAGAGCCGCTTCTGTTTCGGCAGGAGTCATTGCGCTTTCATTGGCTATATTTCGTGTTCCGTGAACTATTTTCCGATGCACGAGTTTCTTGCAGTCAACATTCTGAGCAATACCCACATCGACTGCCACAACGTCAACATTGTAAGCTCCTGCGACAGCGTTTATATTTGAGCGCCCCTCAGCAATAGCTCTGGCACACTCCGCCGTGACTTCCTGTCCGCACTGTGTAACTCCCTCACTGACGACGCCGTGATCTCCGCACATAACGACTGCCGTTCGCTTGGAAATATCCACGTCAGCGTTTCCCTGAACAGCGGCTATCTTCTGCATCTGAACAATGTGTTTTATCCTGTTCATTTCTCACTCCGTGTTCAATACATTTTTTCACAAATCTTTCCGCAACTCCTAAATCAGAATAGAAATAAATATGTGGAAATCCTGCATAAATATTCATTCCGGTATGGCAGCAATCCCAAGTCCTGCCGTCGCTTTTTTCGGCAGTGAAGCCGTTCCCGCAGTTTGTGCTTTCCCAGTAGTGGAATTCATGTGCCCTGATAGTCTCGCCGCGTTTACACAGAAGATTGTCCGAGTTTGCATTCATCGCAATATAGCCGAATCTCTGAAGCTTGTCAGTAGGGAACGTACTTCCGTTTATCACGCCTGCCATAGGATAAGAAGAGCTGCTCTTGTCTGTCAGAGTGTCATGCAGATACATGAATCCTCCGCACTCTGCAATAGTTGGCATACCGCTTGAAATGCACTTTTTTACGCTTTCGAGCATTGATGAATTTGCAGATAATTTTGCTGCATAAAGCTCAGGATAACCGCCGCTGAGGATAAGTCCGTCCGCCTTTGGGACAGTGCTGTCGCTGAGAGGCGAGAAGTAACTTATCTTGCAGCCCATTTTTTCAAGCAGCTCGATATTCTCATGATAGATAAAGCAGAACGCGCTGTCTCTTGCAACTGCTATTGTCGGTGATTCCGGGAAAAATGGAGGATTTACAGGCTCATGTTCCGGCATCGGGACATCACCGGATCTTATCAGTTTATCAATTTCAATGTACTCTTCGGCAAGCTGACCGAGTGCTTCGAGCTTAGCCTGAATGTCAGCTATTTCATCGGCAGTAATAAGTCCGAGGTGTCGGCTCTCGATAGTAATATCACACTTTGGCAGGCATCCGAAATATTCAGTGCCAAGCTCACGGCAGAGCCTTTCAGCAAGTGGTATCAGCTTTTCCGGCAGACAATTAAAAATGAAGCCTGATATGTGGTTGGGACGGTAGCTGAGAAAGCCGCTCATAACCGCTCCGATCGAGTCGCTCATACCCTTGCAGTTGATAACGATGACAGCCGGTGTTTCGGTGAGTTCAGACATCGAATGAGCGCTTCCGCAGTTACCGTCATAGAATCCCATGACCCCTTCAATGACTGAAATATCGCTTTGGGCACTGTATTCATGAAGCAGTGAAAGTAGCGTGTTCCTGTCACAGAAATAGCCGTCGAGGTTATGAGAACTCACACCGATGACTTTTCTGTGAAACATCGGATCGATATAATCAGGTCCGCATTTGAACGCAGAAACGCTCATATTACGCCGTTTGAGAGCTGTGAGCACAGCGCAGGTGACGGTAGTTTTTCCGCAGCCGCTTTTAGTTCCGCCGATAATTATACGCTTCATATCAATCTCCCGCTGATTATAAATACTGGGTTTTGCGCCTGCAACATTGTGTGAGTGCCGAGTTTTCTTGTGCGTGAGGCAGATACCTGCACAATTTCCGGTAAAACTCCGAAGCGCTCAAAGCACTCAATGGCTTCGTTCAGAGTTTCGAGCGATACTGCTGCAACAACTACGTCAGCACACGGATTCTGGGCGTGGACAGCCTCAAATACACCGCTCATATTCCCCGAACTTCCGCCTATGAACACCTTATCAGGCGCAGCTATATCTGTCAGTATTTCCGGGCATTCGCCCTCTGTGACGCTGATATTGTCGCAGCTGAAAAGACGTGCATTTTCAGCGGTAAGAGTTGCTGCCTCGTGTTTCTTGTCAAAGGAAAAGACCTTTCCGTCCGGACAGCGATAAGCCGTTTCCAGAGTGACAGAGCCAGTGCCGCAGCCAATGTCCCACACAACAGAATCCGACTTGATATTCAGCTTTGAAACGGCTATACAGCGCACTTCCGACTTTGTCATAGGAATTTCGCCGCGAATGAATTTCTCATCATTTATAGCTGAAGGGATATAATTCAGAGCCTCTTTGTTTTCGGTTATGAGCACATCGAGTCCTGAGGTATGAACATCCGTGAGTTCGCTTGCTTTTCCGGTAATGATACACTCATTGTGGTAGCCGAGTTCCGCGCCTATAAAGACGTCTGCGCTGCCAAGCCCGTACTCGCAGAGCCGCTTGCAAACGTCAGCGGCAGTTATATCTCCGCCAAGCAGGAAAAAGCAGTGCTCGTTCATTTTGACGTTGACAGCAATATTTGAATCCCTGCCGTGGAGTGAAATAAACTTCATTTTTTCGTAGGGGATGCCTACCTTGCTGCAAAGGTATGAAGCTGAGGAAATTCCAGCGATGACCTGAACATCGTGACCTTCAAGAAGAGGCAGCAGCTTTTTTGTGCCGCTGAAAAAACCGCAGTCTCCGGACATAAGAACTGCCGCTGTACTGCAATCGGCGCTGCTCAGTTTTTCTGCTATATCAGTATGTCTATACGTTATGAACACCTCTTTGCCAAGCTTCACAAAGGGCTTCACAATGCGCTTCGCACCAATCAGCAGGTTTGATTCCGCAATAGCTTTTTCAGCAGCTTTTGTGAGAGTGTTTTCGCCGTCCACACCTGTGCCGACTATGTAAATCTTCATTTTCCCAGTTCCTTTTCAATGATATTAATAATTACATCAAAGCTGTATCCCTGTTCAGCAGGACGCGCAATGGTTACCAGTTCAGCGCCGCAAATCCGTACGGCTTCGGCTTTTTCAGGGTATCCGCCAGTCGCTCCGCTCTCTTTTGTCAGTAGGATTCCTGCCCCACTCTTCCGCAGATGCTCGACATTCTGCACAGTGCTGAAAGGACCTTTTTCCATTATCACTTTTGCCTTATCATAGCCAAGTTCACAGCACTGACGGAGTATCTCATCTGAGGGCAGAACTCGTACCCAAAGACGCTCGCGGAAGCCATTCAGACGTGTCAGTTCCGGCAGAGATTTACTGCCAAGTGTGCTGAGTATCGCGCATTCAGTACCGTTTAGCAGCGAGATCATTTCGTCCATATCGTGAACAGTTTTTCCGCAGATTGCCGAGCTTTTCCGCAGCAGTCTCAGATAATGGATCCCCGTTTTTTTACAGGCGCTTCGGATGTTTTCGGTTGCCTCGACGGCATATGGGTGAGTTGCATCAACAACAACCGAATAATTGCTGCTGATGAGCTTTTCCATCTGTGCGGAGTCAAGCCTTCCGCACAGGACGTTTAACTTGTCCGGGAGCAGTCCGGCACCGTAGTCCGTAGCTACTGACACATCGGCGGATATACTGTTTTCAGCGCAATATTCAGCCAGTTCGCGCCCCTCGGTAGTTCCTCCGAATATAAGCAGCCTAAACATTGCGGTAGCCCCTCGGAGTCACCATTTTTCCGTTTATCGCCCTTGTTTCTGAATTGCCGATGTAGACCGTTGTGAACATATCAACCGCAGTATCCCGCAGCTGCGAAAGCGTAAGCACACGGCTCTCCTGACCGTCACGTCCTATGTTCCTGACATATCCGCATACTGTATCTCCTGAGCGGTGCTTCAGCACTATGTCGCAGGCTTTTTTCAGATAGTCCGCACGGCTCTTCGATGACGGATTGTAAATAACTATCACCATGTCACACTCAGCTGCACATTCAAGACGTTTTCTTATCTTTTCCGCAGGTGTGAGGAGGTCGGAAAGACTTATCACAGCAAAATCCATAGTCAGCGGTGAACCGAGAACCGCACCGCCGCTGAATGCAGCTGTTACGCCCGGAACTACTACTATCTTCGCATCCGGGTGAGCAGGGCTCAGTTCATAGGCAAGTCCTGCCATACCGAAAAGCTGCGGATCGCCGCTGCAAATGAGGGAAACTGTCTTGTTTCCGGCTTCTTTAAGGGCAGCTTCAACTCGATCGCGCTCCTGCTTCATACCTGTTGAGAAGTAGTTTTTTTCCGGAAAATATTCCTTGATGAGTTCCACATACTTTGTATATCCTACGATGAGTTCGCTTCGTTCGATAGCCTGCTGTGCGTCAATAGTCATACCTTCACGGCTGCCGGCACCGATTCCGACAATGTAAAGCATCACAGCACCTTCCTTTCAAAATCAAGCGTAATTGGCTTTTCTGCCGCTGCAACTGTAACTCCGTCTGCGGCAGTTTTTCGCATTACCAGATGTCCTCCGCTGCATTTTACAGCGCTTCTCTCGCAGACGTTGTCAACTCCGGTGATATTTTTCACGAAGTCCGAAGACGTGAAGTCGCCGTCAGCTTCCATAAGCATCTGTGCTGTAAAAAAGAGCAGCTTCAAGCCGTATTTTTCGCAAAATCCAAGCAGGCCGGCTTCGTTTGACTTGAGGTCTATTGTAGCCGCACAGAACACTCTTTCAAAAGCAATACCAGAAGCATCAAGTGCGGAATTTACTGCACGTTCGATAGTGTCGCAGTCCGTACCACGTTTACAGCCGATACCGAGTACAATATTCTGTGGGACAAGTTTCAGCGTCACCGGAAACGGTATTTTGTCATTGCAGCCTACATATATTCCCGTCCGACAGTACGTATCAGTGCAGAGCTCAGGCGGTATGTTCTCATATTCAAGATCACTTATAAATCCGATCTTTTCTCCGTCAAGAACAGCCGCGGCAATTGCCTTTGCCGCACTCATATCGGTGATGATAAGTCCGTTTGCAGCCGCAAAGCTGTCCGGTGAAAAACGTCCTCCGGTGTCGGTCGCAGTAGTAATGGCAGCCTGTGCGCCGAGCACTTCCGCAATTCTTTCCGCAAGAGCGTTCGCACCGCCGATATGTCCGGAGAGTAGAGGAATAACGAACTTTCCGCAGTCATCAATGACAATGATCGCCGGATCGGTCGTTTTTGAGTTCAGATGCGGCGCTGTCGAACGAACAGCTATACCGCAGGCGCATACGAAAACAAGGGCGTCATACTTCTGAAAAATATCAGCAACAAGTCCGCCGAGGTCAACGAAGGTATGGGAGTTCTTATCGCAGTGCCTGTGGAAACAAAAACGCTCAGATTCAAGAAAAGCTGCTGATTCAGTAAGCCTTGCGGAGAGTTTCCGTCCATTTTCTGTGAGTGAAATAACAGCTGCTCTCATTGTTCCTTTGCCTTTCTGAATTCTGTCTCAAAGTCCGGAGAATAGAGCTTTGAGAGAGAATGTACATCTCCGAGAAAGTGTCCGACTGTGATAAGCGCAGTCTTGGTTATGCCGTTCTCTTTTGCGGTCTGAGCGAGCGTTGAAACAGTACACCGGCAAACCTTTTCGTCATCCCACGTCGCCTTGTTATACTATCGCCGCAGGAGTGTCAGAGCTGTAACCTCCGTTTATAAGCCTCTCTGAAAGCTCTGTGAGCATACCCGCGCTGAGGAATATCACCATTGTTGCATTATGCGCTGCAAGGCTCTCTATGCTCTCGCTTTCAGGTACGGGAGTACGTCCTGCCATTCGCGTGAGGATAACTGTCTGTGACACGTCAGGAAGAGTGTATTCAGCTTTAAGAGCGGCGGCAGCTCCGCAGAAGGAACTCACTCCCGGACACACGTCATAGGCTATATCAAGTGCATCGAGTCTGTCCATCTGCTCGCGTACAGCACCATATAAACAGGGATCGCCGGTGTGCAGACGAACAGTAGTCCCGCCGCTGTTCTCAGCTTTTTCCATTACATCTATGACCTCATCGAGAGTCATTTCAGCACTGTTATATACCTCGCAATCAGTACGTGTATATCTGAGCAGTTCCGGATTGACGAGTGAACCTGCATATATCACCACATCAGCAGTTTCAAGCAGCGATTTTCCACGAAGAGTTATCAGATCAGCAGCACCGCTGCCTGCACCAACAAAATGTATCATATCATCCCTCCAGCTGACTGATTATTTCATCAGCGTATTCCGTTTTCAGGAGCATATCATTTTTGTATGAGAATATGACAGCGCCGATCCTTGCACTGCCCTTTGCTCTTGCCTGTAAATAGCCGTCTATACGATTAGTGAGAATATCAAGCACTGCCCTTGCCGAGCCGTTCTCATATAGAATATCGAGTGCTGCATCAGTCGTAGCGCAGTCTGTAAGTCTGCATAGCACGGAATTCTCAACTCCTGCAAGTACTCCGCAGGCGATAAGAGTTTCCATTCGCCCGTCAGCATACGAGGAATGAGTGTTCATTATGCCCGAACCCAGCTTGACCATTTTACCGATATGACCGCAGATGAGTATGCTGTCAAAACCAAGCGTTATGCCGATGTCTATGGCGTCGCCGATGAAGTTGCTGCACATAACACATTGCTCGCTCAGCTGAGGCATATTCTCAAATATGTGTTTTTCGCTGTAATTCCCGACCGTCAGCAGAAGTGCCTTTTTGCCCTCAGCACGGCGGATATTAGCCTCTGTGCGGATAGTTTCTATTATGGCAGTATTGCTCATCGGCTCAACAATGCCTGTCGTGCCTATTATGGAAATGCCGCCGACTATCCCTATACGCGGATTGAAGGTCTTCTTTGCTATCTCCTCGCCCTCAGGAACTGAGATAATAACACGTAAGCCGCCGTGATATTCGTGCATTTCAGCGACTGTATCCAGTGCCTGAGTTATCATTTTTCGCGGAACTGAATTTATAGCATATTCACCGACAGGCTGATCGAGCCCGGCTTTAGTGACCTTGCCGACACCTTTTCCGCCTGTTATTTCAATACCGTTTTGGGTTAATGACACCTCAGCGCAGACCTCAATGCCATTAGTGATGTCTGGATCGTCTCCGCTGTCCTTGATGACCGAGCAGAGGGCTTTTTCGTCTGAGAGTTCACAGCGGTGAACAGGAAGTACCAGTCTTACGCCTTTGGGAGTGATTATCTCACTATTCTTGACGGACTGCCGTGTGAGAAGCATTTCAGCAGCAGCCTGTGCCGCAGCTGTCGCACATGAACCAGTCGTATAACCGCAGCGCAGTTTTTTAGTACCGCTGTAAATGTAGTTTTCCTCCATACTGTCACCTCACACGATAAATTATGTTTATATTTTACCATATTTTGAGCGATTAGTCAATGATAGAAAAACGCTATATGCTCCGTATCAAGATAGCGTACTTTTTCTCGGAAACAGCGTAACAAAGCGGACAGACATCGGGAGGCTGTCTTTGGGTGAACATGATGACACTTTGAATTGTTGGTCAGACATAAATTATTATATTTGCACGGAAATTGCAGTTGATGTCAAAATTGTTCATTTTTGCGGTATTGTTAATTTGAATTTTATATAGAATATGGAACAATCAAAAAAAGCATTGACAAAGACACTGCTTCTGAATATAATATAAAACTGAAAATGATTATCGTTTTCAATTGTGATGCATCAGGGAATAGACGTAATTAAATTGAGATATGCAAATGCTGTAAAGCGAGGTGAGCTGTTATGTCAGGAAAAAGGAATATAGTGTTAGCATGGCTTGTGCTTTTTATGTTTGGTCTTGTCATATTCGGTTCAACTGTATTCATAGTGATTCACGCAGACCATGAATGTACAAGTGAGGACTGTTCTGTCTGCATGGAGCTTGCTGAATGTCATAAGACACTGAATGCATTCGGCACTGATGTTGCCGGCACTGTCAGGATCACAGTGATGCTGATCGCAATAGCATTTATCATAAAGGAAATCATTGTTGACAGATCTTATCACACTACCCTTATATCCCTTAAAGTGGAACTTCTGAATTAAGAATAAATCGTTAATATGATGGTATAGCTGTGCCTGTTTGTTTAACACGGGATGTGGTTTGCAGTTCGTTTGCGACTTGGCACATCCTGTTGCGTGGGGCTATAAATTTTTGATTTGGAGGTCAATTTATTATGTTTAAAAAAATCAGTGCGTTTATGATCGCTCTTTCACTTGCAGCTGTTGGTATGACAGGATGCGGTTCAGAGAAAAGTGAAAGCGCATCTCAGAAAAATGCCACACAGGCTTCAATTGAAACGCAGAAGGAGAATAATGCTGCTAATCCGAAAGATAACAGCAATGGATCGTTCAGTGTCGTATGTACGATCTTCCCGGAATATGACTGGGTAAAGGAGATACTTGGAAAACACACAGAAAATGCTGAGATAACATATCTTCTCGACAACGGAGTTGATCTTCACAGCTATCAGCCAACTGCTGAGGATATGATGAAGATCTCAACCTGCGATTTGTTCATATATGTCGGCGGCGAGTCTGATGAATGGGTAGAGGATGCTCTTGATGATGCTGATAACAAGAATATGAAGGTTATCGACCTTATGGATGTTCTCGGAGATTCGGCAAAGGCTGAGGAACTCAAGGAAGGTATGCAGGCTGATGAAGAAGAGCATGATCACGAGGAAAATGAGAGTGAGGATCATGAGGAAGAGATCGAATATGATGAACACGTATGGCTCTCTTTGAAAAATGCGAAGGTATTCTGCACTGAGATCGAGAAGAATCTTGAAGCGATAGACTCCGCTAATGCTGCTGACTACAAGGCAAATCTTGCTGGTTACACTAAAGAGCTTGATAAGCTTGACAGTTCATTCAAGAAAGCTTTTGATGAGTCAAAGCAGAAGACTCTCGTGTTCGGAGACAGATTCCCGTTCCGTTACTTTGTTGAGGATTACGGTCTTGACTATTACGCTGCTTTCATTGGCTGTTCAGCAGAAACAGAAGCAAGCTTTGAGACTATCTCATTCCTTTCAGATAAGGTAAAGGAGCTTGACTGCAAAACTATATATACGCTTGAAAATTCGGATAAGTCCATTGCTGAGACTATTATCAGTACATCAGGAAAAGACGTTGATATAGCTGAACTTAATTCACTTCAGTCAGTATCAAATGATGATATAAAAGACGGCGCAAGCTATCTTTCACTCATGCAGAAGAACTACAATGTTCTGAAAGAAGCACTTGCAAAATAATAATTGATATGTGCAGGAGTATGTTTGCCGCTCCTGCACTTTCAATGAACGGAGGAAGGAAAATGTATGCACAAATGGTATGCAGAAATGCTGCTCTTGGATATGATGGACGTATAGTTGCGGAGAAACTGGATTTCACTATAAACAAAGGTGATTATCTGTGCATCCTCGGCGAGAACGGTTCCGGTAAAAGCACATTGATAAAAGCAATCTTAGGTATCAGACCGCAGGTCAGCGGTGAGATAGCATGGTGCGGCGACATCAAAAAGAATGAGGTAGGCTATCTTCCTCAGCAGACCGTTGTGCAGAAAGATTTTCCTGCTTCTGTTCGTGAGATAGTACGTTCCGGATGCCTTGCAAAATGCGGACTCCGTCCATTTTACAGCAGAACTGAAAAAGAACTTGCTGAAAGTACTATGAAACAGCTTGAAATTGATAAACTTGCAAAACGCTGTTACCGCGAGCTTTCAGGCGGTCAGCAGCAAAGAGTTCTGCTTGCAAGGGCACTGTGCGCGACACGTAAAATGTTATTGCTGGATGAACCTGTGACAGGACTTGATCCTAAGGCTCAGACGGAACTCTACGAACTGATAGCCCGTCTTAACCGGGAAGGTGTAACTATAATCATGGTATCTCACGATATAGTTTCGGCTGTTAAGTACGCCACACATATTCTGCATATAGGGAAGAGAAAACAGCTGTTTTTCGGAAAAACATCGGATTATTTGAAGAGTCCGCACGGAAAGCTGTTTATAGGATCGGAGATGATAGGAAATGAGTAATATAGAAAAACTGCAATTCTACTTTGGCTTCTCTTATGTACGATATGCGTTTATTGTAGGAATACTCATTGCACTGTGTTCATCTCTGCTCGGAGTTACCCTTGTATTAAAAAGGTTTTCGTTCATTGGCGATGGTCTTTCTCATGTTGCTTTCGGAGCAATGTCGTTTGCAGCAACTCTGCCTGTTATGATAAAGAAATACGCTCTTGCTATAAGCGGCGAGGATAAGCTGAGTCCGCGTATGCAGAGCATAGTAAGCTGGATAGCTAAGCTGAATGATATGTACATAATCCTGCCTGTTACACTGATATGTGCAATACTTCTCCTTCGGACAGGTCAAAATACCAGGATCAAGGGAGATGCCGCAGTTGCTATGCTGTCTGTCGGAGCACTTGCGATAGGTTATCTGCTTATGAACCGCTATCCTTCAAGAGCAAATATCAGCGGTGATGTTTGCAGTACACTTTTTGGTTCGACTTCTATAATAACACTGAAACAGGATGATGTAAGGCTTTGCATAGTGATGTCTGTTATTGTAATAGTTACATATATAATGTTTTACAACAAGATATTTGCAGTCACATTCGATGAGAACTTCACTAACGCAACAGGCATTAAGGCGGATGCTTACAATCTGCTGATAGCAGTTATCACAGCGCTGATAATAGTACTTGCAATGAATCTTGTAGGCTCGCTGTTAATATCAGCACTTATAATATTTCCTGCATTGTCCGCTATGAGAGTTTTCAAGAGTTTCCGGAGCGTTATAATATGCTCGGCAGTTGTCTCGGTTTTATGTGCGGCATTCGGGATCATATCATCAATACTTTTTTCAACTCCGGTAGGCTCAACTATTGTTGTAGCTGATCTTGCAGTATTTATATTGTTTTCACTAATATCGTTTTTTATCGGTAAACTCAGAAAGAGTTAAAGAGGTGCTATCATGAAAATAAACAGTTTGATTTCGGTATTATCTGCGTCGCTTGTATTCCTTACGGGATGCGGCAGTACTTCTTCTGCAACAGGCGGAACTATTGAAAGCTATCAGGCAAGTCTTACTGTTGCCGATACGACTGAGTATATGTCTGCTACTATGCCGGACAGCAGTGATGGCGAAATAGATATTGACCTCACAAAGCTGGATGCAAATATGATCTACGCTCAGGTAGCCGATATGGTGAATAACGGTGATTCTTATCTCGGTAAGACAGTAAAGGTCAAAGGAACGTTTTCTTACTTTCAGGAATCAGACGGAAGAGAGTTTTTTGCTGTATTGATAAGTGATGCTACCGCCTGCTGTTCTCAGGGCATAGAGTTTGTTCTGGACGGCAACTATTCATACCCCGAGGATTATCCATCTATTGGCACTGAAATAACTGTTGTCGGTAAATTCAATTACTATACAGAGGATGATTTTTACACCTATTGTCAGCTGTTGAATGCAGAGATGCAGGTAAATGACAAGCTGACATGGGAAAAGTGATACAATGATAAAAGTCCGTGAGTGATGAACTCCCGGACTTTTATTATAAGCCGTGATTTTCGTATATGGACAAAATTTGTATTTTATGGTAAAATGGTATCAGTCAGATTATTTGAGAGCGGAGCGTGAATATGAAAACGATAACAGTTGGAATAACAGCCCACGTAGATTCCGGAAAGACCACACTTGCAGAAGCTATGCTTTACAAGAGCGGTAATATGAGAAAACTCGGCAGAGTTGACAATGGAGATTCTGCACTTGATACAGATTCGATCGAAAGAGAAAGAGGTATTACTATATTCGCACATCAGGCTGAGTTTACAGCAGGTGATAAAAGGATAATGCTTCTTGATACTCCCGGTCACGTTGATTTTTCAGCAGAAACAGAACGCGTTATGAGTGTTCTTGACTATGCTGTGCTTGTTATAAGCGGTACAGACGGAGTTCAGAGCCACACTTCAACTTTATGGAAGCTTCTTCGCAAGTATGAAGTTCCGGTGTTCATATTTGTCAACAAAATGGATCTTATTTCTGCCGACAGAAGCGCAGTCCTTGATGAACTTCGCCGGAGACTTTCCGCAGACTGCTGTGATTTTTCCGGATCGGATGATGAGATATTTAAGAACACAGCAACCTGTTGTGAGGAACTCATGGAGAAGTATCTTGTCTCCGGAAAACTCAGTGATGCGGATATTGCAAAGGTGATCTCACAGCGCAGGATATTTCCATGCTGCTTTGGTTCGGCACTAAAAATGGACGGGATAGAAGAATTCATCGGCGTACTGAGCAGATTTGCGTCAGAGCCGGAACGTTCGCAGTCTCTCGCATTGAAAGTCTATAAGATCTCGTATGATCCTAAGGGAACACGCCTGACTCATCTGAAAGTGAACGGCGGAAGTTTTTCAGTCAGGGACGAGCTTTCATATACAGATCAGGAAGGCAATGAAGTTACCGAAAAGATAAGCTCTATTAGATTCTATTCCGGCGAAAAATTCCGTACAGCTGAGAGTGCCGGAGTCGGTGAGATATGCGCTGTAACCGGACTGAAAGGGACATACTCAGGGCAGGGGATAGGCAGCGAAAGGGATTCAGTCAGTGCAATGCTCGAGCCTATCATGACGTATAAAGTCAAACTGCCTGATGGAAGCAGTGTGTATGACGTTCTTGATGATCTCAGGAGGCTTGAGGACGAAGATCCGCAGCTTCATATCGTATGGAATGAACAGCTGAGGGAGATACATATACAGCTTATGGGCGCAGTGCAGCTTGAAGTTCTTGTTCAGCGCATTGAGATGAGGTATGGCTATAAGGTCAGCTTTGAGGATGGTGCTATAACTTATCGTGAGACTATCCGCAGTGCAGTTGAAGGCGTAGGTCATTATGAGCCGCTCCGGCATTATGCGGAGGTGCATCTTCTTATTGAACCGCTTGAACGTGGAAGAGGACTTGTCTTTGATTCTGAATGCTCTGAGGATGAACTTGATCGTAACTGGCAGCGTCTTATACTTACGCATCTGAAAGAGAAAACACATTCGGGAGTTCTTACTGGTTCACCTGTAACTGATATGAAGTTTACTCTGAAGTCCGGACGCGCACACCTGAAGCATACTGAGGGCGGTGATTTTCGTCAGGCTACATACAGGGCGGTACGTCAGGGACTTCGCTCAGCAGAGAGCGTCCTGCTCGAACCATACTATGATTATGAGCTTGAGATACCGTCAGAGTGCGTAGGAAGAGCAATATCTGATCTCCAGCATTTCGGGGCTGAATTTGGTCAGCCTGAAATGTCGGGAGAGATGTCAGTGATAAAAGGCAGCGCACCGGTGTCCGAGATCGGAGCTTACCAGATGGAGGTCATCGGATATACAAGGGGCAGGGGAAGGCTTATATGCAGCTTTTCCGGATACCGTGAGTGTCACGATGCTGAGCGCGTGATAGCTGAAATCGGCTATGACTGCGATGGCGATATGGAAAATACAGCGGATTCAGTGTTCTGTTCACACGGAGCAGGCTATGTCGTTAAGTGGAATGAAGTCCCTGAGCATATGCATCTGCCTTCATGTATGACGAATAAGCTCCCGGAAGAAAAAACGGACTTTGCAAGAATACGCAGTTTCGCCGAGAAGACGGTCTCGGATGAGGAACTGATGGCGATATTTGAGCGCACCTACGGAAAGCTTGACCGTGATCCCAGAAGAGCCTTTAAAAAGACTAAAGCAGTTCAGCCCGATACCTCAAAAGTAAAGCTTCCGGAACATGAAGGACCGGTTTATCTGCTTGTTGATGGCTACAACATAATATTCTCATGGGATGAGCTTAAAAAAACAGCCGCTGAGAATCTTGATGCAGCAAGGGCAGAGCTGATAAACATGATGTGCAGCTATCAGGGGTGTACCGGATATGAGGTCATAATAGTATTTGATGCTTACAAGGTCAAAGGAAAGCACCGCGATGTTGAAAAGTTCTATAACATCAGTATCGTTTATACAAAAGAGTCCGAAACGGCAGACAGCTATATCGAGCGTGTTTCACATGAACTCTCAAAAAAGCACAGAGTATTGGTCGCTACGTCCGATGGACTTGAACAGATGATAATACTCGGCAACGGTGCGATGAGAATGACAGCCGCTGAACTCTACATGAGGTATAAGGCTGCCGGAGAAGCTATGAAGGAATACATGAAGTAAGTAACAGTTATAAAAACTAAGCCCGGAAACTGTAATAACAGCTTCCGGGCTTTTAATATATCGGAAATAGTAAATTATTTGATGTGCTTCAAGGAATATACCCTCATATCAAGGCGTTTCTCAAATTCCTCCAGAGGCAGAGGCTTATCGAATAAGTAGCCCTGAGCAAAATCACAGTCATTATCCTTCAGCAATTGCAGCTGATAGACTGTTTCAACGCCTTCAACAATACATTCAAGACCAAGTTCCTTTGCCATAGCGACAACGTATTTGAACATGACGCTTCTTGCACTGTCTTTGGATTCGCCGTCCATAGGCAGGAATATCCTGTCAACTTTTAGTACGTTCCACGGAACTACACGGATAAGATTAAGAGAAGAATATCCCATGCCGAAATCGTCAACAGAGGTACAGATGTTCTGCTTCTGAAGTCCTTCAACGATACGTTTCAGATCCTTGAATTCAACGTCGGTAGTAGTTTCAGTGAGTTCTATTTCTATGTATTCATGAGGTACATTGTGGCGGTCGATTATCTCAATAATGTTATCAAGAAGATTAGGGTTTACGATATGTCTTCTTGAGAGATTCACAGAAACACGTACAGCCCTTTTGCCTTCATCGAGCCATTTGCGGATATGAGAGCAGACGATGTCCAGCATATGGTAATCAAGCTTGCATATTTCATTCGTCTCTTCAAGGATAGGTATGAATTCCATCGGCGGAACGATCTTGCCTTCGTGAAACCAGCGGCAAAGAGCTTCTGCACCGCAGATCTCACCGGTATTAGTGTTGACCTTTGGCTGATAGAATACATGGAATTCGTTATTTTTCAAAGCCTCAGGGAATATCTTCTGGATCCTCTTTGATTTTTCTTTATCAGTCATTTTTT
>ONAI01000029.1:0-17740 GCA_900315755.1 uncultured Ruminococcus sp.
AAGGTGTTGAAGTTGATAAGGATGTAATCGTCGATCTTGACGCGGAAGTTCTTTTCGATAGTATCCATGAGGAGCTCTGTTCCGCCATATGCATAAGCTGCATTGAGTTTATCTTCGCCGTATCCGGGAATGTCAACACAGCAGTCGCGCATGAAAGAAGTCATAGTGATCTTCTTTGTCTTCTTGTTTATCGAAACGAGTATCATTGAGTCGGAACGTCCCTTGTCATCTTCGGTACGTCCGTCAGTACCTATAACAAGAACGCTTGTAACGTAGTTTTCGCTTATTGCACCGGGAGTTCTTGTTCTGTCGCCGGTCTCAACATGCTCCATTTTTTTGATAATACTCAATGAAGTGCAGGAGTAAATTCCGAATAAAAGAAGGAACAATCCCAGAAGGCTGAGCAATATACGTATGATAAGCTTCTTTACGAAACCATTCTTTTTCTTCTTGTACGATTTTGGTGCAGGCTGGCGCTTTGGCGGACGTTCTCTGTACTGTGGCGGAGCGGCAGGCCTTCTTGGCGGAGGAACTGCCTGCTGCTGGCGGTTACCGTAATACTGCTGTTGCTGATTAGCGTACTGCTGCTGACCGCCGTAATACTGCTGCTGCGGATTAGCATATTGCTGCTGACCGCCGTAGTATTGCTGCTGTTGTGGATTAGCATATTGCTGCTGACCGCCGTAGTACTGCTGCTGCGGATTAGCATATTGCTGCTGACCGCCGTAGTATTGCTGCTGCGGATTGGCATACTGCTGCTGACCACCGTAGTATTGCTGCTGCGGATTGGTGTAGTTTGGACGCTGCTGTCCGTTGTAAGGCTGACCTCTGTAATTTTGCTGAGGCGGCACATCAGGTTTAGGTGCAGCGAAAGCCATAGTGTCCTGATCGTCGGTATTTTTTATATGTTCATGGTCGTTTGTGTTGTATCTTCTGTCGGGCATTTTTATCTCCTTTCAGTGCAAAGCCTGCATCCGCTGTTATACGGACGCAGGCAAAAGAGTTATATCTTTTTCAGACTAACAGCCAGATAAGTGATGAATGTTGAAGCTAAATTGTAAATTACCAATGCTGTTGCGGACATATAAACATAATTCGTATCAAATGCCTTTGATATTATCAGCATCATACACAGTCCAAGGCCAAGAAAAACAGAAGCGGTCTGGACTATAAGTCCGAGAATAGATGCATGGTGTATAGTTTTAGTACCGATGATAAGCTGTGCAAGCGAGTGGAATTTACCTGTTGTTGCCATTGAAGCGCTCAGACGCACTGATTTGCCTGTTTCGGCATTGAAATCTTCATGAAGGCGCTTCGGGAGAACTCTCACCATATCCTCAGGGATACCAAAGATGCTATGGAGTTTTCTCTCTGTTATGCATGGATCAACGCTCTTGAGGATCATACAAACCTTGTTCTTGCAGAGCCTCTTTGCCCATTTTTTGATGGTCTTATCGGCAGACAATTCAACGATGAACATTGCAGCAAGATTGCCTGAGATCGAGAGATAGAGTGCTTCCTGCTTTTCGGTTATGTATTCAGCTTCCTTAGCCTTTGTCGGGATGCCTTCGATATTGTGGCTGGTCATGAGTTCACGGTTTCCGAAGAGGATACGCTTATTATTGATCCATCCGCACATACCCATAGACTCTTCAAATGAATAGTTGTCGATAGGGTAGAGCATATCGTTTGAGCCGCCTGTAACATCGCTGAATATCTGCTGCATTATACTGCCGCCGTGGTAGGTAAGGCTTGCAGCTTCGAGCAGAGCCTCATCTATCTTGGTATTTGAAAACACCTTTATACCGTCGAGCTGAACAGTTCCTTCCGGGAAAAGCGATGAGACATCCAGCAGAAGTGAATTTGTATCATAGAAGTCATCAACGCTCTGATAACCGAGTATTATGCCCTTATTGCGGAAAATACGCTCAGCGTTCTTTTCAAGCGGAACGTTCACTACAAAAGGCATTGCGATACAGGATGAAGCACAGATCATCATGCTGAATATTGAAAGACCGAATGCAGCGGTCTCCATTGATGAATATGATTCCTTTCTGCAATAAGCTATGAATATCGAGATAGCTGCTGAAAAGAGCATACATAACGGTGCAGCCTTTGAGCAATAGCGGTCTGTCATATCTGAGGAGTAAGTATACCTCAGGAAATCTGTAAGGAAATCTGTCTTGCGTGTGGAAGCGAGGATAGGGAAGTCTCCGAGAGTGCCTCTTGTGAGACGTTCAGCGCGTTCCTCATCAGTAACGTATGTTACGCCTGTACGATCAAAGTTTTTTGAAACGAATCTGAAATTACGTGCGGCGCGGCGGATTATCATGTGTTTGCCGAGTGCATTGAAAAGCAGGGCAAGAATTCCTACCGGCATATATATATGTACCGAACCCTCTGAGACCATATCCGGATGCAGAAAAGCAGGGATAATGGCGATCATACAGCTGATAACGGTAACAGCCGTCATAGAATCGCTGTCCGGGTGGAATGTAAGCAGCTTCCTTATGCCCTTTGTAATAACAGGAACAGATGAAATTGCTGCGATAAGACCTAAAGCAAGATGAGTTCCGGTGAACATCTTTACGTGCTCTGACTGTTTGAACAGGTCGAGTATCGGGAAACCGAACTGATTTCCGAGTGTTACATAAAGACTCAGAAAAGCGGTCATCAGAAGGATAACAACTCGTGATGAGATTGTGCTTTTCAGGTCGTAAATGTCTCTTCCGACATCCTCAACATCGCCGTAATAGTTGAAATCGACCATTCGCTTGGTACGTTTCTTGCGTGATTTTACGGATAGGTATTCGTCCTGTCCCTGAGTGATGTGTACATCCAGAGAATTCGCATCGACCTCTCCTCTCTGGCTGAGGTCAAGACTTGTGATACGTGCCCTTGGTGCCGGAGTTACCGGCTTTGCAGCTTCGACTGCTGCCGGAGAAGGAACGATGTCGGTGATATGCTTTCTTCCTTCGGGACTGTCGGCTTCTGCACGCAGTGCCGCACGGCTCTTCTTCTTTTTCTTGAAGGAAGGCGGAGTGTACATATATTCGCCTTCCGGACTTTCTCTGTTGTAAGTATAATCCGTTTGTTTTCTGCGTTCGTACTTTTTCTTGCGCCGTTTTTTGCGTTCAACTACTTCTTTGGCACGAGTAGAATCGCTCATTCTGCGTATTTTGGGTGCTTCGTCCGGAGCCATTCTGACCGGGGCGGAAGGTACACTGAACTGTCCGTCAGATTTGCGTGTTGTGGTAGTGATTATCTCATTTGCAGCTTCCTTGCCGACTACTGATATACGCTGCTTTGAAAGATCAGCAGGCTTGTATTCATCAGCAGGAACAGGCTGTCTGTGAGCGCTGTCGAAAAGATCAGATCTTTCGTCCTGAATAGTTACACGTTTATTGTCAGGCTGAGTGTTTTCGGCAGCTTTTATAGTAGAGTTAAGGATCTTCTGGGTGTTGATCCTGTCAGAATTATTTTTTGGAGTATTATTATCCGGAGAGTACTCATTAAGAATGTTCTCCAGCGACATTTTCTTATCCGGCATAACTACCTCCTTACTGTACAGAACGCTGTCTCAGCACCTCATACATGAAAATGCCGGCAGCAACAGAGGCGTTCAGGGAATTGATCTTTCCAAGCATAGGGAGTTTTATCATGAAATCACTTTTTTTCTGGATAAGCTTGCTTATACCGAAGCCCTCAGAGCCGATAACGAGAGCGCAGCTTCCTGTGAGATCTGTTTTTGTGTATTCGCTTCCGGAAGCGTCTGTACCATAGATCCAGACACCGTTTTCCTTCAGCTGATCTATACATGAAGCGAGGTTAGATACTCGCGCTACCGGTACATAGTTTGCAGCACCGGCAGAGGTCTTGAAGACAGTAGCATTGAGTGAGGCGCTTCTGCGTTTAGGGATGATAATGCCGTCAGCACCGGAAGTTTCAGCTGTACGGATTATAGCTCCCAGATTATGCGGATCTTCTATTTCATCACATATGATGATAAACGGCTTAGTGCCTTTTTTCTGTGAAACAGCAAGAATATCCTCAACAGTTACGTATTCTCCGCAAGCCCCTTCGGCAACAACTCCCTGATGAGAAGCACCGTCCGCAAGACGTGAAAGCTTTTTATCATCAGCGTCTTTTACAACGATGCCCTTTTCTTTTGCAAGACGGCGTATCTGGCTAAGCGAACCGCCGTTGCCGTTTATGTATATCGTATCGAGGTTAGCATCTGATTTCAGAGCCTCGATAACGGGATTCCTGCCGCAGATAATATCTGCGCGTTCATCCTTCAAAGCGTTATTATTTTCCATATCCATATATTTATCAGAGGCGAGAGCCTCATGCTCCTTTTATGTTCTTGATTTACGTCCATAGGACTTTTTATATTATATCATTGATATTTTTCAAATACAAGTATTTTTCTGATAATTGAAGAAAAATTGCAGATGCAATTGCTGGAAATTGTCTACTTATGTATATTTCAGACATTTCCGGATCAGTTTGTTCAACAGCCTCTTTCGCTGATTATGTCTATCATCTCGCCGACATTTTTCATGCCTGAGACTTCGCGCATCTTGAAGCGCATACCAAATTCGCTCTCGACAGCGCCGATGAGATTGATATGTTCAATGCTGTCCCAGTCCTCAATGTCAGCTGAAGTTGTATTCTCATTGACCGAAATAGAGTCGTCATCAAAAACGTCTCTGAATACCTCATTTAATCTGCTTATGATAGTAGTCTTATCCATATTTGTTCTCCTTTAGTCTATCTTTATTACATTGTTTTTATCTGTATATTCTGATATGTCAAGTTCCCAGACGGAGTCGCCGTTTTCGGAAGTTTCTTTTTCGGTAAATCCGAAGCTCTTGTAGAGTCCGGACACCATACCGTTTTTTGCTGTTTTATAGTAGTAGCCTATAATGTGCGATATACCGCGTTCACGGCATTTCTTTACAAGCTGATCGAGCATAGCAAGTTCCATGTCTCTTTTTAGTACACGGCAGCTCATGAGCCACAATTCAACGTGAAGAGCATCACCGTCACATTTGCCTATAACGACAGATACTATGCCGTTATCACCAAATTTATCGCATAGTCTTCCGCAGAGACGGATATGATCCGGACTGCTGCTGACCTCCTCGATCTCATTCTGAGTGAATCGTTTGGTAGTAAGGTTGAACTGGTTGCTTTTATTGGTGAGCTGAGTTATCCTCTGACGGTATATCGGCTCAAAATCAGTGACAGAAGCGTGCATTTCAAGGCTGAGCAGATAGTCTGAGTAGTTTGCAAAGCTTTTCTGCTGAGCTGCGCGTTTAGCGTTTGCCGCATACATTTCAGTGCGGTGAAGGTCATCACTTGAAAGGGAAGTGACCTCAAAGAAACCGCCGCGGCTGAGAATGTACATAGCATCACCGACCGAATCAAGCGGGATAGTTTGTACCTGCGGCAGTTGAGCTTCAACGATAGCGCATTCAGCCGGATTATCGTCAATGAATACGAAGCTGTCCGCAAGCAGACCGAGTTCGTCAGCTGATTCCTGTATATTGCGGTCTTTGTTCTCCCAGTTAGCCTTAATAGAAACGAAATCGTCCGGACGGAGTATGCTGTTCGGGTGATTAAGACCGAGAAGAGCGTTTTCTTCGTCGTTTTTAGAGCATACTGCGAGCAAAACACCAAGATCCTTGTAACCGCGTATGAAGCTCTGAAACTCACTGTAAGCCTGTCCTACGGGAGTTTCCTGACCTATTTCGATGCCCTCAACGCCGTCATCTCCGATAACTCCGCCCCAGAGCGTATTATCGAGATCGAGGTCGATGACCTTGTGATTTTTTCCGAAAATCGACTTTATTATGCAGGCAGTGCTGTAAGCAAGATCCGGGATAACAGACGTATCCATTGCGTATTTATACAGATACCATGCATTGGCATTGTGCCATTTTTCAAGACCAATGGCGGCTGAAAGGTAGTTTATATCATTGATAAAGAAGTTGTTGTGTGACCTTGCATAGTCAGCAAGACGCACGTTCATGCGGCTTATGAATGCTGTCTGACCGCTTGCGCCCCAGCAGTCGTAATTGCCGGTGCGGCGGAAGAGCGGAAGTTCAAAGTTATTCTGAATTATCGGACATCCGAACTTTGAGGAAAGTGATTTCCATACCTGTCTGAAGTGCTCAAACTGCTCATCAAGAAGCTTTTCGGCTTCTTCAGCTGTTACAGCTGGACTTTCAGGCATCAGAGTAAGATTCCTTGAAGTAGTGTGTATGAAAATGATGTCTGGTGAGAAAGCGTCAAGTTCAGACGAGCCGAAAACAGCGTCCTCGTAATACTTATTGTATTCAGATTTGTAGAAATGCGGTTCTATGCCTGAATTAAGCAGGAACAGTCTGAGCATTGAAATAATGTGATCGACTGTTGAACCGCCAAGCACAGCGATGTTCTTCTTTATTCTTTTTGTGCCGTCGCTGAGCAGGACTTTTTTTAATTCGCGTTTATTGCGGAGTATAGATCTGCTGTCGAAAGGAAAGTTGAGTTCTTTCATCGCGCAAACTCCTTATTTGTGAAGATTATTGTAGATATTGTTTTTGTTTACACCGACTGCCGAGTAGGAACACATAGAGAAGAGCAGGTCGGTAGCGCCGACTTCTTTTATGAAATCAACAGCGTTGCGGTCGAAATAGCGTATGTCACAGAGGTAGATATTTTCAAAAGAGCCTGTAAGCATAGGCAGCAGAGCGTTGCCGTAGCTGTCTTTGAAGATAACGAGAGTTCTGCCGTTTCCGCAGTCGGTATGAACGTGAGCGATACGGCTGTCTGCACCGAATACCATGTAATATCCGGAAGTTCCGAAATATGAAGGATCGAGCAGCAGGGAAGTGGACACAGGATTATTGAAGGCTGTGTCGTACTGTGTGACAGTTACCTCATGCTTGGGTTTATAGTATACGAAGTCCTCAGGGTTGTTGAGAAGCTTTGAGCTCTGTGTGAAGTTATAGAGAGTTCCTACATATCCCGGCAGAACGACTTCTTCGTAATCTGAAAGGTCATCGAACGGAACATCAGCCGCTTTTGCGAATGCCTGAGCCGCATAGTAAGCGCCAAGAGGCTGCCAGTGATGGTCAGTGCGGGAGTATATCGGCTCATCAGCGTGTTCCTGAAGATTTGAGTAAGCGTCAACAGCAATAACGCCGTCATAAGCAGCTGCCATTTTATCGAAGTCGTCCTTTTCGCTTGCTGCGAGAGACTTGTATTTGTCGGGCAGGTAGAACGAGCAGGATGTAGGAAGCGGCATTGAGTAAACGTTGACATCCGGAAGAGCAGCCTTATATTCGTTCAGGTATGAAGCGTACTGGAGTTCTCCGCCCCAGCCGCCACCATAGAGCGTGATACCGCGCTTATTGACGATGAGGATATTGTTTGTGACCTCGCCGTCGGCAGCATTCATGTCATCAGAAGAAGGAAGCTTGGGCTGCGGTGCTTCGGTTGGTTCGGTAGGCGCATCTGTTTCCGTAACATCAGTTGCAGCTTCGGTTATAGAAGTCTGTTCAGTTACGGGAGCAGCCGTAGTTACGACAGCAATCGTAGGGGCAGCGGTTACCGGTTCATTATCGTGTTCATGAGCCTGACCGTATAACTCGACCTCTTCTTCACCGCCGTAGGCTCTGCCCTTGAGCGGCATAAGCTTGTCCGCGATGAATTCCTTGATATGTGCTCTGCCGTGAACGGTATCGTCGAAATAATTAGCGATGCCTTCGGTGTAATCGCCGTTGATGTAGCTGCTTATTGAGAAATCCGGAAATTCAGCGAGATAGCGGTTTTCGTCATCCGCTTTTGTTTCGTGTTTGAACGCAGCGGTATAGACAGAACCGGTAAGGAGTATGCCTCCGACGAGAACAACGTTCATGAGTGCGACTGAATTATTTATGACAGTTCTTCGAATCTTTGCCTTATCAACGAGTATCTTTGGCTTTACCGGAACATCAATGTCAGTTGATTCACGATCTGAAGCACTTATCGAGATGACCGGTTCTGGTTTGCCGGAAGTTTTTTTATTCAGAGCGGCAGAATCCTTTTTCCTGCCGGAATTTTTAGAGTATTTTTTCCTTTTCTTTTTGCTCATTTTTGATAGACCTCAATATCAGAATCTGAAATACAGGAATGGATTTGTAGTAGCATCTACGAGCAGGATGCTGGAGATCAGCAGAAGTGCTGCTGATGAGACAGCGGCAGCAGAAGAAGCGGCTGTTCTTCCTGCAAAGCTTTTGCCTGTAAGTTTTTTAATACCTTCAATTATCGGGAAAGTACATATAACAGATACTATCAGCAGATAGATATTATTTGTCAGTGCGATCTTGTCCTGAATACCTATGAGACCTGTTGAATCTGCGCCAACGATAGTTCTGAAGAATTTTCCGAGCTCGCCGAGATCCTCGAAATAGAATATTCCGAATCCGACGATTATAACTAATTTGCTGTAAATATGTCTTATAACGACTGGTATCTTTTTCATGCGCTTTTTACCGATCTGCATTTCGAGGAACACGAAGACACCGTAATAAAGTCCCCAGAAAATGAAGTTCCAGCTTGCACCGTGCCAGATACCTGTGCAAAGCCATACAAGGAAAAGTCCGCCGTATTTTCTTCTTTTGCCGAATATCGGCACATAGAGAAGGTAATCGCGGAAGAATGTACTTAGTGAGATGTGCCAGCGCTGCCAGAAAGAAATCGAAGTATATCTGCATAGCGTATGCAACAGCGCCGTACCAAGCGCCCACAACGGTAGCATCAGCTATATTTCCGAGTGAGTTGTCAACGACAATGCTCAGCTGATTGGCAAGAATCACCTTCTTACCGAGTCCGAGTGCGATACGGTTAAGACCGTAAGAAACGTCAGTGATCTTTATCGAACGTTCATCAATTTCTTTTTCAATTGTGCTGTAACGCACGATAGGTCCGGCAACAAGCTGTGGGAACAGTGAGAGGTAGAGAAGATATTTCTTGAAGCTTTTCTGCGGCTCGACTTTTTCCCAATGGCAGTCGATGACATAAGAAACTGTCTGGAAGGTATAGAAGCTTATACCGATTGGGAGCTTGATGTCCGGAACGGGTATAGAGGACGAAAAAAGGGCGTTGACATTTTCAACGATAAAACCGCTGTACTTGAATATTCCGAGCATGAGGAAATCAAAGATGACAGCACCTGCCGCAGCGATAGTATCGCCCTTTCCACCGCGGTACTTTTTTATACAAAGACCGGCGATGTAATTGACAAATGCACTGAACACCATGAGCAGAACGTATACCGGTTCACCCCAAGCATAGAATATCAGTGAGAAAATGATCAACACCGTATTTTTATTTTTGATACCCTTTGCCGCAGCGTAAGCCAGCAGGCATAAGGGCAGAAAAATATATATGAAGAATAGCCGTGAGAATACCATTTTGTTACCGCCTTGTTTTGTTCTATCTTTGTTCTTTTTATATCTCTGTATTTTTTATTTATCTGTTCGCAGCAATGATGACGGGTTAAGCGGAAAACGAACGCGCCACAGTTAAACTGCACAAAAATCAACTGTAAAATTATTAGTATCTGCGCAATGTGTGGATAAGTAAATTATAAAACCGAACTTTTGACCACTAATAGTAAAAACTATGTAACATTGCATTTATAATTATACACCAAGAAACGACAGATTGCAATAGTTAAAATCAAGGAAATCCGGATTTTTCACGGATTCTTATAAAAATCGTATCATACAACAAAAAACGACTTTATTTAAAGTTTGTTTTTGACGTTAGTAATAGTTTTCTTTTTAACGTTGCAAGCCACTGTTGAATTGTTGAAAGCGGGTGATCCAGTTATCTTTGATGCTGTCGAACGTTAACTCTCTAACGGCACGGATTTGTCAACTACAAATGTGTAATGACACATAAAAAAGCCGCTGCTCATACGAACAGCGGCTTTGGGAATTTTTAAGCTTTTGGAGCAGGAGCATCGGCTTCAACAACAGATTTAAGTCCTGCTGCGAGACCTGCAAGTCCCTGTATTTCGCTTGGAATAATGATCTTTGTAGCTTTGCCGTCAGCAGCCTTAGCGAAAGCTTCAAGCGACTTGATCTGGATGACCTTGTCGTTAGGATTTGAAGCATTGAGCTTTACGATACTGTCGGCGAGTGCCTGCTGTACCATTTCGATAGCCTTAGCTTCACCGGTAGCCTCAAGGATCTTCTGCTCTCTTACGGCGTCAGCGCGAAGGATCATAGCCTGTTTCTGAGCCTCAGCTTCGAGGATCTGAGATTCCTTCTTAGCCTGAGCGCGAAGGATCTGAGATTCCTTTTCACCTTCTGCAACGAGCACCTGAGACTTCTTATCACCTTCAGCCTGAAGGATTTTCTCACGGCGTTCACGTTCAGCCTTCATCTGCTTTTCCATAGCGTCCTGTATTTCGCGAGGAGGAAGGATGTTCTTGAGCTCAACACGGTTTACCTTGATACCCCAGCGGTCAGTAGCTTGGTCGAGGATAGAAGTGATCTTAGTATTGATAACGTCACGGGAAGTGAGAGTAGTATCAAGTTCCATTTCACCGATGATATTACGAAGTGTTGTAGCTGAGAGGTTCTCGATAGCAACGAGAGGTCTTTCAACGCCGTAGATATACTGTTTAGCATCAGTTACCTGGAAGAATACAACAGTATCTATCTGCATTGTAACGTTATCCTTTGTGATAACCGGCTGTGGCTTGAAATCAACGACTTTTTCCTTGAGTGATACCTTTCCGGCGATTCTGTCAACGAAAGGAACGAGGATATGTACGCCGGTCTCCCATTCAGCGTGGAATGAGCCGAGACGCTCAACAACAAATACATGAGCCTGCGGAACGACTCTGAAGCTTCTGATTATTATAAACAGAAGGAATACGATAACGCCTAAAACGATTAAAATAAGAAGTTCATCCATGATAGTTTACCTCCGATAGTCTTAAATAATGATTTTGATTTTCAGTTAGATTTAGGTATGACAATAAGTTTTGCGCCTTGTACTTTCTTTACGGTGACTATACTGTCTTTTGGGATAATTGTATCTTTATCCTCAGGAACAGCGCTCCAGTCAACGCCTTTCAAAGTAACTCTTCCGGTGCCGATGCTTTCGTTTATGTCCTCGATAACGACAGCGCTTTCGCCTACATCGAGTTCTGCGTTAGTAGAAACGGGAGCCTTGCGGGCACGCCATTTTCGCAGGAACGGGAATGTGAGAGCGAGAAAAACGCCTGAGGTCACAGTGAAAACTGCAAACTGTGCAATAAAGCTTGCATCGAAGAAGAACGAACTAAGCATAGCGAACAGCGCTCCTACTGCAAACCATATTGATACCAGCTGGACTGAAGCAATCTCGGCAATAACGAAAAAAGCAAATATAACAGCCCAAGTCAGCACATCCATGACGCGAACCCCCTTTCTTGATATTTGTAGTAATCCCTACGCTTATATTCTATCACAAGTTTTTATGGATTTCAATAGTTTTTTGAAAATTTCATCATTTGAACACAAAAAAAGTTCGTATGAACTCGTTAATGCATCATAATGTCCTGTGCTTGCATATGGGTATTGACTTTGAGGTTAATTAAGATTATAATAATAATGTATATGCTTCCGGAGAATGCATACAATATCTCAGGATAATGTATGTCAGGAAGTGTTGAAATGGAAAAAGATAAGAAAAAT
This sequence comes from uncultured Ruminococcus sp., assembly GCA_900315755.1. Taxonomy (GTDB): domain Bacteria; phylum Bacillota; class Clostridia; order Oscillospirales; family Ruminococcaceae; genus Ruminococcus. The sequence continues at coordinate 11,727 of ONAI01000029.1, forward strand.
GAAAGCTCTGAGGCTGAGGAACGTCTCGAAGAGGCTGAACTCATTGAAAAAAACGGTCAGACAGTTTCGCAGAATTCAAAGCATCTGATACATTGCTTGTCTGTGATCGGTCAGATAGAAGGACACTATGTCCTTGCGGAACAGAACAAGACTACTCGTTATGAACACATCATCCCTGCTCTTGTTGCGATCGAGCAGGACAGAAGCGTTGAAGGTCTGCTCATAATACTCAATACAGTCGGCGGTGATGTTGAAGCAGGTCTTGCTATCGCAGAACTTATCTCAGGAATGAAGATACCAACTGTGTCGCTTGTTGTCGGCGGAGGACATTCTATCGGTGTTCCGCTTGCTGTTAGCGCAAAGAGATCGTTTATAGTTCCGACAGCGTCAATGACTATCCATCCGGTGCGTATGAACGGTACAGTCCTCGGAGTTCCGCAGACTCTTTCGTATTTCGATAAAATGCAGGACAGGATCGTTAATTTCGTTCTGCGGAACAGTAATATAAGCGAAGCGGATTTCCGCCGGCTGCTTACAAATACTCAGGAACTCGTTATGGATGTCGGAAGCGTTATTGAGGGCGATGAAGCTGTTGAACTTGGTCTTATTGATTCGCTTGGAAGCCTCAGCGATGCTATGGAGTGTCTCTATGCCATGATAGAGGAGTCGCCTAAGCGTTACGAATGATTATTCCGGACGCATTGCGTCCATACATATAATATATAAAGCCGGTCAAGCCGGAACAGAACAAAAACGGAGGAGAAAATGGCAAAGTCTAAAAAGAATACATCTCAGCGCCCCGCACAGGCACCGCAGCCTGAAAGCCCTAAGGACGAAAAGCCGGCACAGCTGAAAAATGACCAGAACCAATTCTGGTCGATAATACTTTTTGCTTCAGGCATACTTACAGCGCTTATGGTACTGATAACCGGTTCTGCCGGATGGTATGCGATACATAAGTTCCTGCTGGGAATGTTTGGATTGGCAGCGTTCTTTGTTCCTATGATACTTATATACACAGCTGTACAGATAGGAATGGAACGCAGTCAGAGATGCGTTTCCGGAAGAGCAGTGTGGGGAATAGCTCTCATGTTTCTGACAAGTGCTGCGATACAGGTTTTTTTTGTCGGAGATATTTCGGGAGAGAATCTGGCTGATAAAATAGCCAATCTGTATACCGATGGTGCAGATATACGCGGCGGCGGAGTTGCAAGCATCATAATTGCCGGAATACTGATAAAGGCGTTTGGCAGTATTGGTGCTAAGATAATAACAGTTATTATGTTTTTCGTGTTCGGAATGCTGCTGTCAGGTCTCGGACTTATTGATTTTCTTAATTCGCTTTCGCATCCTTTCAGATTCATCGGTAAATGCTTCAAGGGCTTCCAGAGCATACTTATGGGCGGAGAATTCACAGATGCTTTTGAAGAGGAAGACGTTTATGATGATGAAAAAGAAAAGAAGAGTTTCGCTAAAGACCTTGAAGCAATCGACATAGTAAATAATAAGAGAAATCAGGAAAAACTCAACGCCGGATCTTATCCGGAAGTGCCTGTTTCTGAGCAGAAGGCAATACCTGTAAATGTTCCGATTGTTCATGATTCGCGTGGCGGTGAGGACTTTCTCTTTGATATTCCTCTTCCTACCGATCACCTTATACCGCCTGAGCCTCAGGAAAAAGCTGCACCTAAAAAGAGCCGCGCTTCCAAGAAGGAGGAGCAGCTTGACGAAGGTCTTGAATCGCTCATTGCAAGAGAGGCTGAGCATAAGCGTAAAGGTCCGGACATCCCTATTGATATTCCGGTCACAGAAGAAAAAGAGACCGAAGCCAAGAAAGAGGCAATATATATACTTCCTTCGCTTGATCTTCTGTCAATGCCTCAGATCAAATCGGACAGTGCTGCGGCTGCCTCGGAAATGCGTGAAAAAGCAGAGATCATTGTAAATACTCTCAAAAGCTTTGGCGTCGAGGTGCGTATCAAGGACATCTTCCGCGGACCTTCAATAACCCGTTATGAGATACAGCCCGGACCGGGTGTCAAGGTCTCGAAAATAAAGGGACTTGAAGACGATATTGCACTTAATCTTGCAGCTCAGGGTGTAAGAATAGAAGCACCTGTTCCCGGAAAATCAGTAGTTGGAATTGAGGTACCGAACTCCAACAAGGACATGGTAACTCTAAGAGAGATACTCTCATCTCCTGATTTCAAAAATGCCGAAAGTAAGCTTACTTTCGCGGTCGGTAAGGACATTGCCGGAAATGTTATCCTCGGAGACATCACAAAAATGCCTCATGTTATAATCGCAGGTACTACCGGTTCCGGTAAGTCGGTCTGCACACGTTCGATAATTATGAGTATTCTTTACAACGCTCGTCCGAATGAAGTTAAACTCATACTTATAGATCCTAAAATGGTTGAATTTAAGGTGTTTGACGGCATCCCGCACCTTCTTATCCCTATCGTTATCGACGCTAAAAAGGCTGCCGGTGCGCTGAACTGGGCTGTTACGGAAATGATGCGCCGATACACTATCTTCTCGGAGATAGGCGCAAACGACCTTAAATCATATAACGCTATGGCGGACAAAGATCCCGAAATGGACACAATGCCGCAGATAGTTGTATTCATAGATGAGCTTGCTGATATGATGCTTGTTGCCGGAAAAGAGGTCGAGGACTCTATATGCCGTCTCGCGCAGATGGGACGTGCTGCCGGTATGCATCTTGTAGTTGCAACTCAGCGTCCTACCACTGATGTTATTACAGGTCTTATCAAGGCCAATATCCCGAGCCGTATCGCACTCTCGGTCATGTCGCAGGTAGATTCGCGTACTATCATAGACACAGCTGGTGCAGATAAGCTTCTCGGAAACGGCGATATGCTGTATATGCCTATCGGAATGAACAAGCCGCTGCGAGTTCAGGGCTGTTTTGCTTCAAATAAGGATATAACATCAACTCTTGATTTCATTAAGGCTCAGGTACAGGCTGAGTATGATGAATCTATCACGGAAGCGGTTGATCATTACGTTCCGCAGACCAAGGGCGGTGACCACGATACTGATGACGGATTTGCGGCTTCCGGCTCTGATGAGGACTTCGTTGAACGTGCTATGGAAGTTGCTGTAAATGCAGGACAGCTTTCTACCTCAATGCTCCAGCGTAAACTGAAACTCGGCTACGCAAGAGCAGCAAGGATCATGGATGAGCTTGAAGAACGCGGAGTTATCGGACCAAGTGAGGGTGCAAAGCCAAGACGTGTCCTGATGTCAAGGATGCAGATGGACGAGCGTCGTATGCGGCGCGAAATGGAATAAGCAGAAACTGAACGGAGATGATGTCATGTACGAAGGTTTTCTTCCGACGACCAGAAAAGAAATGGATGAACTGGGAATAGAGCAGTTTGACTATATTTATATAACCGGAGATGCTTACGTGGATCATCCGAGCTTCGGTGCGGCTATTATAACACGCCTTATCGAGTCAATGGGATTCACAATAGGCGTTATTGCTCAGCCTGACTGGCATACAGACCGCGATTTCCGCAGATTCGGTGCGCCGAAATATGCCTTTCTCGTGACAGCCGGAAATATAGACTCTATGGTAGCACACTATACTGCCGCTAAGAGAAAGCGTTCCGATGATGCTTATTCTCCGGGCGGTATGGCTGGAAAACGTCCGGACAGAGCAGTGATAGTCTACTGTCAGAAACTCCGCGAATACTTCGGAGATGTTCCGATAATAATAGGCGGACTTGAAGCTTCACTGAGACGTTTTGCACATTATGACTACTGGGATGATGCTGTAAGACCTTCTGTACTTCTGGAAAGCGGTGCTGATATGCTTATGTACGGCATGGGCGAGCATCAGATACAGGAAGTATGTAAGCGGCTTGCTGATGGCGAGAATATCGCTGATATACATGATGTCCGCGGAACGTGCTATCTTACCGAGCCGGTCAATACCCCTATTGGTGCGGCACAGTGCCCGTCCTTCGAGCAGGTGCGCGATAAAAAGACAGAGTATGCCAAGGCGACGAAAATACAGTATGACTGGCAGGATGAGGTCTATGGCAAGATAATAATACAGCGGCATGGAAAGCTTATGCTGGTGCAGAATCCGCCGGCTTACAGCCTTACAACAGAGGAGCTTGACTACATTTACAGCCTGCCTTACACAAGAGCTGTTCATCCTTCCTATGATTCTCAGGGAGGAGTTCCGGGAATTGAAGAGGTAAGGTTCTCGATAACGCATAACCGTGGATGCTTCGGTTACTGTAATTTCTGCTCGATAGCGCTTCATCAGGGCAGAAGGATAACCGTAAGAAGTGAGGAATCCGTACTTGCAGAGGCTGAACGGATAACTAAAATGCCCGATTTCAAGGGATACATACACGATGTCGGAGGTCCGACTGCCAATTTTCGTCACACATCCTGTGAAAAGCAGCTGACCAAAGGACTGTGCATGGGAAAAAAGTGTCTTGCACCTACTCCGTGTCCGGCGCTGAAAGCCGATCATACCGAGTATCTTGCAATGCTGCGCAAGATACGTAAGATAAAAGGGATAAAGCGTGTTTTCATACGTTCCGGCATTCGCTATGATTACCTTATGCAGGATAAAAATGATGAATTCATGCGCGAACTTATAAAGTACCATGTCAGCGGACAATTGAAGGTCGCTCCGGAACACTGCTCAGCAGTGGTTCTTGACAAAATGGGAAAACCGCATATTGAGGCTTACAAAGCCTTTCAGAAGCGATTCTACGAGATAACGAAGGGCATCGGAAAGGAGCAGTATCTCGTACCGTATCTTATGTCGTCGCATCCCGGAAGCACTCTCAATGAAGCGATAGATCTTGCGCTGTTTCTGAGAGATAACAAGATACGTCCGGAGCAGGTGCAGGACTTCTATCCGACTCCCGGAACTATCTCGACCTGTATGTTCTATACGGAGCTTGATCCCTATACTATGGAGAAGGTATATGTGCCTAAAACTCCAAAGGAAAAGGCGATGCAGAGAGCTCTTCTGCAATATTTCAGACCTCAGAACAGAGAAATAGTCCTTGAGGCACTGAAGGCTGCCGGAAGACGTGATCTTATAGGAAGTTCGCCGAAATGTCTTGTTGAGGATATTCCACACGCTGATCGGAAGGGCGGTGACAGCAAATGGCAGAACAGAAAAAGTACCGCATCTCGTCCGAACAGAGGAAAAGACTCCAGAACAGCACCAAAACACGGAAAAAGTCAAAGCGGAAGAAGAAAAGGAAAAAGCTGATAAGTATACCTGTGTTGCTGCTTTTTGCGGCGATAGTCGCTTTTCTTTACTTTTATAATAAAAGACCGCATAAGTATCTTGCTGCCGACGATACCCTTGCTGTTCATTTTATTGACGTGGGGCAGGGAGATTGTACTCTGCTTGCGGCTGACGGCGAGATAATGCTTGTTGACTGCGGCGAATATCAGTATGCTCCTGATGTTGTTAGTTACCTTAAAGACCGCGGAGTAAAGCGGATAGATCACCTTGTGGCAACTCATCCGCATTCCGATCACATGGGAGGAATGGCGCGCATCATAGATGAATTTGAAATAGGTGAGGTAATAATGCCGCATATTGATGAAAAGGACATCCCTACTGTTGTATTCTTTGAGAAGTTTCTGGATGCCTGTGAAGAGGAAGGGTGTCCGGTAAATGAAGCGGAGGTCGGCAGCGAAATACATATCGGTGATGCGGTCGCGGAGGTAATCGCTCCGAACAGTGATTCCTACGACGATGTGAATAACTACTCGATAGCACTTATGATCGCTCACGGAAAGAAGAGTTTTCTGCTTACCGGTGATGCTGAAAGTCTTTCTGAGATGGAAATGATAGAAAAAGGATGCCTTCATCATGTGGACGTATACAAGGCAGGTCATCACGGAAGCAGTTCGTCTTCATCGAAAGCTTTTCTGCGTGAGATAAGTCCTGAGACGGTCGTTATTTCGTGCGGAGCAGGCAACTCTTATGGACATCCGTC
>ONAI01000029.1:17747-40793 GCA_900315755.1 uncultured Ruminococcus sp.
GACGGCGAAAAGGTCAGGGTAATGACAGAGAGGTAATTATGACTGTTATCGAAAGATTTGAAGGGGACATTGCTGTTCTTGAGGTCAACGGTGCTAAAACTGAGATCGCAAGGGATCAGCTCCCCGGAAATGCTTCGGAGGGTGATGTGATCGAAGATACCGGAAGCGGCTGGCGTATCGACACCGAAGCAACTAAACAGAGAAGGGCAGCAGTCCGAAAAAAACTGGACCGGCTGATCAAGAAGAAAAATGACTGATACTATTATTATAGGCGGCGGAGCGGCAGGATGTTTTGCGGCAGTTCATGCGGCAAGGCTCGGCAAGACCGTCACGCTTTTTGAAAAAAATGAAAAACTCGGCAGAAAGCTTCGGATAACAGGCAAGGGAAGATGCAATGTCACTAATGATTCGCCTGTTGAAGAGCATATGAAGAATATTCCGGTGAATCCGCGTTTCCTTTATAGTGCATTCTCAATGTTCAGTGCGGAAGACACAAAGGCGTTTTTTGAGGAACTTGGAGTTCCACTGAAAACAGAGCGCGGCAACAGAGTTTTCCCTGTAAGCGATAAGGCTGATGACATCGCGGACGCTCTTGCCCGTGAAATGAAAAATCTTGGTGTAAAGGTGGTAAAGAGTCGTGTGAGCGGTCTTATCATCGAGGACGGTATATGCAGCGGAGTTGTTTCCGGCGGTAAGGAATACCGCTCAGGCAGTGTGCTTATCGCCTGCGGAGGAAAATCCTATCCTAATACCGGCTCGACCGGAGATGGTTACACCCTTGCTGAAAAAGCCGGACATACCGTGACAGAACTTAAACCGAGTCTTGTGCCGCTTGAATCTCCTGACAAATATTGTGCGGAGATGATGGGGCTGTCACTCAGAAATGTCACACTTACTTTATTTGACGGAAATAAGCCTATTTACAGCGAAATGGGAGAGATGCTGTTCACTCATTTCGGTATATCAGGACCTCTTGTGCTGAGTGCAAGCTCACACATAAGAACTATGGAAAAAGGACGTTATACCGCTAAGATAGACCTTAAACCGGCACTCTCGCCGGAACAGCTTGATGCGAGGATCCAGCGTGATTTCGCAGAAAATCTCAATCGCGACTTCATCAATGGCATACGTAAGCTGTTGCCGTCTAAGCTGATACCTGTTGCGGTAAGACTTTCGGGAATACCGGCTGAGCAGAAGGTCAATGGCATAATTAAGGAACAGCGGCGCAAATTCGGTGAGCTGATAAAGGCGTTTCCGGTGCGTATCTCAGGATTTCGTCCGATAGATGAAGCAATTATCACAAGCGGCGGAATATCGGTAAAGGAGATCTCTCCGAAAACAATGGAGTCGAAGCTTGTTCCGGGACTTTTCTTTGCAGGCGAGGTTATAGATGTGGACGCTTACACCGGCGGATTCAATCTGCAGATCGCTTTCTCTACCGCGTATGCGGCAGCAATGTGCCTTTAAGGAGAATTATGAGTACATTAGGTAATATAATATGGTTTTTGTTCGGCGGACTTATCGCCGGTATGTGCTGGCTGATAGCCGGTTTGCTGTGCTGTATCACGATAATCGGCATACCGCTTGGCATACAGTGCTTCAAGTTCGTGGAGCTTTCGTTCTTTCCGTTCGGAAAGGATATACAGTTCAACAGCGGCACAGTAAGCGTGCTTATAAATATACTGTGGCTGTTGATATTCGGCTTTGAAATGGCTCTGATATTCGCGGTTATCGGACTGTTATTCTGCATAACTATAATAGGTATACCCTTCGGACTTCAGATGTTCAAAATTGCCAAGCTTGCACTGATGCCGTTTGGTGCACAGATAGTCACAAATCAATAATTATTAATTTAAATAAAAGGAGAAAGAATTATGAAAAACATCAACATTGCGATCGACGGACCTGCCGGTGCAGGAAAAAGTACAATAGCTAAAATGGTATCCGCAAAACTCGGATATATTTACGTTGATACCGGTGCGCTTTACCGTACTATTGCACTTTACATCACTGAGAACAACATTCCGGATGACAAGATCGAGGAATCTCTTCCGAACGCAAACGTTTCACTTAAATTCATTGATGGCGCACAGAGAGTGTTCCTCGGCGACAAGGATGTTTCCGAACTCATCAGAACTCCTGAGATCTCTATGGCAGCTTCGCGCACTTCCGCTATTCCGGCTGTAAGAAAGTACCTTTTTGGCACACAGCAGAAGATCGCCGCTGAGAATAACGTACTCATGGACGGCAGAGACATCGGTACAGTAGTACTCCCGAATGCTGATGTAAAGATATTTCTCACAGCTTCCGCAGAGGAACGTGCAAACCGCCGTTACAAGGAGCTCGCTGAAAAGCCGGGATGTCCGACATATCAGGAGATACTTGACGATATTATCAAGCGTGACTATCAGGATATGCACCGTGAGACCGCACCTCTCAAACAGGCAGAGGATGCTGTTCTTGTTGACACTACAACTCTCAATCTTGAAGAATCAGCAAATGAGATAGTACGCATAATCACCGAGAAGATCGGAAGTGCAGAATAATGTACGCTTTTGTAAAATTTCTGGTCAGGTGCTATTTCAGACTGTTTTTTAATTTGAAAATTGATGGCAGAAAGAATATCCCGAAGGGCGAAACTGTCATATACGCTTCAAACCACCGCAGTTACTATGATCCGCCGCTTGTTGGATGCGGAAGCAGGGGCAAGCTCTGCTTCATGGCGAAGGAAGAACTCTTTGAGAAGAAGCTTTTTTCATGGCTGATACGTACTCTCGGAGCATTTCCGGTGTCAAGAGGTAAAGGCGATACAGGCGTTATAGACACTTCTGTGGAAAAGCTTAACAAGCGAAGCCTGATGATATTTCCGGAGGGTACACGCTCGAAGGACGGTAAAGTCGGCAGGGGACATACCGGTGCTGCACTGATTTCGGCACGTTCCGGAAAACGGATCGTACCGGTAGGCGTGGTCTATGAAGGCAAGCTGAAATTCCGTACAAAAGTCACATTAAAATATGGCGAGCCGATAGATCCGGCTGAGTACGTTGAGTTGTGCGACACACCGAATCCGCGTCAGCTCGTAAAACTCAAGAATCGCTATATGGCTGACATAAAGCGCCTTGTTGAGGGCGAACCTGAGCCTTTGCCGGAAACTGCTGAAACAGTAACGGAGGAAAAAGAAAATGAGTAAGGTAACGGTAGCGAAGTCAGCGGGCTTCTGCTTCGGAGTTGACAGAGCAGTCAGGATGGTTTACAGCGAGCTTGAAAACAACACAAAGGTCGCAACTCTTGGACCAATAATCCATAATCAGGATGTTGTCAACGATATGCAGCGCAAGGGCGCGAGGATAATCAACAGTGTTGATGAGATCAATGAAGGTGAGACCGTTGTCATACGCTCACACGGCGTTGGCAAGGAGGTATACGATCAGATAGCGGCTAAGGGCAACCGTATGCTTGATGCGACCTGTCCGTTTGTTGCGCGTATTCACAAGATCGTAGCCGAGAAAACTGCTGAGGGCTATTTTATCCTTATCGCAGGAGACGCTTCGCATCCCGAAGTTCAGGGGATAGTTGGGCATTGTGACCAAAATCATCTTGTTTTTAAGGATAATTTTGAACTAAAGGACTTTTTTGAAAAAAAGTATACAAATTTGAAAAAAAAGCTTGCAATTGTCGCACAAACAACGTATAATATTGTAGTATGGGATGAGTGTTTAAACGTGATCCCGAAAGACGATCCGGATATAGTTATCTTCGATACTATATGCAATGCAACTGATACAAGGCAGTCTGACGCGGCTGAACTTGCAAAGAATTCGGATTTGATGCTCGTTGTCGGAGGCAGGCACAGTTCAAATACAGTCAAGCTGTATGAGGTGTGCAGCCGCTACTGTAAAACGTATCATATTGAGAATTCGGACGAACTTCGGAATTTGAAACTTCCCGCTGCCGATAAAATCGGCATTACCGCTGGCGCATCTACTCCGGCGTACATAATCAAGGAGGTACAAACCAAAATGGCAGAAAATGAAATTCTTGCAGCTAATCAGGATGAGGAGATCGATTTCGCTCAGGCTATCGACGAATCATTCAAAAAAATACATACAGGAGAGAAAGTTAAAGGCACAGTTGTTGCTGTAAATAATACAGAAGCTATCGTTGACCTCGGCACAAAGCACACAGGTTATGTTGCTCTTGATGACCTTACAGACGATTCAACTAAAAAGCCTGCTGACATCGTAAGTGTTGGCGATGAGATCGAACTCATCGTTATCAAGGTAAACGATGCAGAGGGTACTTGCGCTCTTTCAAAGAGAAAGGTTGACGAGCAGGCTGGCTATGAGAAGATCCTCAAGGCTAAGGAAGAGGGTACTGTTCTCGAAGGCGTTGTTCAGCACGTTGTTAATAAGGGTGTAACTCTTAACGTTCTCGGTGTAAGAGTATTTATCCCTGCTTCACAGACAGGTCTTCCAAGAGGCGCTGAACTCGATCAGCTTCTCAAGCAGAAGGTAGAGTTCACAATTATCGAGGTTACTGAGGGCAGAAAGAGAGCAGTCGGCTCTATCAAGGCTGTTCAGAATGCTAAGAAGGCTGAGGCTCAGGCTAAGTTCTGGGAAACAGCTGAAGTTGGCGCTACATACACAGGTAAGGTTAAGTCACTCACAAGCTTCGGCGCATTCGTTGACCTCGGTGGTATCGACGGTATGGTTCATATTTCCGAACTCTCATGGAAGCGCATCAAGCATCCGAGCGAGGTTGTAAACGTTGGTGATACTCTCGAAGTGTACATCAAAGACCTCAACCGCGAAGAGAACAGAATCTCTCTCGGCTTCAAGAAGGCTGAGGACAATCCTTGGGAGATCTTCAAGGCTAACTATCATGTAGGCGATGTTGTTAAGGCAACTATCGTTTCTATCACAAGCTTCGGTGCTTTCGCACGTATCATCGACGGAGTTGACGGTCTTATCCACATCTCTCAGATCGCTGACAAGAAGGTTGAAAACGTTAAGGACATCCTTACAGTAGGCGACGAGGTTGATGTTAAGATCATTGACATTGATCATGAATCAAAGAGAATCAGCATCTCAATGCGCGCACTTCTTGACGAAGGCGATAACGGCGAAGAGGCTGACAGCGAAGCTGCTGATACAGACGCAGAATAATCAATAAATATGTGTATCGACTGTGAAAATCAGTTGGAATATGATAATGTATTCGCTAAGGAACGTTCGTTATGAGCGTTCCTTTTTTGCTATATAAAAAGTTTATGACCTATTGTGTAAAATTGTATTACAGTATAGCACAATACATCAGTTAATGAGCATTATATATCATTGAAATAAATGGAAGCATGAACTATAATAATATCAACAAGATGAGAAGGAAGGCTATCTGAGTGGGGATTCGGTAGCCTGAAACGATCCGCAGTCATTTTAAGACTGCTTTTTGGAGGGACTTTTATGAGAAATATTCGTTTGAGAAAGAAAGCGCTGTCTGTTGCAGCTGCGGCAGTTCTCACAATTTCCGGTGCAACTGCTCCTATCGGCAGTAAGACGCTGTTGCTTTCTGAAACCGGAACTGTAACCTCAGCAGCTACTGAGAGCAGTGTAAAATTCCTGAATACGGTCGGCTACGACGAAGCAATGTACGCAACATGGTCATCCGTTAATGGTGCAAGCGGATACAATGTTTACGTTGACGGCGTAAAGCTTGATAATATGCTCATAAGGCAGTATAAGGGCTATATGAGAGCCGATGCTCTGGGACTGAAATCAGGCAGTCATAAACTCAAGGTCGTGCCTGTAATAAATGGTCAGGAGGACAATTCAAAGTCTGCTGAAACAACTGCATCAGCTTACGCTAATGACCGTTCCGGTTTCGGATTTGTGAACGGTACATCTTCCGGCGCTTATAACGAGGACGGTACACTCAAAAGCAATGCAAAAGTAATTTATATCACTAACAGCACTAAAGATACTGTTACCGCGTCTTTCCTGAATAAGGACGGTAAAGATGCAACATTCACTGGTATTCAGAATATCATAACCGGTCTCAAGAGCAACAAGAAGGTCGGACCTGTTGTGCTGAGATTCATCGGAAATATCGAGGATCCGGCAAATATGCCCAAGGGTGACCTGTATGTAGACGGAGTTACCTGCGGTCTCACGATCGAAGGTATCGGCAATGACACTACCTTCAACGGTTTCGGACTTGTTCTCAAAGGCTGCTCGAATGTTGAGGTCAGAAATCTCGGCTTCATGAACTGTAACAGTTCTGAGACCGATGACTGTGGACTTCAGCAGGCTAACGACCACGTATGGGTACACAACTGTGACTTCTTCTATGGCGATGCAGGTTCGGATGCAGATCAGAAAAAGGGCGATGGTGCTCTTGATACTAAAAAGTCAACCTATATCACACATTCCTATAATCACTTCTGGGATAACGGAAAGTGCAATCTTCAGGGAATGAAGGACGAAACAACTTCGAATTATATTACTTACCACCATAACTGGTACGATCATTCAGATTCACGTCATCCGAGGATAAGGACCTGTACAGTTCATGTTTACAACAACTATTTCGATGGCAACGCAAAGTACGGTATAGGCGCTGCACTTGGCTGCTCGGTATTTGTTGAGAACAACTATTTCAGAAACTGTGCAAAGCCTATGATAATCGCAAGTCAGGCAAGTGACCTTGACAGCGATGGCAAATCTATTATGTCAGGCGAGAGCGGCGGTATCATTAAGTCGTTCGGTAACTATATGACAGGTCAGAAGAGTTACGTAACATATCAGCAGAATAATACAGATTTTGATGCATATGAGGCTTCTTCAAGAAATGAGAAAGTGCCTTCAGGGGTAGCCGCTAAGTCGGGCGGCTCAGTTTACAGTAATTTTGATACTGATGCAAGTCTCATGTACAATTATTCACCTGACAAGCCAGAGGACGTTCCGGCAAAGGTGACTGCTTATGCCGGACGTGTTGACGGCGGCGACTTCAAGTGGAAATTCGATAATTCTGTTGATGATGCAAGCTACGCTGTCAATGAGGCACTGAAGAGTGCGCTCGTATCTTACAAGGACAGTATAACTGCTATCGGCAGCGGCTTTAAACAGGACGATTCAGAGCCGCCTGTTGTAACAACTGAGCCGGTTGTTACTGACATCCCTGTAACTACACAGACGGAGATAGTTACCACCACAGCATCTGATCCCGAAATTGATGTACCTATCACAGGCGGAGATGTCATTTATGCTTCTCCGGACGGAAATGGTGACGGAAAGAGCGTAGATTCGCCGACCAATGTAATTAAAGCTATAAATGCAGTTAAGCCCGGCGGATATATCTATCTGCTCGGCGGTACATACAGATTTACAGAGACAATAGACATTGCTGAGAGTAATTCGGGAACAGAAGGAAAGTACAAGACTATTGCTGCTTACCCGAACGCCGAAGTAAAGTTCGATTTTACCGGTCAGGTCATTGATGCAAGTGCAAGAGGATTTGTCCTTGAAGGTTCTTACTGGCACTTCTACGGATTTGAGATATGTAATGCCGGCGATAACGGTATGCTTCTTGCAGGCGACAACAATATCATTGAAAAGATGGTATTCAACGGAAATCAGGATACAGGTCTTCAGGTGTCAAGACTCAATGGTTCTTATAATAGTATCTCACAGTGGCCTTCTTACAATCTCATCAAGAACTGTACTTCCAAGAACAACTGCGACGACAAAACAATGGAAAATGCTGACGGTTTCGCAGCTAAGCTTACCTGCGGAGAAGGCAATGTCTTTGATGGATGTATGTCATATAACAATTCCGATGACGGCTGGGATCTCTATGCTAAGGAGGCAACTGGTCCGATCGGCGTTGTAACTATCAGGAACTGTATCGCATTCCGAAACGGATTCACAGAAAGCGGAAAGGGCTACGGAGGATGTGACGGAAACGGATTCAAACTCGGCGGCGGCGGAGTAGGCACCCGCCATATCGTTGAGAACTGCCTTGCATTCGAGAACCTCAACTGCGGCTTCACAGATAACAATAATCCGAAATTCGGCGATATGAACCTCTGTACGGCTTACAATAACGGCATAGGCGGCAATGGTAAAGCCAATTACTTTGTTTACAGGAACGATACTTCTTCGACTCTCACAAATATGATGTCATACTATAATACCGGCAAGGTATCAAAGACAAATGCTGCCGGCATCAAGCTCGCAAGCGATAAGTTTGTAGGCAATATGACAAGCTCGGTTTATTTCAACAATAACGGCAGCTACTATTACATTACCGGAACAACTGCTATCGCAAGCGGCGAAAAGAAGGGTACTGTTGTAAGCCCTTCCGAATCGGATTTCATTTCGCTGAATGTTCCGGCTATGGGTACTGATTTCCACAAGGTCTGGAGAAATGCTGACGGTTCGCCAAAGCCTTCAGGTTTTGCTGAGACAGCTTTGAACGGTTCTTTCAGCGGACTCGGCTATAAGATGAGCAGCGGCGTTTCGCAGACAGCAACTCCCGATCCATATGCTCATAATACAGATCCTGACATACCGCCAACTACCGAGCCGGTTACACAGCCCGTCACCGCAGAAGCTGGCAAAAAAGGCGATGCCAACTGCGATAACGAGGTCGATATGTCTGATGTGGTAATGGTAATGCAGGCTTGTCTGAATCCGATGAAATACGGAATTGACGGCACAAGCGAAGACCGTATAACACATGATGGCGAGATCAACGGAAATGTTGACGGAAATGAAGCGCTTACTCCTAATGATGCTCTTATAATACAGAAGTTTACCCTCAATCTTATTACAAGCTTCTGATTTCACAGGACATTCTCCCCTAATAAATATAATGATATAATGAAGAGAGAGACTGAAAGGTCTCTCTCTTCATTTATGGATTAATTTGCTGCATTTCTATTGACAAAAAACAAATAATATTGTATAGTAAAAATGTATAGGTGCGCGGAGACGTACTTAAATATTTTTATTACGAGAGGGGTAATTAAAATGAATTTAAAAAGGATAACAGCGGCATTTTCTGCACTGGCACTTTCAGCCGGTATCGCTGCCGCATATCCGGCACCGGCAAATGCGCCGATAACAGCTAATGCAGCCGAATCAAAGTATAACTATGCTGAAGCACTCCAGAAGTCGATGTTCTTTTATGAGGTGCAGCAGGCTGGTAAGCTTCCGGACTGGAATCCGGTCCAGTGGAAAGAAGATTCCATGGTCGATGAAGACGGCAATGAGACTGATGTCTGCAAGGGCGGCTGGTTCGATGCAGGCGACCACTTCAAATTTACACTTACAAATGCTTACTCAGCTGCTATACTTGCCTGGGGTTATCTTGAATACAAGGATGCTGTTGAAAAGCAGGGACTCGGTGAGGATTATCGCAATAACGTCCAGTGGGGACTCGATTATCTCATGCAGTGCGACAGAGGCGATAAGATAATCGGTACGATCGGTGACTTCACCGGCGGTTCTACCGACCATAACATCTGGTGCAGCTCGGAAGTTTATCTTCGCAAGCACCATCTCAACAACGGCGACTGGGAACGTCCGCATGATGAGATAGCAGATTCCACCACAATGGCTCTTTCAGCAGCTGCTCTTGCTGAGGGCTATCTCATGTTCAAGGATACCCAGCCTGATAAGGCAAAGGCATATCTCAAACAGGCTGAAACGTATTTCAAGACTGCCGATAAGATAAGAGATAATGAAAACGGCGCTATGGGAGATATGTATAAGCCTTCTTCATGGGTAGATGACTGTATGTTTGCTGCTATCTGGCTTTACAGAGCAACAGGTGAGCAGAGCTATATGGACAAGGTCGAAAAAGAGTACATCCCGTTATTCCCGCTTGAGGATCAGTCAACTGATAAGAAGTTCACATGGGGATTATGCTGGGATGATACCTCACAGGGTGCGGCTCTCCTCTATGCACAGGAGACCGGCAATAAGGAATGGATCGACCATGTAGAGAAGCACCTTAAATACTGGACAGACGGCGTTGGCGACAAGAAGATCGCTTATACTCCTGACGGTATGGCATGGCTTTTCAGCTGGGGACCTGCACGTCACGTTAGTGCTACCTGCTGGCTCGCTAAGCTTGCCTGCGATACTATCTTCAAGGATAACAGCGCTGTTCAGGATAAGTACAACACATGGGCAAAGGGACAGATGGATTACATCTTCGGCGATAACGATCTTGGACTGAGCTATGTTCTTGGTATGGGCGATAAGCAGCCTACTGCTTTCCACCACAGAACAGCTTCCGGTATCCACGATGACCACTGGAACGAGCTTGGTAAGCCATCAGGCGGCAATGAGGGCTGGCAGACAGAGTATGCACATACTCTTTACGGTGCTCTCGTCGGCGGACCTGACAAGTCTGGTGAATATATCAATGAAGTCGGAAAGTTTGAGTATTCAGAGGTAGCTATCGACTACAACGCAGGCTATACAGCTTGTCTCTGTGCACTCGTTGACGATTACGGCGGAACAACAGATCCTTCGTTCCCGCCTAATGAAGAGCCGACATGGCCGGAGTGGCCGGTTGCAGCCGTTATCAACGGTACACCTGCAAAGAGCTACACTGAGATCAAGGCTTGGGCTATGAACCACACTGCTTGGCCGGCAAGAGTTGCAAAGGATATGGAGTATCGCTACTTCTTTAATATTTCTGAACTTATCGAGAACGGTCTTTCGGTAGATGACATAAAAGTCGAGGGCAAGTCACAGCAGTATAAGGAAGGCGAGGCTGGTTATGCAACAGTCAGCGGTCCTTACAAATATGAGGGGGATCCGACAGGAAATACCTACTATGCAAGCATAAAGTTTGAGGACGGCAGAGTTATTCAGCCTACCGGTCAGACTGAGCACCGTGATGAGGTACAGTTCCGTGTATCTATTCCGGACGCTAAAGCAACAGACGGCGCATGGGATGCTTCAAATGACTGGTCTTATATAGGACTTGGTGATACCGACAACCTCAAGAGTGAAGAAGCACTCAACACACATATGCCGATGTATGTAAACGGTGTTCTTGTATGGGGCGAAGAGCCTGACGGAACAGTTCCTACAAAGTCTGATTATGTACCTACAAGATCAGCTCAGAAGGGCAGCAATGCAGATGATCCTACTGAACCTTCCGAGCCTGACACAGGAGAAATTGATGCAGATCTTTACGGTGATGCAAATGATGACGGATCTGTTGATATGTCAGACGTTGTTATGGTAATGCAGGATTGTCTGAATCCTAAGAAATACGGTGTCAATGGCACGAGCAGCGACTGCATAACAAAAAAGGGCGAGGCTAATGCTGATGTTGACGGAAAAGACGGAGTTACACCTAACGATGCACTCCTCATACAGAAGTACACATTAAAACTCATTAGCAAATTCCCTTGCGAAGAATAATCAATTCATAATTTATTCATAAAGAGAGGCTTTGACCTCTCTTTATTTTTTGCCTTGTGGTAAAAATACACAAATTTTATGTATCGCTATTAGGGAAATGAACGAATTTCCAAAAAGCTATTTACTTTTTTTCGGCGATATAATATAATTATAAATGGTAAAAGGGAGTGGTGCAGGTTCTCGAAGAACCCTTTTTATCGAATCATACAAGATATAACCGCAATGTTTGCACTGACATTGCGTTATAAATTAAACCATTTTTTAAATTAATCAGGGAGGGTAACTACAATGCACAAGAAAATAGCAAAAGCTATTACTGGCAGCCTTACTGCTGCTGCAATGCTCGCTACCAGCGCAATGACACTCATTCCTATGAGCGCTTCTGCTGGACAGCAGCTCGGACGTACAACCTTTGAAGAGGGTGCTGGTCTTCCATGGCACACCTGCGAAACAAACCCTGCTAAGCAGCACTTCGACATTGATGGCGATACTTACAATGTACACATCGATAATGAGAAGGGCCTTGAGGGTAGATGGGATCTTCAGCTTCGTCACAGAGGTCTCCACATTGAGTCAGGTCACAAATATACTATAAGCTGGGAATTCACAGCTGATACAGATGGTTGGATCTATGCTAAGATCGGTAACTATGCTGGTAAGATCGAAGTATGGCACAATATTTCTGGTCAGGCATGGCAGCCATTACAGGTTAAGGCTGGCGAAACAGTAAAGGGTACAGATACATTTACTGCTGATCAGACTCTTGATGTTGCTGAGTGGGCTTTCCACTATGCTAACCACGTTGGTACAGCAGGTGGCAATGAGCACGGCGGCTCGGATACTGGCTTCAAGAAGGGTTCAACAATCAGCTTCAAGAGTCTCTCACTCGTTGATGAAACAAGCGATGAATGGGATTTCGATAAGACAAATGAGTTCGGTGTTGTAAGACCACAGAGCAACGTTCGTCTCAACCAGGTTGGTTATTATTCAAATCTCAATAAGAAGGCTTCTTACGTAACAGATGCTTCTGAGCCGCTCGATTTCGAGGTTCAGGATTCTTCTGGTAAGAAGGTATGGGGCGGAAAGACTACTGTATTCGGTGCAGATCCGGATTCTGGTACATCCAAGACAGAGGACATCAAGGTTGGCGATGAAACACGTACAAAGTACAAGGATACTGGTGCTAATGTACATATCATCGACTTCTCTGAGTTCACAGAGCCTGGTAAGTATACTATCTTCGTAAAGGATAGCACAGGTATCAAGGGCACACAGTCTGGTAAGACAAAGGGCGCTTACGATACAACTATCAAGGGCGATGAGGTTATCTGGAAGAACTGGGTAACTGAGAAGGACTATGTTGTTAACCGCAGCTTCGAGTTCGAGATCAGCAACGATGTTTACAAGGGACTTCTCGCTGACGCTATGAACTACTACTATCAGAACCGTTCTGGTGTTCCGATCGAAGAAAAGTACATCACATCATGCAATCCTAAGGATACAGAGCCTGATGCTGACGGTCATACAGGAAAGGCTAAGCTCGCTCACTCACAGTACGGTCATGGTACTGATATAGCTAACGTTCAGCCTGACTGGGTTAAGGCTTACATGAGCACTGACGAGATCAAGACTAAGTATTCAATCGACGGTACAGGCGGTTGGTACGATGCTGGTGACCACGGTAAATACGTTGTTAACGGCGGTGTATCTGTTTGGACACTTCAGAACGCATTTGAGTTCTCTAAGCACATCGGTAAGGATGCTAAGTGGACTGAGGATGCTATGAAGATTCCGGAAGGCGGAGATAAGGTTCCGGATATTCTCGATGAAGCAAGAGTTGAACTCGATTGGATGTTCAAGATGACAGCTACATCTGATGATCCGTACTATGATGCAGGTATGGTTTACCACAAGCTCCACGACTATAAGTGGACAGGTCTTGGTATCCACGCTTGGAAGTACGAAGGATTTGAGGACATCAAGAAGTATCGTATCGTTAAGCCAGCTACTTATGCTGCTACATTCAATATGATCGCTTGTGCTGCACAGGCTTCACGTCTCTGGGCAGACTACGATGCATCATATGCAAAGACTTGTCTTGAGAACGCTCAGAAGAGCTGGGATGTTATCTACAAGATGAAGAATAACTGGAATGTCAAGGAAGGTAAGGCTAAGACAGATGATAATCCGTCTGGCGATATCTACTTTGCTCCACTCGATCAGGCTATCGGCGGCGGTGCTTATGGTGACTCTTACGTAGCTGATGACGCTTACTGGGCTGCTTGCGAACTCTTCGCAACAACTGGTGATACAAGCGCTGATTACTACGACTTTATGCAGGAATATAAGAACCCGAACGACAGCACAGGCAATGATAAGGCATTCAGCCTTACATCTAACCTCGGCGGTGGTGAGAATAAGGGATCACTCAGCTCATTCAACTGGGGCTGTACATCAGGTCTTGGTACACTCTCACTTTACCTCAACTCCAAGAAGCTTACTGATGCTCAGGCTAAGAGCGTAAAGGATTCTATCGCTAAGGCTGCTGATGTTTACATCAAGGAAGAAGCTGCTCAGGGTATGGGTATTCCTTACCACGGTGCAAGATTTACTGATCCGATCAACATCGGTGATGAAGTAGTTACAGGTTATGAGTGGGGTTCAAACTCATTCGTAATCAACAACGCAATCGTTATGGCTTATGCTTACGATTCAACAGGTCAGAAGAAGTACATCAACGGTGCTTCTGAGGCTATGGACTATATCTTCGGACGTAACGGTCTCTGCTTCTCATATGTAACTGGTTACGGTGATGTAACTCTTACATATCCTCACCACAGATTCTGGGCTTACGGAATTTCACCTGAATTCCCAATGGCTCCTAACGGAATCCTTTCCGGTGGTCCTGGTGCTGGTATGCAGGATCCATACATCGGCGGTCTCGGCTATAAGAGAGGCACACTTGCAAGCCAGAAGTGCTATGTTGATAGTGCTGAGTCATGGTCAACAAACGAAGTAACAATCAACTGGAACGCTCCACTTGCTTGGATGGCTTCATTCATGGATGATGTTGCTCCAACTGCTGGTGATGTAGAGCCAACATCTGATGAGTCTTCAAGCAACAAGAAGATTGTTTGGGGCGACGCTAACTGCGATGGCGACGTTAATATGCCTGACGTAGTTCTCATTATGCAGGATGCACTTAACCCTGGTAAGTATGGCATTAAGGGTACAGATACTGAAAACCGTATCACTGCAGACGGTGAGATCAACGCTGACGTTGAATCAAACGGCAACGGTATTGATCTTAAGGACGCTCTCCTTGTTCAGCAGTACACACTCAAGCTTGTTTCAGATCTCACACCTGCTAATAAGAAGTAATTGACAATATTTTAAGGGACGCTTCGGCGTCCCTTTTTTTTTCTATAAGATCATGTATATTTGCTTGCAAAAAAGCATGAGCGTATAACAAAGAAGCCGTCTGGTTAATACCAGACGGCTTAATTAGCAATATTGTAATCAAACTCCGTACTTTGCAGTAGCAACCGGAACACCAGGTCCCATAGTAGAAGTTACTGTGCAGCTCTTGAGGTATGCACCCTTAGCTGCAGCTGGCTTAGCCTTAACGATAGCTTCCATAAGAGTTGAGAAGTTTTCTTCAAGCTTAGCAGCGCCAAATGAAGCCTTGCCGATAGGGCAGTGGATGATGTTTGTCTTATCAAGACGATACTCGATCTTACCTGCCTTAGCCTCTGTTACAGCCTTTGCAACATCAGGTGTTACAGTACCAGCCTTCGGGTTTGGCATAAGTCCGCGAGGACCGAGAACCTTACCGAGACGACCAACGAGTCCCATCATATCAGGTGAAGCAACAACAACGTCGAAGTCCATCCAGTTTTCCTTCATGATCTTATCAACGAGATCCTGACCGCCAACGAATTCAGCGCCAGCTGACTTAGCAGCCTCGTACTTATCTTCCTTGCAGAATACGCATACACGAACAGTTTTACCTGTACCGTTAGGGAGAACAACAGCGCCTCTTACCTGCTGGTCAGCGTGACGAGAGTCAACACCGAGACGGATGTGAGCTTCGATAGTTTCATCGAACTTAGCCTTTGCGTTCTTGCAAACTAAATCCAGAGCCTCAGCGGACTCATACTGCTTTGCATAATCAACAGCCTTAGCGCTGTCAACATATTTCTTGCCGTGTTTCATTATATTTCCTCCTATTTAAGTGGTAATACCGGCTGCTTATAGCTTAACCGGTTAGCGGAATTTTCCTCCCACCAATAGAACTCTGAACGGAACGGAAACGTTCCTTCATCATTCAATAATTAATAATTAGTCAACAACTACAACGCCCATAGAACGAGCTGTACCAGCGATCATGCTCATAGCAGCTTCGAGTGAACCTGCATTGAGGTCAGGCATTTTGGTCTCAGCGATCTTCTGAACCTGTTCTTTAGTGATATTAGCGACCTTAGTCTTGTTAGGAACACCAGAACCGCTGTTGATGTTGCAAGCCTTCTTGATAAGAACAGCTGCTGGCGGAGTCTTAGTGATGAAAGAGAATGAACGGTCAGCATAAACTGTGATAACAACAGGGATGATCATACCGATGTCGTTCTTAGTTCTCTCGTTGAATTCCTTTGTGAATGCCATGATGTTTACGCCGTGCTGACCGAGTGCCGGACCAACAGGCGGTGCAGGAGTAGCCTTTCCTGCTGCGATCTGAAGCTTAATGTAGCCAACTACTTTCTGTGCCATGTATTCGCACCTCCATAAATGTGGTAAATGGCGAGGCAAGAATTATTTTACCTCTCCCACTGAAGCCAAGCGGCTTCTTTTTGACCTGAATTAATACGATTAACGTATCAGTCCTCCACCAAGATTACCTGAGTGATAGGCAGTGTAGTGGGGGTTTCACGACCGAACATTGAGACCAGAAGGTCAACTGAACGATCCTCGAAGTTGATGTTCTGAACGACGCCGATGAAGCCATCCATAGCAGTACCTGAGATCTGAACTCTGTCGCCGACCTTGAAGTTTGCGGTAACAGTAGAAGTATCGATACCGAAGAGCTGTTCAACTTCCTTTTCTGAAAGGGGAGTAGGCTCTGAAGCAGGACCTACGAAGCCTGTGCAGCCTCTTGTATTTCTGACAACATACCATGAATCGTCAGTAACGATCATTTTGACGAGAACATATCCCGGGAAGGTCTTGTGTTCAACGTCTTTAGATTTTCCGTCGGTATACTCTGTATCTGTCTGAGTAGGAACTCTGACTTCTTGGATGAGATCATGAAGCTTACGGTTTTCTACAACCTTTTCAATATTCTGGGCAACCTTATTTTCGTAGCCTGAATAAGTGTGGATAACGTACCACTTAGCCGCTTCTGACATAATAATCCTCCTTAGAATCCCTGATTAGTGATAGATAGCACGGAAAAGGGCGAGGAAGCCCTCATCGAGCGCACCAACGACAACAGCTGAAAGGACGATAACGCCCACAACAACGGAAGTGTTGTTTGCAACTGTCTGCTTTGTAGGCCATACGACCTTTTTGAATTCGATCTTGAGGTCCTTGAACCATTTGCCGATTTTACTCTGCTTTTTCTTCTCGGACTTCTTTTCTGAAGTTGTATCCTTAGCCATAAAAATACTCCTTCCGATCACTTAGTTTCCTTATGAAGAGTGTGCTTGCGACAGAATTTGCAATGCTTCATCATTTCGATTCTGTCAGGGTCATTCTTCTTGTTCTTCTTGGAAACGTAGTTTCTCTGCTTGCACTCAGTACAAGCCAAAGTGATTTTAACTCTCATATCGGCACCTCCTGAATTAATACTTCCTCCGGCGAGCGGAGAATAGGTTGTTTGCCTCCCTCGCGGGCAAAAAAATAATACCCCATACGAGGTAAACATATTATAACATATACTCATGTAAAAGTCAAGCATTTTTTTAGTTTTTATAGGAATATTGATATTATTTCATATTTATAAAGTATGCTTAAAATTTAAAAGTAAACATATCGAGTAAATTATCATAGTGTACAATGGCTGTTACTTGACAGTTTGCATAAATTGTGGTATAATTACTTTAGTAAATAGAGCAAATATACTAATCGTGATATTATAGAAGCGTTATTCGTGCAGTATTTTCCTTTGAAAGGGGGCTGGCGATATGGAAGGTTTGGATGAACTTGACCTTGCGTTTAACATTTCTGCGATGCTGATAAGTTTTACTTGCTTGCTGTTTTCTGTTATGCTCAATCATGTCAATAAGATAAACAATAAGATATTTATGCTCGTTTCTGTTATAATAGGTATGAATGCCTTAGGCGAGGCGTTCAGTGAGATAGCAGTAATAACAAAAATGGATTCTGATCTTGTTTTCTGGATTGTACGTGTTAAGGATTATCTCTATTTTATTACGCATCTTTCGCTATGTCCGCTGTGTTACTATTATGTAGGGTTTGTTAGCGGAGCGCGCGCGTACTACCGCAGTTTTGTGAACCGGTTGATAGCGGCACTATTTGCATTTGTTGAGTTGCTTGTCCTCACGAATCCGCTCACATCGTTTGTGTATTATTATGATTCTGAAAGAAATTTCACGCGTAACTGGGCGGAATACCTCATATATGGCGTGATGGCGGTATTCTTTATGCTTGCTATATCAAGGATGAAACGTTCTTGGAGTGCGCTTAACGCGAGAAAGAGGACATCGCTTACTTATTTTGTAGTGCTGATAGTTATTGGCATCACAGTTCAGCTGTTATCGAGCCGGATACAGGTCGAATTAATGTCGGAATCTCTCGGACTTATCGGAATAATGTTCCTTGTTGAGAATGAGGATGACCGTATAGATAGTGATACCGGACTATATAACAGAAGAGCATTCAGATCAGATATAAAAAGCTTCAAAGTCAACAGATGTCCTGTGTTTGTAGTAGGTATACGTATTACTAACGCTGAGCTTGTATCGAAGGCAGCGGGGTATGAGAATACCGATGTGATAATATCGCTTATCGCCGAATACTTGAAATCACTGCTTCCGAAGTACAATACATACAACATAAATTCCTGTACGATCGCATTGCTTATACCTGATAAAAATGAAGAAGAAGTAATGGATCTAGCTGAGACTATCAGCAAACGTTTTGATTCACAGTGGAAATACCATGATATGGAAGTGATACTGACGAACGTTATAATGATAGCTGATATTCCGGGAAGACTGAGCGGTTCGACAGCTACATTCAGTATGCTTGACGGTCCTGTGCCTGCGGATACTGATAAAAAGATACTCGCTGATACTGATCTTGAATATCTTCTCAGACGTTCAGCGGTTGAAAGTGCGGTATCACGCGGACTTGAAGAAAATAGCTTCGAGGTGCATTTTCAGCCTACTTACTATATGTACGGAAATAAGCTTCACGGAGCTGAGGCTCTTGTGCGTATGCATGACCGTGAGCTCGGAAATGTATTTCCGGATGAATTCATACCTGTTGCAGAACGTATGGGAGTTATAGACTCGATAGACGATTTTGTGCTGAAAGAGGTCTGCCGCTTTATTAAGAGCGGTATTCCGAAGAAATACGGTATGGACTGCATAAACGTCAATTTGTCTGTACTTGAGTGCATGAAACCGGGATTTGTTGAGCACATCAACAAGATAGTTGAAGAGGCTGGAGTCGAAAAAAGCTTCCTGAATTTTGAAATAACTGAGTCCATAGCAGCTGATGATTATCAGCTGCTGAGCCGTGTGATAAGCGACCTGAAAAATGAGGGATTCCAGTTCTCAATGGATGATTACGGAACGGGATACTCCAATATGAATGCTATACTTTCGCTGAATCTTGATGTTATAAAGATAGACAAGAGTATACTTCGCGGCGCTGAACAGAGCAAGATAGGCTATATAATGCTTGAATCCAGCGTTCGTATGTTCAGACAGATGAACCGGAAAATACTCATAGAAGGCGTTGAGACTGCCGAGCAGATAAAGCTGCTTGAACCTCTTGGCGTTGATTATCTTCAGGGATATTATTTCTCGAGACCGCTTTCCGAGCGTAATTTTGTAAACTTCATTCAAAGCACATCTTTATGATATGTAAGCAAAAAATCTCTGGGTACAAGATCGTACCCAGAGATTTTTTGGAGTTATGGATTATGAAAAAAGTGAAGAAATTATTTGAATATTATCCTTCGCAGTATTATCACATCATAGCCGTTGACCTTTCCGTTTCCTGTAAGGTCGCAGCTGGAATTAGGCTCACATTTACCAAGAACTGCCTGGATACAATAAACGAGATCTGAGATAGTGACTTCACCGTCGTGATTCACATCGCCTTCAGGGAAGACGATTTCTGTTGTAGGTTCGGTTGTTTCGGTGACAATGACTGGTTCTGTTGTAACGTCTTCTGTAACTGGGTCAGTAGGCGGATCTGTAACTGGTTCAGTAGGTGGGGCTGTGACGGGATCAGTAGGTGGCTCTGTGATGGGTTCAGTAGCTGGGTCTGTTACAGGTTCGGTCACAATTTCTGTTACTATTTCAGAAGTAGTTGTGGCAGTTGTAGTTGTTGTGGAATAAACTAAGTAAGGGTTGAAGTCGGTAGTTGAAAGTTCGGGGTACTCCATAGTGAGGTACATATACTCAGTTACAGGAGTATGCTTCTGCGACATCTTTACCGAACCACGCAGGAAATTATCATATATGATCTCTTTTCCGCCGTTTCCGTCAACATCGTCCCAAGTAAGGTCGATACCGTACCATTTGCCGTCATCCATCTGGACATAATTCCACATATGTCCGCTGTTGGAATCAGAATCCAGATTGCCTGCAACGCATATACAAGGGATGTCCATTCGGTCGCACATAAGCTTGAACGCTTCGGAATAGCCTTCGCAGACAACGCCGGGCTTTACCATAGCGCCGATAGCGGACGTCGAGAAATCTGCATCAGCATCATAATATGTGAATTCAGAAATAGTACGTTCAAGCGCTTTGAGCCTGTCATATCGGGTGAGATTTTCGTCAGGCATGAAATCAGCAACAGCCTGTTCGAGCTTTTCACGGTACTCGTTTACATCTTCGAGCGACTTAAAAGCATCAAAATAAGATACCTGAAGCTGAAGAGCGGAGATCGTGATCTTGTATCCGGAAATGAAATTGCCTCGGGTGGAGTATCTGACACCGAATTTCATATTGAACTGATCGAGCCAGAATATATCCGGAATATCAAACAGAGCAGCACATACTCCGGGATTGAAGCATTTTGACACAGCCTCTGAATAATTCTCGAAGTCGGTCTTGTTTGTAGAAAGGCGTTCATAAGGAACAGAAGTATTTATAGTTACAGGCTCAGGCAGTTCAATTGTTATGAGATCAGTTGAAGGTGCGATGAGCTTTACGAATTCATTGTATACAGCTTTATTGTTAGCATCAAGAAAATCACCGTAGTTATAAGCGCCTGAGTTGTTATTGATAAGCAGCTTTGGAATAGTATCCGACAGAGATTCAAGAGCGCTCTGCTGGTCGTATTTGAACTCTTTACCAAATAATTCACCAATGGTGGGTGCATCCTGATTTTTTAATGTCAAGCTTGCTGCTTTTGATTCAGCCAAAGCAGTTTTTTCAGTTCCAACGGCATCTGAAGCAGGTATAACGCATACGCCGGCTGTAATTGCCATTGAAACAGCACACGATAAAATTGATGAGAATAATTTTTTCATAACGAAGCCTCCGTTTCAGAAAGAATATTCCCTATCCCCTGATATATATATCTATACAGTATTTGTATACCTATAACTATTATATCAAATATAGCCCAGAAAGTCAAGAAGTTGCGCAAATTTTTGTTCAAACTATACAATAAAGATAGACAGTTTCAAGTGGTTTTGCCCTCTGAATGCCCTGTTTTTGGGCATAAAATGCCGAAAACACTAAAAAAAGGGCTGTTTTTGACCTAATATTTGTGATATTGACAGTTGCAAAACTTAAATTGCTATGATATACTTTTATTTGGCAAAATTTTATCAACATGATTTGAAAGGTGAGGTTCAGAGAATGAATTTATCTCAGATGAACAAGGAACAGCTAACAAGCTTCAAAAATGAGGTCGAGGCACTCTATAACGATTTTAAGGCTCAAGGTCTTTGCCTTAATATGTCAAGAGGAAACCCATGCAAGGAACAGCTTGAACTCAGCGTTGATATGCTCAAGGTATTCGACGATGGAAGATTTGAAAGCGAAAACGGTACAGATGTCCGTAACTACGGTCAGCTTGACGGCATCCCTGAGGCTAAGAAGTTTTTCTCTGAAATGATCCGTGTAGCAGAAGATGAGATAATTGTTTTCGGCAATTCAAGTCTCAATGCCATGTATTTTTCAATACAGCTTGCTTATAATAAGGGCGTTCTTGGCGAAAAGCCGTGGTCTGAGTACGAAAAGGTGAAGTTCCTCTGTCCTGTTCCCGGATATGACAGACACTTCAAGGTAACTGAATTCTTCGGTATTGAGATGATTAATATTCCGATGACTTCAACCGGTCCTGACATGGATATGATCGAGGAGCTTGTATCAAAGGATGAGACTATCAAGGGTATCTGGTGCGTTCCGCAGTACTCAAATCCGGAGGGTATCTCTTACAGCGACGAGACAGTAAAGCGTTTTGCAGCACTCAAGCCGGCTGCTAAAGACTTCCGTATCTTCTGGGATAACGCTTACTGCATACATCACCTTACAGATTCTCCTAAGCCGATACTCAATATCCTTGAAGAAGCAAAGAAAGTCGGCAATGAGAATATCGTGTACATTTTTGGTTCAACATCTAAGGTCACATTCCCTGGTGCAGGCGTTGCAGTAATGGGTGCGAGCCGCGAAAATATAGAATCACTGAAAAAAGCACTCGGAATCAGCATCATCGGCTATGATAAAATGAATCAGCTTCGCCACGTAAAGTTCTTTGGTACATTTAAAAATATGTGCGATCATATGAAAAAGCATATGGCGATCATTGCTCCGAAGTTCAATATTGTGTGTGACACTCTTGAAGAGGAGATCGCACCGCTTGGCATCGGCAAATGGACAAAGCCTGAAGGCGGATATTTCATTTCATTTGATGCAATGTCCGGATGCGCTAAGAGAATAGTACAGCTTTGTGCTGAAGCCGGTGTAACTCTTACAGGTGCAGGTGCAACATATCCTTACGGAGTTGATCCTGAGGACAAGAATATCCGTATAGCACCTACATTCCCGCCGGTCGAGGATCTCAAAAAGGCAATGGAGCTCTTTGTTATATGTGTTAAACTTGCAAGTGCTGAGAAGCTTCTTGCAGAGAAGTAAATAAGCCTCCCACTAAGACGGGAGACTGTCAAAAAAGTCATATTCTATTAGGAAACGCCCTCTCTTGCAGGGCGTTTCCTCTTCCCAAACAGTCCACCGGACTGTTTGGAAATTCACCTTTTGCGGAGCACTTGGCAGCTTTTTGCGGGGCTTTGCCCCACACCCCACCAAAGGCTCTGCCTTTGGAATTCACTAAAGGGATAACATCCCTTTAGAATCCCATTATTTAAAAAACTTTATTGACAAAAATAAGCTTCCCA
>ONAI01000057.1 GCA_900315755.1 uncultured Ruminococcus sp.
TCCATGCCGTAAATGACCTTGAAGTCCTTGGGCATATTGTACATACAGTCCGGGAAAGCCTGAACGTTTCCGTGGTCGGTGATAGCCATAGCCTGATGTCCCCACTCAGCGGCGCGGCTGATGAGTGTCACCGGATCGGTCACAGCGTCCATAGCGGACATATTCGTATGGCAGTGGAGTTCCACGCGCTTTTCGGGATAGTTGTCCATTTTCGGGATACGCTTCACCTTGATGATAGAGCTGCCGTTGATAACGATGTCGCGCGCATACTGATCGTAGTCTATCTTGCCCTGAACAAGGAGCGTCATACCGTTTTTTATCTTGCCGAGGCCGTAGTCCTCAGCCTCTTTGTTGGTCACGAACAGCTTGACCTTGAGCGAGCCGCTGTAATCGGTTATATCGAAGGTCGCAACGGTCTTTTCGTTGCGGAGTTCCTTTATCTCGGATGCGAACACATCACCGACTACCACAAGTTTTTCGCCGAGACGGTGTACCGCCTCACCTATCGGGAGCGGCTTCTCGCGAATAGCGCGTCCGCGGACTATCTCAGCGGATTCCGGATCGAAGTCCTTATCAAGCGAAGCAAGATCAACGGGAGCGGTAGGGATAGCTGCCTGACGCTCCTCCTGCATAAGCTCCTCGCGGCTCTTGACCGGTACGAACTGGTCGCTGTAATCCGGCATTTCGGCTTCGAGACGCTCTATCATCTCATCGTAGTCGTCCTTAGTGACCTCTGTTTTGCCGCCGAAGCTTACGGTGAACCTGATGCCGAACTGGTTGTAGATCATCTGCGAGAGTTCCTGCCGGAATTTAGCCTTTTCAAGCATCTCCATACCACCGTGGCTGAGGGTTATGGTTATAGCGTGGGCGCTTATTGCTACCGCAGCATCATCGAGGAATCCGTTCACGAGAGGAACGTCCCTTTTGAGAAGCTTCAGCAGCTCGCCGAAGCATCCAAAACTGAATTTATCCTCGGGATAGCGGCAGTGCAGACGTACCTTCTCAACACGAATGGCAGTCTCAACGGCTCTCTCGAACGCAAAAATGTCGTCCGCCGGAACGATGTCCGCGAACCTTGCGAAAAAGCCGATAGACTGCATATTTTCGGTATATGTAAGCTTGTATATCTCACCGCTCATTACGCTCTCGGGCAGTTCGGGACAGTTCTCTTTCAGAAATTCAGCAATATTTATGTTCATGCTTAAAGCTTGTCCACCTCTGCGAGCAGCTCGGCGACAATATCCTCCTCTTTGATTTTACGCTGAGTGCCGTCCTTGCGGAAGATCACAGCACAGCCGTTTCCGCCTGCGATACCGATGTCGGCTTCTCTTGCCTCACCCGGTCCGTTTACGATACATCCCATAACAGCGACAGTAATGTCCTTTTCAACGTCTTTGAGTGCCTCCTCGACCTTCTTTGCAGTTCCGATGAGGTCGATACGGGTCCTTCCGCAGGTCGGGCAGGATACGAACCTTACTCCGCCGCGCTTGCCGATACATTTGAGAATGTCCTTAGCGGCTGCGATCTCCTTGACAGGATCGTCTGTGAGGGAAACTCTTATCGTTTCGCCGATGCCGTCGCAGAGAAGCGAACCGATACCTATTGCCGACTTGATAAGTCCCATACGCTCTGTGCCTGCCTCGGTAACTCCGAGATGAAGCGGATACGGACACCTCTCGGCTGCAAGACGGTAGGAAGCGATCATCCTGTTTACGTCCGAGGACTTTATCGAGATGACGATGTCATCGAAGTCGAAGCGTTCGAGCATTGCCGCATGAGTCATAGCGCTCTCAACGAGGGCTTCAGGGGTCGGAGAGCCATATTTTGCAAGGATGTCCTTTTCAAGTGAGCCTGAATTGACTCCGATACGGATAGGGATATTCCTCTCACGGCAGGCTTTTACGACCTTCTCAACTCTGTCCATACCGCCGATATTTCCGGGATTTATGCGTATCTTGTCGATACCTGCGGCTGCGGCTTCAAGAGCGAGCTTGTAGTCGAAATGGATGTCGGCAACGAGAGGAATGCTCACAGCCTCCTTGATAGCCGGGATAAGGCGTACAGCATCCATGTCCGGAATAGCCGCACGTACTATCTCGCAGCCTGCCTTTTCAAGCTCGACCGCCTGTCTCACGCTGCCCTCGATGTCATCTGAGCGGACATTGAGCATCGACTGTATATATATGTGGTTTCCGTCGAGGACGCAGTCCCCTACCTTTACCGGTCTTACGTTTCTCATGATGATACTCCTTTCAGCGGTTGATGAGGTTTACGATGTCGTTATAGGTCGCAAAGACCATTATTGAGAGCAGCAGAGCAAAGCCAGCAAGGTGAACATAGCCCTCGTGTTCGGGCTTTACCGGCTTTCTGCGTACCAGTTCGATGAAGCAGAAGAGAAGTCTTCCGCCGTCGAGACCGGGTATCGGAAGAAGATTGAAGATACCTACATTTACGCTGATGAGTGCGCTTATATAGAACAGCTGGAGAAAAGCATCCGCCTTATCCTCGCTCTTTTCGGTAGCCTCGCTGATAGTGCTTACAACACCAACAGGACCTGAGACCTCTGCCTTATCGACCTTTCCTGTAACAAGCTGCTTGAAAGAAAGAGTAACAACGTGTCCCATTGAGAGGAATATGCCGCCCGAAGCCTTTGTGACGTTCAGTGCGGACTTATCCTTGTGATACAGCGCAAAATCGACCATATCGCCGTCACGCTTATCATTGAATACTACCTCAGGAAGCTCAACTCTTTTGCCGTCGCGCTCGACTACCACATCATGCGTGTGAGTTTTGGTAGTTGCGAAGATATAGCTGAGGTCGAGGTAGCTGAAAATACTTGTGCCGTCAACGGAAATTATACGGTCATCGTGTTCGAGACCTGTCTCGTGACTCTGGGAGTAGTAGGTTATCTTGCCGTCATCGCTCTTTGAACCGAAAAAGCCCTTGACTGTCGTTGTAGGGATAGTCTTCATGGAAAGCACCATTCCCACGATAAGTATGAAGCCGAGAACGAAATTCATGAGCGGACCTGCGACCAGTACGATCATGCGCTTCCAGAGCTTGGCATTGCGGAAGCCGTGAGGATTATCGCCGGAAGCGTCCTCGTCCTCCATAGCGCAGTAGCCGCCCATCGGGATGACACGGAGCGAATACTTAGTTCCGTGGTATTGCTTCTGGAGAAGCTTTGGTCCCATTCCGACGGAGAATTCAAGGACGTTGATACCGCTCAGCTTCGCGCAGATGAAATGTCCGAACTCATGAACGGTAACGATCAGACTGAAAATTAATATTGCAATAATGATACCCATTGGTCATCTTCCTTCCGTTGTCATGAGATCAGCGATCTCACGTAATCGCGGGCAGCTTTGTCCGCTTTCATCACGTCCTCATAGGAGTTTATCGCCGAGGACGGGAACTTTTCCAGCACTGACGATACTATCTCGCCTATCTCTATGAACTTTATCTCATCATGCAGGAACGCTCCGACTGCCTCCTCGTTAGCCGAGTTTACGAGACACGGATATGCGCCGCCGCGTTTTATAGCCTCGATCGCTGAGCTAAGACACTTAAATGTCTCAAGGTCAGGCTTTGCGAAGGTAAGGCTGCCGTAGTCGGTGAGGGAAAGTCTGCCTGTCGGGCAGCTCACCCTTTCGGGATAGAGAAGGGCGTACTGTATCGGTATTTTCATGTCCGGAACGCCAAGCTGTGCAATGACAGAGTAATCGTTGTATTCGACTGCTGAATGTACTACGCTCTGGCGGTGAACTACTATCTCTATCTGTTCGGGAGTTAGGTCGAAGAGCCATTTCGCCTCGATGAATTCAAGTCCCTTGTTCATGAGGGTAGCGGAGTCGATAGTGATCTTGCTGCCCATGTCCCAGTTAGGGTGGTTGAGAGCCTGTTCCTTTGTAACGGAGCGCAGATCGTCGTAGGACTTCCCGAAGAACGGACCTCCCGAAGCTGTCAGTATCACCTTGCTCAGCTGACTGCGCTTGTTTCCCTGCAAACACTGGAATATAGCGGAATGTTCGCTGTCTACCGGATATATCTTAACGCCCTTTGCAGCTGCTGCGGACATTACAAGCTCGCCGCCTGCGACGAGAGTTTCCTTGTTGGCAAGAGCGATGTCCTTACCTGCGTTGATAGCGGTGAGAGTAGGCAGCAGACCTACCATACCCACAACTGAATTGAGCACGATGTCTGTCTGAGGGAGAGCGGCTATCTCGCATAGACCTTCCATACCGCTGAGTATCTTCACATTCGTACCGGCAAGCTCAGCGCAGAGGTCGGCGTACTTTTCCGCGTTGAATATACACACGTATTCCGGACTGAATTTCCTTGTCTGTTCAGCAAGCAGCTTGACACTGCTGTTCGCAGCGAGTGCGGTTATCTTCAGACCGTGCTTTTCGCAGACCTCAAGAGCCTGTGTTCCGATCGAGCCTGTCGAGCCGAGAATTGATACTGTTTTGTTCATTTAGTTCACCTGATTTCAGGGAATTGCTTCCCGCTTATTATATGTTGTCATACCTGATAAAATGCGAAAGGGACTATACGTAATTTCTACGTTAGTCTCCCTTCATAATTATTCTTAACCTAAAAGACCTATGTCTGTCTCTTCAAGGAGAGCAGTCATTATATAGAAAGTCGGCAGCACGAAAAGTACGCTGTCGAAGCGATCCATAAGTCCGCCGTGACCGGGCATTATCTTTCCGTAGTCCTTGAAGCCGATCTGTCTCTTCACCATAGATGCCGAAAGATCGCCGATAGTTCCTATAACAGCGCATACTGCTCCTATAACGAAAGCAACTGCACAAGTATAAACAGAAAAGCCTCCGCGGATAGAAAATGCCGCAGCATAGGCGATGCCTGTAAAAGTGATACCGCCGATAAAGCCCTCGATAGTCTTCTTAGGACTTATCTCAGGACAGAGCTTATGCTTTCCGAATGCAACTCCTGTAAAGTAAGCGCCTGTGTCAGCTATCCAAGCTCCGCAAAGTCCGATTATGAGGAGAAACAGACCGTTCTCATCGTCCATACGGTCGATACGCACCATTGTTGACATAGCCTGCGGAACAAGCACCATTGCTGCAAGCGCAAAGAATACCTGTTCATAGCGTATCTCCTTGTGATTTCTGAGCCATGTTGCAAAAATAACAAATGCAGCAGCAAGAGTTACAGCGAATGCGATAAGTGTAACAGAGCCGTAAATGGAGTTGACAGCTTCGGCGGCACCGTCTATCTTAGTGTCGTCATAATAATAGTAGGAGTTGTAAATGAAAGGCATAGAAATACCGCAGGCTTCAACTGCAAAGTACACAGGAAAACACTTCTCCAGCTTGACGGCACGGAGAAGCTCAAACAGCATTACTGCGATTATTGCGGCTACTGCTATCGGCAGGACAATAGTATCGTGGAAGAACAGTATCCCTGCCATTATCACGATGCCGACTGCACCGGATATAATACGTGTGAGCATTCAGACACCTCCGAACCTGCGCTGACGCTTGCTGTATTCGATAAGAGCCGCGTCGAGGTCATCCGGCTTGAAATCCGGCCAGAGAATGTTCGTAAAGTAGAATTCCGCATAAGCGCACTGCCATATAAGGAAGTTGGAAATGCGCTGCTCGCCGCTCGGACGGATAAGGAGGTCAACATCCGGGAAACCCTTTGTGTAGAGTTCGCCGTTTACGGAGTCCTCATTGATGTCTTCGGGCTTTATCTCGCCGGATACAGCCTTCTGAGCGAGAAGCTTTGCGGCATGGGCAAGCTCATCCCTGCCGCCGTAATTTACGGCAACGAGGATGACCATTTCGTCGTATATCGCGGTCTCGCGCTCGACCTTTTCCATTTTCGTTCTGAGGTACTCAGGGAATATGGACTTATCGCCGAGAAAGACCATTCTTGTATTATCAGTGATGAGCTCCTTCATATCGTCGAGATAACGGTCGAAGATCTTCATAAGAGCGTCGATCTCTTCCTTCGGACGCTGCCAGTTCTCGGTAGAAAAGGCATAGAAGGAGATATATTTCAGACCGATGTCCTTGCAGTAATGAGAGATCTTGCGGAAGGTCTTAGCGCCCTCCCTGTGACCAAACGGACGCGGAAGTCCGCGCTTTTTAGCCCATCTGCCGTTGCCGTCCATAATGAAAGCAACGTGCTGCGGGAGAACCTCGGGGAGTTTATTCTCTGTTTCTTGTTTTTTTCCAAATATTGCCATAGTTCACCGCTCAGACTGTCATGATCTCTTTTTCCTTGTCAGCGACAAGCTTATCGGCATCGGCACAGCACTTGTCGGTGATGTCCTGAACCTTTTTCTCGCAGTCCTTGAGGTCGTCCTCAGTTATTTCGGAAGCCTTCTGCATTTTCTTGAGTTTATCCATAGTATCGCGGCGTACAGAGCGGATAGTAACCTTGCACTCCTCGCCGTATTTCTTGATAGTTTTGCAGAGTTCCTTACGTCTGTCCTCAGTGAGCTGAGGGAATGCAAGACGTATAACGCTGCCGTCGTTGGTAGGATTGATACCGATGTCTGAAGCCTGAATAGCCTTCTCGATGAGCTTGAGAGTTGACTTGTCCCATGGCTGGATAACGAGGATTCTTGCCTCTGAAACTGAAACAGCAGCCATCTGGTTCACAGGTGTAGGAGCACCGTAGTAGTCCACCATGACCTTGTCGAGAATGGAAGGATTAGCGCGTCCTGCACGGATAGAAGCGAATTCATTGGCGAGAGCGTTAAGGCTCTTGTTCATTTTTTCTTTAGCGGTATTGAGAGTTTCTTTCATGTTAGATACATCCTTTCGGTAATAGTTATATTAATGTAATAGGTCAGCACAGTTCTGATTCAGAGCGCTCAGCCCTCGTAAACGACTGTACCAATGTTCTCGCCCATAACAGCATCGAAGATATTGTCCGGACGGCTGAGATCGAACACGAGCATTTTCATCTTGTTATCGCGGCACATTGCAGCAGCAGTGCTGTCCATAACGCCGAGATCCTCGCCGATGACCTGACTGAATGTGAGCTGGTCGTACTTCTTGGCATCGGGGTACTTATGAGGATCTTTATCGTAAACGCCGTCAACGAGAGTAGCCTTGAGGAAGATGTCAGCCTCGATCTCGACAGCACGGAGTGAAGCCGCTGTATCGGTCGAGAAGAACGGATTTCCTGTACCGCAGCCGAAAATGACTACCCTGCCCTTTTCCATGTGACGTACTGCTCTGTTGCGGATATAAGGCTCAGCGACCTGCTGCATGGTGATAGCGGTCTGAACGCGGACTATGCATCCGAGGGACTCAAGAACGTCAGCGAGTGCAAGAGCGTTCATAGCAGTAGCGAGCATACCGATGTGGTCTGCACGGGTCCTGTCCATAGCGCCGCTTGATCTGCCCCTCCAGAAGTTGCCGCCGCCGACTACCACGCCGACCTGTACACCGGCGTCAACGCACTTTTTGATGCTTTCGCAGATGCTGGTAATAACATCATAGTTGAGACCGGTTTTCTTATCGCCGGCAAGAGCCTCGCCGCTTACTTTTAATAATATACGTTTATACTTTGGTTCCATAGCGCACCTCACAAAAAAATATCTACATTCTATTTTACACTAAAATTCCTATTATGTAAAGTATATTTTCTGAAAAAAGCAAGCCGGAAGTATTTTTTTCATTTTTTTACTTGTAACAATCTGTCCGGAGGTCCAACTTGTGCAATGTGCATAGTTTTAAGACGATATTTATTATCATTTTCGCTCGCGGTTGCTCTTGACTTTACCGCAATTGCATGGTATAATATAAAAGCTGATTCGGAAGGACATCCGATCACAATACGGAGAGGTATCGAAGCGGTCATAACGAGGCGGTCTTGAAAACCGTTTGACTTAACGGTCACGTGGGTTCGAATCCCACCCTCTCCGCCAAAATATTTTTCGGCGGATTTTTTTACGCCGGTCTGCGGATTTACCCAAGTGGTGAAGGGGCTCCCCTGCTAAGGGAGTAGGTCGGGAAACCGGCGCGAGAGTTCAAATCTCTCAATCCGCGCCATGCGGATCACCATTCCGCGAATCACGGATGAAGTATACTTCATCCGTTTTTTATTTTCCGGAACTCGTGAACAGTCCGCGAGAATACACATATTATATGTTACACGCGAACGCTGACCGGACTCCCCGGCGGCTGAACTCCTACGAAATGAGGCTTGAATATGCAAAATAGCAAGGCAGACTTATGTGAAGGTCCGCTGCTGAAAAAAATGCTTGTCTATACTATCCCGATAATCCTTACAGGAGTGCTTCAGCTGCTGTTCAACGCCGCTGACCTGATAGTAGTTGGACGCTACTGCGGCGATCTTTCTGTTGCTGCTGTCGGCGCTACCGGCGCACTCATAAACCTTATCATTAACCTCTTTATCGGACTTTCAGTCGGTGCAGGCGTTACCGTCGCTCACGGGCTCGGTGCAGGCAAGGAAGAAAGCGTCCGCCGCACCGTCCACACGGCTATGCCTACTGCATTTGTCTGCGGAGTTTTCCTCACGATCGTTGGAATTACCGGATCTCACACCTTCCTCGAACTCATGGGAACTCCCGATGAGGTGATCGGTCTTTCGACCGAATATATGCAGATATACTTCTGCGGTATTACCGCCTCGATGGTCTACAATTTCGGCGCTGCGATACTCCGTGCAGCCGGCGATACGCAAAGTCCGCTGCGCTACCTTACAGCCGCCGGCATCGTGAACATCATACTCAATATCATTTTCGTGCGCGTGTTCAATATGAACGTCGCCGGTGTCGCTCTTGCAACAACGATCTCGCAGATAATTTCCGCCGTACTCATGATAATCAACCTCATGCGCCGCACTGACTGCTGCAAGCTGAGTCTGCGAAAAATGCGGTTTTACAGGCGGCAGCTCACAAGGATCCTCCAGATCGGCTTCCCTGCCGGCATACAGAGCTCACTTTTTGCGATCTCCAATGTTATAATACAGTCCTCGGTGAACTCATTCGGCTCAGTGGTGATGTCGGGCAACTCCGCTGCCGCAAATATCGAGGGATTCGTCTATACTACGATGAATTCCTTCCAGCAGACTGCCATGAATTTTACCGGTCAGAACTACGGCGCACATAAATACAAACGCCTGAAATACATCGCTGTCATCTCGCTCACTACCGTTTTCTTCGCCGGACTTTTCACAGGCTGCACAGCGCGATTCTTCGGCAGCAGTCTGCTCTCGTTCTACATCCCGAACTCCGATGAAGCCATAAAATACGGTCTGATACGTATGACATATATATGCATCCCCTACTTCCTGTGCGGTCTCATGGACGTTGCTACCGGTCTTATACGCGGTCTCGGATCATCGCTCCTGCCGATGATAATTACAGTCCTCGGAGTGTGCGGAATGCGTATCGGCTGGATATACACAGTGTTCCGCTCGGAGAAGCACCATACCGTTCAGAGCCTCTATTTTTCCTACACTATCTCGTGGGCGGCGACCTTTATCATTGAACTCTTTGTGTTCATTGCGCTTTACAGAAGTATTATACGAAAAAATCGTGATAAAATTAACGAATGTACTTGACATCGCTGTTAATATGTGTTATAGTATATTTGTTCCAATTTCAGGAACACAGCCGGTATTTTTGAACATCGGCTGTGTTTTCTGCTTTTTTTGGCGATTTTAAGGCAAACTGCGTTCAACGGACGTACCGCTTGCCTTCAATATTGAACTTCCCGGAGGTCTTTTCTATGAGCAATATCACACGCAAGCAGTTCGACATCCTTGATGTCCTCGCTTCCGAAACAGGCGCTCTCACCCAGAGACAGCTTGAAGAAAAAACCGGCTACTCTCTCGGTACTATCAACCGCACTGTCAAGGAGCTCTCAGAGGCCGGATTCGTTTCAGAGGGTACTATAACCCCTGCCGGTCTTACAGCTCTTGAGCCATACCGCGTTAAACGTGCAGTTTTCATAGCTGCCGGATTCGGAAGCAGACTTGTTCCGGTCACTCTCAATACCCCCAAGCCGCTCGTAAGAGTGAACGGTCAGAGACTTATCGACGGTCTCATCGACGCTGTTCTCGCTGCCGGTATCGACGAGATCTACATTGTAAGAGGCTACCTCGCTGAGCAGTTCGACCAGCTTTTATATAAGTACCCGATGATAAAATTCATCGAGAACCCTGCCTTCAACGAGGCTAATAACATCTCCTCGGCAATGTGTGCGCGCTATCTCCTCAGCAACGCTTACGTCCT
Organism: uncultured Ruminococcus sp.; assembly: GCA_900315755.1. Classification (GTDB taxonomy): domain Bacteria; phylum Bacillota; class Clostridia; order Oscillospirales; family Ruminococcaceae; genus Ruminococcus. The sequence goes on from ONAI01000057.1 coordinate 10,247, forward strand.
CGAGGCTGATCTGCTCATACGCAACCCCAAGATCATAAAGAAATACCACTACACATCGAATTTTCTCGGTATCATGAAGGAGCGTACCGATGACTGGTGTCTCATGCTGAAAGACGGCTTCATCTGCGAGGAAAAAGTCGGCGGTCTCAACTGCCACCAGATGGTAGGCATATCATACTGGAACGAGGCTGACGGCAAAAAGCTTGCTAACCACCTCAAACAGGCTTACGAAATGCCCGGCGGCAAGGAGTTCTACTGGGAACAGGTACCGCTTGTGGTCTACAAGAACGAATACAAGGTAGCAGTCCGCGACTGCGCTGATGAGGACATCATCGAGATTGACACTTTCCGCGAACTCAAAGCCCTCGACAAAACTTACGACGTTTAATAGAAAAGGAGAATAACAATGGAACCGATCAAAAGAAACATACTGCTCAACCCCGGTCCGTCAACAACTACTGATACCGTAAAGTACGCACAGGTAGTTCCGGACATCTGCCCCCGTGAAAAAGACTTCGGCGGTCTCATGAAGGGACTCCGCGAAGACCTCGTAAAGATAGTTCACGGCGACCTCGAAAAATACACATCCGTACTCTTCTGCGGTTCGGGCACGATCAACATCGACGTGTGCATCAACTCTCTCCTCCCCGAGGGCAAGAAGGTACTCGTTGTGGACAACGGCGCATACAGCACAAGAGCCGTTGAGGTCTGCCAGTTCTACGGACTTCCACACATCGACCTCAAATTCCCTGTTGATGAGCGTCCCGACCTCGCTAAAGTCGAGGAAACCCTCAAAAATAACCCCGACATCGCTCTCGTCCACACTACCCACAACGAGACCGGTACAGGCATACTCAACCCTATCCGCGAGATAGGCGCTCTTGCTCACAAGTACGGCGCTGTCTTCACTGTTGATACTACTTCCACTTACGCTATGCGTCCTATCGACATCGAAAAGGATAACATCGACTTCTGTATGGCTTCCGCTCAGAAGGGACTTATGGCGTTCACAGGTCTTTCGTTCGTTGTCGGAAACAGAGCGATCATCGAGAAGTCAAAGGACTACCCGAAGCGCTCCTACTACTGCAATCTCTGGCTTCAGTACGACTTCTTCGAGCGTACAGGCGAAATGCACTTCACTCCGCCTGTTCAGACTATCTACTCAACAATACAGGCTCTCAAAGAGTACTGGGCTGAGGGCGAGGAAGCTAAGTGGGCACGTCACACCCGCGTATTCAACGCTATCAACAAAGGTCTCGATGAACTCGGCTTCCGTCAGGTAATCAAGCCTGAGTGGAGGGCAGGTCTCGTATCGTCAGCAATCTATCCCGATGATCCTAACTGGAGCTTCGAGGCTGTTCACGATTACTGCTACGACCGCGGATTCACTATCTATCCCGGTAAAATTTCCACTACTAATACATTCCGCCTCTGCGCTCTCGGTGCTATCGACGAGGCTGACATCGTGGACTTCTTCAAGGTGTTCCGCGAGGCGCTCGAAAAGAACAATATCGCTATACCTGTTAAGTACAACGACTAAGGAGAATTGAAAAAAATGAAGACTGTTTACACCTGTTTCTGCACTGATGTCATCCACGAGGGACATCTCAACATCATCAACAACGCTAAGAAGTACGGCAGAGTTGTTGTCGGCGCTCTCTGCGACAAGGAGCTCATCCGCTTCAACAAGTTCCCTACTACTACTCTCGATGAGCGTATCAAGCTTTATCAGTCACTCGACGGAGTGGACGAGGTGATCGTCCAGAACGATGCTATGTACAATGACGTTATCGAGACCTTAAAGCCTGATTACATCGTTCACGGCGATAACTGGAAGGAAGGCGCTGAATCCTCTATCCGTGCAAACGTAGTCAAGAAGCTTGCCGAGTACGGCGGCGAGGTCGTTGATGTTCCTTACACCTACAACCCGACTGTAAAGAAGATAGACGCACAGCTGAAAGAGAAGCTTGCTATGCCTGAGTACAGAAGAAAGCGTCTGCGCCAGCTCATCGAAATGGGACACGTTGTTAAAACTATCGAGGCTCACAGCGGTCTCACAGGTCTTATCGCTGAAAAGACAGTCGTTGAGCATGAGGGAAAACTCAATCAGTTCGACGCTATGTGGGTCTCCTCACTCTGCGACTCAACTGCAAAGGGCAAGCCTGACATCGAACTCGTTGATATGACATCACGTTTCCGCACTATCGACGATATTATGGAAGTCACCACCAAGCCTATCATCTTCGACGGCGATACAGGCGGACTTACAGAGCATTTCGTCTACACAGTACGCTCCCTCGAAAGAATGGGCGTAAGTGCTGTTATCATCGAGGACAAGAAGGGACTCAAGAAGAACTCCCTCTTCGGTACCGAGGTAAAGCAGACTCAGGCTACTATCGAGGAAATGAGCGCTAAAATAGCTGCCGGCAAGGCTGCACAGCTCTCCGATGACTTCATGATAATCGCACGTATCGAGAGCCTTATCCTCGAACAGGGTATGGAAGACGCTCTCGCAAGAGCATTCGCTTTCGTTGAGGCAGGCGCCGACGGTATCATGATCCA
>ONAI01000074.1 GCA_900315755.1 uncultured Ruminococcus sp.
GGAGTCTATCCTAAAATTTGTGTAAACCTCTGAAGTAGTGTATAATAGAAGAGACACTACTTCGGAGGTTTTAATTATGAGCAGAAGACGAAGAAATGAAACAGAAGAGCAGCGTGCAAGAAGAGAGCTGATAAGCGATTTTCTGTCGGCAGCAAATATCCAGAGCATGGACGATATTCAGGAGCTGTTCAAGGAAGCACTTTCCGGATTTATGGAAGGCAGCCTTGAATCAGAGTTGGATTCTGAGCTTGGGTATGAGCCTTATGACGTTAAGAACAAGAATACTGATAATAGCCGTAATGGCCACAGCAAGAAGACTCTTCGCACCAGTATGGGCAAGGTAGATATTGAAGTTCCCCGTGACAGAAACGGCGAATTTGAACCAAAGATACTGCCTAAGAATCAGACAAGCATATCTCAGGATATGGAGAACAAGATCATCTCCATGTATGCAAAAGGTATGTCTACATCAGATATTGAGGATCATATCCGTGATATTTACGGTCTGGAGATCTCAGATACTACCGTCAGCCGTATCACCGATAAAGTGCTCCCTGTAGCGAAGGAATGGCAGCAGAGACCGCTTGAAAGCGTATACGCAGTCGTATTCCTTGACGCTATCCACTACCATGTACGCAGTGAAGGACAGATCATCAAAAAGGCTGTATACATAGCGATAGGCGTTAATATGGACGGCAGGAAGGACGTTCTCGGTATGTGGGTTGGTGAAAATGAAAGCGCAAAGTTCTGGGCAGGCGTTCTGAACAGCCTGCGCAACAGAGGTGTTGAAGATATCCTTATCGCCTGCACAGATAATCTGACAGGCTTCTCTCAGGCTATAGAAGCTGTATTTCCGAAAACTGATATCCAGAACTGCATAATCCATCAGCTCAGAAATTCCAGCAAATACGTCTCCTACAAGGATATCAAGGCGCTTATGGCTGATCTGAAAAAAGTCTATACCGCAGTAGATGAGGAATCTGCTCTGGACGCTCTTGAGGCTTTTGCTGCAGTCTGGGACAGTAAATATCCCAAGATTTCAAAGTCCTGGTACGAAAACTGGCCTGATCTCAGCACATATTTCAAGTTCCCTCAGGAGTTGCGGAAGCTGATCTATACGACCAATACCATAGAAGGCTTCAATCGACAGCTGAAGAAGGTCACCAAAGCAAAGTCCGTATTTCCGACAGATGACAGCCTTTTCAAGATGCTGTATCTGGCTATGAAGGACATCACGAAAAAATGGACTGGCCGCCGTCAGGACTGGAGCAGCATCTACGCTCAGCTGGTTATCTATTACGGTGACAGGATACCTGAATAACATTTTCATCTTGACAATCAAATAATCATGTGCTAATATGCAGATAAGACCGACTGCTTTCAAAATCGGTCTCATCATACACTTTTCTATTGCACTATTTTCCGTTTACACAGAATTTGGGATTGACTCAGACAATGTTTTACTGCCGCAAGTACAATTCTTTCGTGTAAAATCGAGGACATTGACACCTGACTGTCTGTGATTTTTCACTATTTCAAACACTCCCGATACTATGGAAATTATTAAAGCTCTGCGAACTAAAAATGTCCGCAGAGCTTTTTCATCTTTTAAATTTGAGAGCAAATGCAACTCCTGTAAGCAGAACGAACGCCGATGCACCAAGCAGAACATACGATGTTGTCATGTCTAAGCTCCATATTCACACCTCTTTCACTTGATAGCGGTGTATCATATTGATGAACTTACCGACTTCACGGCGTGAATCAGTGAGTTTTTTGTTTTTCCCTCTATCTTTGCATTTTAAAGAGGCTGTCTCTGATGCATATGAACATCTGCGCGAAAATTCAAGAATCGCTCTTTCTATGCAGCAGTACGGTCAGCATACAGGTCATCCGTCAAATGTTTCGGTTATTGGAAGTCCAATTTTCGAGATAGACACCTCTGCACCAGCAGGCTCGGAATATGATGATGATGACGACTACATCGAGGGCGACTATGGTGCATACAAGTGATATGATAACTCCTGTAATTGGAGTTATCCATACCTACATTATACGATAAAAAATGGCACAGGTCAATAGTGTCGTTACTATATCTAAGGAGGAATTATTATGACGCTGGAAAGAAAAGCACAGCTTGCTAGACAGCTCGTTGCAATCATTTTTGAGCTTACATCAGCCGGAGAGGTGCCGACTGATGTAATGCCTGTAGAGCAGCCCAAGAAACCTGTTGAGATGCTCACACTTAAAGAGAGCTTGGATATCATACCGGGTTTATCTATGCATACGCTTCGCCAGCTTGTCCTTCAGGGCAAGATAAAAAGTGTGAGATGTGGTGCGGGCGTTCGCGGAAAGATTCTCATAGCAAAGAATGAACTCTTAAGCTACTTCGAATCATGAAATAACGTGACCTGCCGAAAGGCAGGTCATATTTCTTTATGGAGGGAAATATATGGCTACAATACAGAAGCGTGGTAACAGCTACACTATCCGTGTGAGTTGCGGATATGATGTGTACGGTGGACACAAGGAACAGTCAATGACCTGGAAGCCTGATGAGGGTATGTCACAGCGACAGATTGAAAAGGAACTGAACCGTCAGGCGGTTATGTTTGAGGAAGCTGTCAATCACGGCTACAAGGCTTCGGCTATGAAGTTTCAGGAGCTTGCGGAGGAATGGTTCGAGAGCTATGCAAGGAACAGCCTCAGAAGCACTACATACGAGCGTATGCTCCAGCTCACGCACCGTGTATATCCTGCTATCGGTCATTTGCGTATCGACAAGATCACGGTAAGGCAGCTGCAGGGATTTGTGAACTCTCTCGCTAAAGAGGGGGCGAACGAAAAGACAGGTAAGCCCCTCGCACCGAAAACGATCCGTCACTACCTGAGCTTTATTTCAGACGTGTTCAGCTATGCCGTCCGTATGGACTTGATATCAGACAATCCTTGCAGGAAAGTAACAATCCCGAAAGGGGAGGCCAAGGAAAAGCCTATCTACTCACAGGAAGAGATGGCACATCTGCTTACGGCTATTAATGGAGAGCCTCTGAAGTATAGGGCGTTTTTCTTTCTGATAGCTTACAGCGGATTCAGAAGAAGCGAAATGCTTGGCCTTGAATGGAAGGATATTGATTTTGAGAACAATATCATTACCGTTAAGCGTACCTCGAATTATACTGCAGAACGTGGTATATATACCGACACCACAAAAACTAAACGCTCTCAGCGTGTTTTGAAAATATCCACGTATATAATGGGTATACTGAAGGAGTATAAGCTGGAGCAGGACGAAGAGGCTTTAAGGATCGGAAGCAAGTGGGTGGAGAGCGACAGGCTGTTTGTCAAGTGGGACGGTAGTCCCATGAATAATCAGACTCCTTACGGCTGGCTGAAAGAGTTCTGCGAGAAGAATGATATGCCTTTCTACGGTATACATAGTTTCAGACACTTTGCGGCAAGTTCGCTTATTTCAGCAGGTCTTGATGTTACAACAGTTTCAGGAGCGTTAGGTCACTGTAATTCGGGAACCACCTTGAATGTATACTCACATATGTTTCAGAATGCACAGGCAAAAGTATCGGAAGCAATGGATAAAGCTTTTGCCTTTCTGCCGCAGAAGGAGGATACAGAATCAGAATAATACCATGAAGGTATAGTATAAGAATAAGCTCGCTGACATATGATGAAATAACAGACAGCGAGCTTATTTTTTTAATAAAAGCTAAATGAATAATATTCACTATTATGCATTAGAGATAATGTAAAAAAGCGAGGCTTATACGCTGAAAAATTTGCGTAGCGTACAAATAGCGTACAAACTCATTTTTCAGAAAAAAAGAAAACCCACAAACGGCTATTTTAAGCCATCTGTGGGATTGCGTAATGGTGACCCGTACGGGAATTGAAAAAATCCCGAGCCTTTCGGCAGCTTTTGGTAAAATGCGAAAATGGCTGTATTTCGGCGATTTTTGAGGCTTCACTTTTAGCATCTTCAAGTGATTTTAAGCGATTTTCAGTGCCAATAAGTGGTAAATAAGTGGTTGGATTGGCGCGTCTCTACCGAAAAAAATGACCAAAGCAGCTCTGATTATACGGGCAAATCCCGAACAGAGCTGCTGTGTTTATTATCAAATTGAGTTGATGTAAAAATCAAGAGAATCATGAAATATTATTGAAATTTTCAGAATACCAATAAATGGTTGAATTGGATTTCAGTCATCATTTTTCAGCAGATACCTGTTGCTTACTACCTTCATACTCAATTCAGCGCCGATATTGCTGCTGTATACAGGCTCAGTGGGACGAATAACGATACCCTCTTTTTTACCGCCGTTGGGATAATTGCCGTCTGCTCGTTCAAGCAAAGCTTCGATTGTTGGATATTTCGCTGGCAGGTCTGTACCGACCTCTTCTATCGGAACAGTCGTGAACTCCAGTTCACTGCATATTTCAAGCATTCTTTCAAGCCCGACACGCTTGCCGTTCTCCATTACAGTGAAAACATACCACTCAGGTCTTTTGAGCTTCAGACGGTTCTGCTGTATACCCGGAGCGCAAAGCTCCCCTTGTACGGTGATAGAAGTAAGTCCTTCTTTTCCCATAAAGGCTTCGAGTTTTTCCTTGTAGCCGCGATCGTTGACAAGCTTGTAGAAATCGCTGTTGCCGTCATCCTTGTACTCGTAGTTATGACCTGTAACATGGAAACCGTCTTCATCTATGCCAATAGAATGGGAGCTTCCGTCCATTTTAGTGCTGATGTAGTATTCAAGCCCTGTGAACTCATTTATGAGCTCAGGTGCAGCCTGCACTCTTGTCTCATCGGTATGAGGAATACTTCTCGGCAGGTTTCCTATGACAGTACCGCCGGAGGTTGCTCGCTCCTCTATCTCCCACTTGCGGACTCCGAGTATCTCGGTAACATCTGCTCCAAGCTCAATATCAGTCGGTATTTCGGGGAATATACTTATAGGCAGCAAAAGTCCCTGCGATACCTGTCCTCGGAATTTTTGAGTTTTCAGACGGAATCCCTCGCCCATGATGTCGGTGTTTTTGTAGCTGGACGCTCTCATGAATTCATATTCGGGGTGTATTGGAAGAAAGCTGTCTATCTCAAAATATACGGCTAAGTCCATAGGCTTGAACTGTCCCTTGTTTACTACGCACTGCCAGCCAAGAACATAAGCTAGCTCTATTCTGTCAGCTCCTTCGATAGGTCCTATCTTCCATATTCTTTGTATACTTGCTAATTTTCTGCTCATAATTATCATTCCTTTCATAGTTTTTTGTGGTTCCCGTTGGAAGGCTCGAACTTCCATTATCGGAGTCAAAGACCGATGTCCTGCCCATTAGACGAAACGGAATGGTGCCTCCGGCAAGAGTCGAACTTGCGACGCCAGGTTCTTCGGACCTGCGCTCTACCAACTGAGCTACGGAGGCGAAATTGGAGACTGTGACAGGATTTGAACCTGCGCTCATGGAGTTGCAGTCCATTGCCTTTCCACTTGGCTACACAGTCACCGTTGTGTATTTTTGCAAATCAGAAAAACTGAACCGCGAAACTGCACGGACTCGCTCTGCGTTGGTTCCCGCTGAAAGAATCGAACTTACATCTTCTGCGTCAGAAGCAGATGTCCTACCATTAGACGAAGCGGAATTATCTCACCCCGCCCGACAAGGGCGGGAGTGTTTAATTAGTTATAATTATCTCGTCAATAGGCACATCAAGTATATGTGCCAGTATGACTATGTTGTCGATAGAGGGCATAGCGTCTCCTCTCATCCACTTGAATATCGCTTGCGGAGTGTTGAAGCCGAATACTGTTTGTACATCAGCCACCTTGAGTCCTTTGCCTTTTATCAAAGCTCTGATGTTTGCGCCTGTGGCTATCATATCGATAGCCGGAGCTGCTATGGGCATAAAAATAACCACCTTTCTGAATAGAATAATAAAAAACGCCTGTGTGAGTTGATACTGCACACAGACGGCTATGTTCTATCAGAAGATGGTTTACAATGCAACACTATCTCTGCTCACCTTTTTAGGATGACCGAACAAGCACTTTTCTGTCCTGTGCGCAGCAAAATTGAGCCATTATCCTCCCACTGGAAGAAATAGCTTGACTGCTGGAAATCAAAAGCACAAATGTATGCAGACATAGCGTTGTTCATGATAGCTTTCATTGTTTTCACCCTTTCGTTAGTAAGAATTCCGGGAGCTTTTCCCTTGTGTTGACATCATTATATCACGGCATTACGGAAATGTCAAGTAAACCTGTGGTATAGTTTTTATCGGCAAGAATTTCTATGCATTATCATTGATTTCTTGCCGATAATATGATATAATAGAACTATGGAGGTGATACCGTGGAATACAGAAGCGTAGCCGAAATGGCTGAATTATGGGGGATATCCGAGCGTACAGTCCGCAACTACTGTGCGGAAAGACGCATCGAAGGCGCTGTCCTTATCGGCAAAACATGGAAAATCCCTGCCGATGCTGTCAGACCGGGACGCCGAAAACTGAAACGTCCAGAGACACTGCTTGAGGTTCTCAGAGAGCAGAAAAGCAGTAATCAGCACGGTGGTATCTATCACAAGTTGCAGATCGAGCTGACCTATAATTCCAATCATATTGAGGGAAGCAAGCTCACCCATGACCAGACGCGATATATATTCGAGACCAACACCTTAGGCTTTGAAAATGAAGCGGTAAACGTTGACGATATCGTCGAGACGGTCAACCACTTCCGCTGTATAGACTATGTTATTGAGAACGCCGAAAAGCCTTTAACAGAGGTGTTTATCAAGGAGCTTCACAAGATGCTGAAAACAGGTACTGCTGACAGCAGAAAGGATTGGTTTGCAGTTGGCAAGTATAAGAAGTTCGCTAATGAAGTTGGCGGCGAAATTACTGCTGCTCCCGATGAAGTGCCTGCACAAATGAAAAAGCTCGTATCACAGTACAATGACCTGAAAGAGATCACACTTGAAGATATAATCGACTTCCATTATCAGTTTGAGTCCATACATCCGTTCCAGGACGGCAACGGCAGAGTCGGCAGGCTTATTATGCTGAAGGAGTGCCTGAGCCGTGATATAGTCCCATTCATCATATCCGACGATCTGAAGATGTTCTATTACCGCGGACTAAAGAACTGGGAACAGGAACGTGGCTGGCTGACGGATACGGTGCTGACTGCACAGGACCGCTTCAAGGCTTATCTTGATTATTTTCAGATCAGATATCAGGGGTGATGAAAGCGTGAATAACACATTTCACTATACCTCTCCCATCGGCGGAATAACCCTCGCCAGTGACGGCGAAGCACTGACAGGCTTATGGTTCGACGGGCAGAAATACTTTCCCCATAAGCTCATATCGGAAAGCACCGAAGCAGAGCTGCCGATATTTACGCAGACCTGCAACTGGCTCGATATTTATTTTGGCGGAAAAGAGCCGGGCTTCACTCCGCCTATAAGTCTGCACACAACGCCGTTCCGAAAGGTAGTGTACGACATACTTCTTACGATACCTTATCTTGTTATCAACTTTGAACCCAGGATTCAAAGTTTCGATCATGGCAGGATAATGATTCATTCAAATCACATAAAAACAAACTCCCCGGAACTGCTCATATGAACAGCTCCGGGGAGCATTATTTCGGAATCATATCTTAGCGAGGTATTATCCCTCAATGGCAATATACTTGTGATTTTCCAGCTTCTTTGGCTCTGCCTTCGGAACGCAGATGTTAAGAACACCGTCCTCAAACTTCGCCTTCACATCGGCTTCTGTAACAGTATCTCCGATATAGAAGCTCCTCTGCATTGCGCCTGCGTAACGCTCCTGACGGAT
>ONAI01000021.1 GCA_900315755.1 uncultured Ruminococcus sp.
CTTTCCATGTTCGTACCTGATGCTAAGTCAATCTACGAAAGGTACCAGACTTCCGAACCCGAACTGAAACTTCACGACATGATCAAGGATACTGTTGAAAAGATCGCTGAACTTGCTCATACAGACAAGACCGACTTCACATCGGCTGATATGATCGATATGGATGAGGTCGAGAGCCTTATCAAAAATGCTATCATACAGCAGCTCACTCAGAGGGATGACATCTCTATGGCTAAGAATACGGATATTGGCGTAGACTTTCAGCCGGATATCCATGTTGAGGCTGAGAAGCTCACTGAGTTGAGGTTCTATTGTCCCTTGAAGGTACAACGAGTGATCGAGCCTTCATTCAACGAGAATGAGGAAGAAGAATTCTTCGAGGACACCGAAGTGCTTTCCGATTATGAAACTCTTGAATATGAGAGTGAGATCAATGAAGCTATCAAAGCTTATCAGAGCTTTGAGGAAGAAAACCGTGGTTTAATGGCGTATCTATATGGTCGAAAGCGCTTCGCAGATAAGGTCTACTCCATATTCCCCTCCGTTGAGAAGGTCGGAGATAGGCTCATGGGAGTGTTTACCTGTCAGATCTGCGGCGAACTTGACAGCTACGAGTATGACGAATTACTTCAGGAGCTACGCGGTCAAGCAAGTGATGGCTACTGTGAAGGGCTCGAGCAGCATGAGATCCATACTTCTGAAGGAGATATTTACGTCAGTTTCTATGATACAAGCGGTGCATGGGAGCTCATGACAGAGGAGGAAATTAAAGAAACTCTCGACACACCTGCTGTCATGTCACGCTTTTGCAGCATTTGCTGGATCTCACGGTGTGTGGGATTCGCCATGACACTCCAGGTATCCTTCATGCCCACACCTCTGTTATGTATTTAGTCATTTATCTAAATACAAGTTTGCAGAAGGACGGAAAATTCATCTTTTGTTCATAATTTGTACAAGTTTTTTTGGTATAATTACAGTGTAATCGTTGTGGTATGATCGCTTTTCGTATCACTTATTATAATGGGTCCGTATTCCGCCAGGATTTGCAATGTGAGTCCGAATTTATCCTGCTGTAAATCTGAACAGGAGACAAATGAGAGATACGTTTTACCGCTGCGTTCAAACGCACCGAGAAAATGCGTTCCTGCAATGTTGGTAGAGCCTGTTTTGAGGCCGACAGTTTCCGGACAGTAGTATGGTGAGTTCTTAACAAGAAGCATGTTGGTTGTGAGCCATACCAGATGCTCACCTGAAACAATGTCTGATACCTTTTCTGACAGGCTGGTAATGGCTTGGATCTCGGGCATTTCTATTGCGTGCTTGCCGAGTTTTATCAGATCCTCAGCATTGGAGTATTGCTCCTTGTCATCCCAGCCGTCGGGATTTTGAAAGTGACTGTTTTTCATGCCGATGAAAGAACAGGCATATTCGTTCATCAAGACAACAAAGCGCTCAACAGCTTCCTTTGCGCTCATAGCTGTATCAGGAAACGCTGCTCGTGCAGCCGCAGCAGCGATTGTATAGGCTGCATCACAGCCTGATGATATCAGCATACCTGCAAGCAGATCCGAGAATGTCAGTTGATATCCCGGAAATACGAGCGCAAGGCTGGAATGCTCATTTACAAGTTCATGTTCGTCTCCGACAGTGATAATCGTGTCAGGGCGCAGAAACTGTAAAGCAGTACAGGCGGTTAGGAGCTTTGTGATACTGGCAGGATAGATAATGGCATCCATGTTGTCAGCATAAAGATATTGGTTATCCTCAACGCAGTAAAGTGCTGCTGCCCTTGCATTGCTCAGTGATATTAGTTCTTTCTGTTCCATTTTTCCCTCCGGTCGTCATTGCTTTTTTAGCGCTGTCTTTTGCAGAAAAGCTACTCTCACATATTGATCCGCTGCTTTGATTGATTCATCATTCCATAAAATTATACCACTGAATCGTCAGAATTGCAAGACTTTTTCTGAAGTGGAATACTACCGGTGATAATTACTATAGAGGAGGTAAATGGATACCAGCCTTTGTGCTGTGGTATTATACTATGTTATGAATACTGTATTATTTGTACTGCTGTTTATATCAGTTTCAGTGGTAACGTTGATTTTGTTGGCGATAGCATTTGTATATGGTTATGCGCAGGTGGTTATGTGGAAACGTCCGATCATGCGCTTTTATGAAGAACGAAGTTCACAGAAGGACTATTGTCCCTATGAACAGATCCCAAAGAAGATGGCAGAGTACGTAGTCACTATTGAGGATGACCGCTTTTTCGATCATAAAGGCTTCAGATACGATTCCATACGATATGCGTACAAGCGCAACCGAAAGGAAAAGAAAATCATTGCCGGCGGAAGTACGATAACACAGTAGCTCGCCAAGAATATGTACTTTCATTTCCGAAGGAGCTATTTCCGCAAGATCATCGAGCTTGTGATTGCCATCAGAATAGAGCATACACTCAGCAAGGAAAAAATCCTTGAGCTGTATCTCAACATTATCTATTTCGGAAACGGACAATACGGGATTTGTGATGCCGCTGAATTCTATTTTGACAATGATGTACGCAGCCTGAGCATCAACCAGATTTTTATACTCGCCTGTATTATTGCAGCCCCTACTGCTTCAAACCCGATTCAGCATCCCGATGTTTTCTGGCGTATACGCAACCAATGGCTGTCGGTCAAAAAAATGGATACTTTGTTGTGCCGGCAGAGGATGCAGCAGTAATAAGGGAGAATTCGATCGAAAGGATTGATCCCAAGCTGAAAGTAAATGATGAATACACAATTCATTTCCCTGAGACAATTCCTATGATAAATGAAAGGTTCGGTCCGCCATATGACCGATCAGGAGTATAATATGGAATTAGATTTAAAAAACATCTCAGCAGCTACTGAGGAAACATACAGCTTTCTTGAAAGAAGCGGCTTAGATGCCAAAGAAAGACTTGCCTTCAAGTTGCTGCTTGAAGAATTGTTGCTTGATTATATGAACATCAATGGCAGCAAAAAGTTCAAGATCATCTATAGAAGCCGTCTGAAGAAGATCTCCATACATGTATGGGTGGATGGAAGCAGCCGTAACCCGCTGACGGAACCCCTGACCCCGATGCAGAGCACTCTGTTATCCAATCTGAACAGTCCGCTTCTATGGAAATACCGTCATGGACAGAATGTCATTGATTTTTCTCCGAAGATGCCGCAGACAGATTTCAGAATGACAAAAAAGATATTGAGCGCCATGATGAAAAAGAAATGGATTCTCATACTCGCCTGTGTTCTGCGCTTTCTCCAGATGCTTTTCAATGTTGTCGAGCCCATCATCTCGGCTAAGATCATTATTGCATATTCCGCCTCGGAGATAAAAAAGATATACATCGCCGCAGGACTGCTTTTGGTACAAGCAGCCGCATCAAGTCTGCTGAATTATGTTACGAGCCGAATGCTAAGGGCTTCCTACGGTGAAATGGTAAAGCAGATGAAACATGACCTTTCGGACAGCATCCTTCGGATAAAGACGGACTGTATGGATGAGAACGGAACGGGTGTATTCACACAGCGTCTTATCAATGAAACCGAAAAGGTCGTTGACAGTATGGATGCGATACTCGATGCGACCATTGATTTGTTCCGCCTTATCAGTGTCTTTGCGGCATTTGCGCTTATATCCGTAAATATGTTTGCATTCGAGATCGTTCTGTTCACAATTTTCTTCCTGATACAAAGGGCTCATCAAATCAATTTGACGGATGATATGCGCCGATGCAGCTCCGCCATTGAAAAACATACGAGCTTTACTGGTGAAATGGTTCGTGCAAATCGTGACATCAAGCTCCTGCACTGTGAGGACAGCTTTAAGAAAAAACTAAACCGGAGCATCGACGAAAGCGTTGACCTTGTTACAGATATGAGATTCAAGTCAATGAAATTCATCTTATTGCGTACACAGTTCGTTAGCTGGTCAAATTTCATTTATATGGCGCTGCTTGCGCTTCAGATGTCAATGGGACATATGTCTGCTGCGACTGCTTTGATCCTATATAACTACAATGGCAGAGTTTACTCATGTTCGTATACGATCTCCTCTATGTTGACCTCTATTTACGACCTGAACCTTTCCTCTGAGCGTATCTACCAGCTCATGAACAGTAAAGATTACGAAAAGGAGAGCTTCGGAACAGTCCACCTCGATACTGTAAAGGGAGATATCGAGCTGCATAACGTATACTTCTCCTACAAACGTGCAAACGGCACCACTGTCTCTGTTCTCAAAGGTATAAGCCTGCATATTAAAGCAGGTGAATTCGTTGCTTTTGTAGGAAAAAGCGGCTGTGGAAAGAGTACCGTTCTTTCACTGATCTCACGTCTTTATGATGCAGACAGCGGAACGATCACCCTTGACGGTCATAATATAAAGCAGCTTGATCAGGATACGATCCGCAGCAATATCCAGACAGTCAGCCAGATGCCGTATATCTTCAATATGAGCATTCGTGACAATTTGATGGTTGTAAAGGATGACCTTTCTGATGATGAAATGATAAATGCCTGCAAAATAGCTTGTATACACGATGATATCATGAGGCTGCCGCAGGGTTATGATACAGTTGTCGGAGAGGGCGGCATCAGTCTTTCAGGAGGTCAGCGGCAAAGAATTGCGATTGCAAGAAGCATAGTTCTCAAACATCCGATCATGATGTTTGATGAAGCGACCTCTGCTCTTGATAATATAACGCAGGCAAAAATACGTGAAGCTTTAGATTCTATGCAGGGAAGCCAAACGATCATAATGATAGCGCATAGACTTTCTACGGTTGTCAATTGTGAGCATCTGTTCTTTTTGGAGGACGGAAAGGTGCTTGCAGAAGGTACGCATAAAGAGTTGCTTGAAACGTGTCCGGAGTACAGACAACTCTATTCTGAGGAAAGCATTGGTGATGAAAATGAACAATAAAACGATTTATCTTACATTAGATGACGGTCCCTCCAGTCACACAGAGCAGTTTCTTGATATTCTGAAAAAGTATCATTCCTATGCTACATTCTTTGTTGTCGGAGAGATGATAGAAGGTCGTGAGGATATCATCAGGCGTATAGCAGATGAAGGTCACAGTATCGGCGTACACGCTTTTCAGCACGAATACGATATCATATACAGAAGTACAAATACCTTCTGGGACGACAACCTCAGAGCACGAAACTTGATAAAACAGATCACCGGCAAAGCACCGAAGATCATGCGCTTCCCTGGAGGCTCGTCAAATACTGTCAGCAGACATTATTGCAACAAGATCATGACAAAACTTGCCGAGCAGACCAAGTCCTATGGCTATGTATATTACGACTGGAATATTCATCCTTATGATACAAGCGTTGACAATCATAAAGTGCAGGAGCTTTATGATATGCTTATGGACGGGATACATTCTGATTTCAAAACGCCGATAATTCTGATGCATGATATGGAGCGTTTAAAAAATAATCCGCTGATAATTGAAAAGATGCTTGATACTGCGATTTCGGAGGGCTATGTTTTTAAAGCACTTGATGAAAATGTTGAGCCCGTACACCATAGAATTGCTAATTGAGGGGGATCAAAGTGGCGTGATACAGATTTTCTCTTTTTGCAGGATTCAGAGAACAGCATCGGTAAAGTGATGCATCCGCATAGAGTCAGGCACACAGCCGCAGAATAGAATAATATAGCATGGGAATAGTGACCCGTGCTCTTGTTTTTGGGCGTGTTTTCGTGTCATTAGGTGGAGAGTACGAGATTCCCCGATTACTGTGAGATTGACCTGAGTATCGCCGCCGAAAACCTGTGGCTTGAACCAGCGTCGCTCGGTCTTGGTGCGGTGCGGATAGGTACTGCTCCGCTGAAAGACAGAATGGAAAAGGTCGAAGCAGTCCTCGGAAATCCGGTCGGACTTCACGCTTTTGCAGTTGTTCCTCTTGATTATGGTGATGCGTAAGCAGGTTCGACAATGGCAACCGTTACTGCAAGCAATCACCATGCGATTGACGATACTGATTATGAAGCTCAATACGCTCAGCTTAAAGAAATGCTCGGCAGCGTGGGCGAAAAAGTGTGGATTGCAAAGACATTTAGCTATGACAATGGCAAGAAAATATTTATCGGTAACAATTTCACAGGCAACTTCAATCTCACAATACTCGATATTCGTGAGGTCTATATTGGAGATAATGTGATGATCGGTCCGGGTACATTGATCACAACGGTCGGACACCCCCTCTCACCTATGGGCAGAATAAAACACCTCGGTATCGCAAAGCCTGTCCATATCGGTAACGATGTATGGATCGGCGGTAATGTTACTATCCTGCCGGGAGTGACAATAGGTAATAATGTTGTGGTCGCTGCCGTGGCTGTTGTGACTAAGGATATTCCCGATAACTGCGTTGTGGGCGGTGTGCCTGCGAGGAAAATCAAGGATATTGAGGACGATACGAAAAATGAACTATGCTGAATATAACTGTAAAACTTACAAACGGATATGAAATACCCATGATAAGCTTCAGGACATGGAAAACACCTGGCGATGTGACAGCTAATCGCAGCCTTATACTTAAAAAAGACATGGCATCTTCAGTGCTCTATTATGCGTGAGGTAATATAAATGGATAGATCATCAAAAATAGAACTTACCAATATGTGCCTTATTTATGATGACAAGCGTGTGCTTGTACAGGAGAAACAAGGGCTGAAGGAAAAATACAAAGGAGGTCTCGTTTTCCCGGGCGGTCACGTCGAGCCTGAAGAATCTCTTCTGGACTCAGTTATTCGTGAGATGAAGGAAGAAACAGGTCTTACGATATATAATCCACAGCCATGCGGATTCAAGGACTGGATACTGGAGAATGGTACACGTTATATTGTTCTGCTGTATAAGACAGACCAGTTCGAAGGAGAACTGAAAAGCTCCGAAGAAGGCAGAGTGTTCTGGCTTGATAGAGCAGAAATAGAGAGTGCAAATCTCATATGGAATATGCGTGAGCTCATGCAGATCTTTGAGACTGACAGCTTCAGCGAGTTCTTCTTCAAGATCCAAAACGGTACATATAAAGGAGAGTTATTAGGATAAGCAAGGTTGAATATAAAGCATGGTACATCGGACACTGACATACGGATAAGCGGATAGATAAGATGCGTTTCTTCTTCCACGGTGTTGAGACATTATAAGACAGAAAAAGCTCCCTGTACGCCTTAGCACAGGGAGCAGAGATACATATTTGTTAACTGAAAAATATATTGAAAAGTTAAGTTTTTCTCTTGACAAATACAATGGAATATGCTATACGATGTATAGAAAAGAATAGCGCATAGGCGCTTAAAAAAGCGGTGATATAAAAAAACGCTTAAAATTGCGGAAAAATGAATGTCATCAATTAAGTCATGCCAAGACAGCACAGTGCCTGTGCCCCCTTCCACGGGGGCACTCGTTTTACCGTTTACTTTTTACAGAAGGCTTAATCTGCTTTCGCTAACGACACTATAATAAATTATGTACAGCTTACACATGATAGCCATAAAATAAGTATGATAATGTATAAAAGCCCGAATATTCGGGCTTTTTTGCTATTTGATTTTGGAAATAATATTTAATTAATGAGGAATGACATTGAGGTGGTGTAAGGCCTTTTTAGGGAGTTGTCCCCAAAACGAAGTTGTTTTAGGAACTCATCAAAGGTCAATATACACTTGAATGTAATGTCTTAATTTAAAAGTAAGTGATCCCGCCTTCACTTTATATTATTTGAAAATAAGTGATAGTATGCCGGTAGCATCAACTCCAAGCGCTGCTAACAGTTAATTGAGATAGTCGCCGTCAAGTTTGTTTTCCTTAACAAAGCTTGTAAGGTTTTTGATTATTGTTGCAAGGCTGTCAGTGTCGCTGAATACAGCCTCTAACTTTTCACGCGAATTATAGCAGTTTCCATTTTCGCCTTCTCCGACTATTACAATTGGCAGGAGCTTAGCCAGATATTCGATTATACCATCGACATTCTCATCGTGTGTAAGAAGATAGTCAACAAATGAGTGCAGGTTTTCGATACTTGTGTTTTCGCTTGCAGACTCGAATTGCGGTATAATAAACGATGTATTGCCAACCATTATTTTCTGTGAGCTTATCTTGCCCTCAGAGCCGTCATCTGACTGCTGGAAGAATGAATTGGGTGAGTGATTCTGACCGATTGAATCGACGCAGTATCCTTTGCAGAAAAGCTGGTGCGATCCGGGTATCTGATAGAGAAGGATGTGTACGAAATCACCGGTCAGAGAGTAATTCTTTATGATTGCAGCTCTTTTTTCAATGCGCTCTGAAACCTCCGGAGTTTCGAGGAATACTCTTGAAAATCCCTGTCCGTCGAAGCCTACGCATTATTTTCGTATAATAAAAGGCTGTGCAACCTGATGTTACACAGCCTTATTTTTGAATCCAGTGAGTTTATATTTTTAGCGGTTATTTACCGTTTCCGGATATAGGTCATGATGTGCAAGCCTGTCCCACGCGAGAGATTCCCACTTTGTGCCGGGAATGCCGTAATTGCAGTAGGGATCAATGGAGATGCCGCCGCGCGGAAGAAATTTTCCCCAGACCTCGATATATTTCGGCTGCATAAGCTTGATGAGGTCCTTCATTATGATGTTTACGCAGTCCTCGTGGAAATCGCCGTGATTTCGGAAGCTGAACAGGTACAGTTTCAGAGATTTGCTCTCGACCATTTTTTCAGCCGGAACATAGGAAATATATATCGTAGCGAAGTCCGGCTGACCTGTTATCGGACAAAGACTTGTAAACTCAGGACAGTTGAACTTTACGAAGTAATCGTTATCCGGGTGCTTGTTTGGAAAGGTTTCGAGAACAGCCGGATCGTAGTCGAAACCGTATTGAGTATTCTGGTTACCGAGCAGAGAAATGCTGCCTTTTTCATTATCGGTTCTACCTGTCATGTTATACTCCTTTCGCAAGTGCTGGATCTTCGATGCCATTAGCCTTGAAAGCTGCGATCCTGTCGCGGCAGGTTCCGCATACGCCGCACGGCATATCTCCGCCTTCATAGCAGCTCCATGTCATTTCGTAAGGCACACCGAGTTCGAGACCTTTCTTTACGACTTCAGCCTTTGTAAGTCCTATAAAAGGAGCTTCGACTTTCAGCTTCTGACCGCTTCCGAGGTATATAGCGCGATTGATAGCTTCATTGAAATCAGCGCTGCAATCCGGATAAGCGTTTCCGGCAGCATCGTCACTGTGAGCACCGTAGTATATGACCTCGCAGCCGTTTGAAAGTGCAACGCTTGCAGCGGAGGAGAGGAACAGTCCGTTTCTGAACGGAACATATGTAGAGACAGGCGCACCGCCTGTTTTACTTAACTGGTCTGCATAGGATTCTTCTGGGATGTCCTCGGAAGAACCTTTGAGGAGAGAACAGTCCGAGTCTGCGAATATAAGGGCGAGGTCGAGAGAATGTAACTTCACGCCATAGTGAGCGGCGATCTTCTCAGCAGCCTGCAATTCCTTGCTATGCTTCTGTCCATAATATACTGAGAGTGCAAGAACTTCATCCGCGCCATATTTATCGACGGCTATTCCGAGACAAGTGGTGCTGTCAACGCCGCCGCTGAAGAGTACAAGAGCCTTCATGGTAACTCCTTTCAGTCGAGAAGACGGCGCAGTTCTGGATCGGTCTTGAAAGCGCCGCGGTAGGTTTTGGTGGTAGTTTTTGCGGAAGTGTTGTGTATTCCGCGCGCTGTCATGCAGCTGTGAGATCCTCGTATCACGACAGCTACGTCAGGAGAACCGGCAGCTTCTGAGATTATCTCGGCAATGTCGCTTCCGAGTCGTTCCTGAAGCTGGAGACGCTTTGCAGCCATATCGCAGATACGTGCGATCTTGCTAAGTCCGAGAACTCTTCCGCGGGGTATGTAAGCAACATCGACAGTCATATCGTACATGAGAGCCATATGGTGTTCGCAGTAGCTGAAAACAGTGATGTCCTTCATGACTACGGCAGTATCCTCGTCGGTAGCCTCGAATTTTTTACCGAATTTCTGGGCAATTTCATGATTGGTGTAGTTAATGCCCTCAAAGACCTCCTGATACATACGAGCAACTCTCTGAGGAGTTTCGCGGAGACCTTCTCTGTCGGGATCTTCACCGAGCGCGATAAGTATCCCTTTGATGTGTTCTTCTATTGCTTTAATATCCATTTATATCGCCTTTCAAACGCCGCGCATTTCCGGCGGCCAGATGAATTTATGCAGCTGTAATTGCAGACGGAAGCTGCTCATTTGCTGCTCTTTCATTATCTCAACTATTTCAGCTGGTTCTATACGTCCGAATACAGGGCTGAGATACAGCGGACACTGTGGCTTATACTGCTCCGCTATCTCCTTTGCACGTAAAACGTCGCCGCGCGAAGCACATACGAATTTTACCGTATCCATCTCACGAAGCAGCTGGAAATTATCAGTACACATATGCTGTTCCATCCGGCTTGATGGTAATTTGTAGTCCATTGTGAACTTAGGACGATGCTCTGAACAGAAGTCTTTCAGCGGAACAGAACCATTAGTCTCGATCTCGACCTGAAGACCGAGTTCTGAGAGTTTGCTGATAACTTCGCTGATATTCTGCTGCAAGAGAGGCTCACCGCCTGTGAGAGTAACATTGCGAACTCCATGCTTGAGCGCGTCCGCGGCTATCTCAGCGATGCGGCTGAGAGAAACGTTTTCATGCTGAGCATCTTTATCGCAAGCCCAAGAGGTATCACACCAGTCACAGCGCAGGTTACAGCCGGTGAAACGCAGAAAAAGAGCAAGCTCTCCGGCGGACTGCCCCTCACCGTTTATGCTGATGAAATATTCAGCGAGTCTGAATGTGTGTTCCATCAGTCCACCTCATAGGTAGCGCAGTTCTTGGGAGTTTCATAAACTGAGACCGAGCATACCGGCAGCGATTTTTCGTTAAGGAGCTGGAAGAAGTATCTTGAGAAGTTTTCGGCTGTCGGACGGAACGGAACTTCGATAATGCAGAAGTTCTCATCCTTGAGAGCCTGCATAGTAGCAGGCTTCAGCGAATTGACTTCGCAAATCAGCGCATGGTCGAAGCTTTTAGCGATGCCGCGGACTTCCTTTTTGATGTCTGAGAAGTCTATCAGCATATCACGCTGAGTGCCGTCCTGAATGAGTTCAGAGCCTGAAAAAGAGGCTTCAACGACCCAATGATGACCGTGAATGTTTGAGCATTTGCCCTCATAGCCTGCGAGAAAATGTGCGCTGTCGAATGAAGCAGAAGTTTTGATCTTATACATAAAAATCACCTAATAAAAAATGCGTCTGAAAGCAGACGCATCCTGTAAAGTCATAAACGGGCATAATCAGCCCAATGGATGCCCTGGTATTTTTTTTACGACAGGATGGCGCAAACGAACTGTCGGGATTCACCTTGATTATTATAGCATTCTGACGTGTACTTGTCAAGAGTTATTTCAGCTGACTTACAAGCGATTTGAATACATCGCCGCGTTCCTCGAAATTCTTGAATATACCGTAGCTTGCAGCGGCAGGGGACATTACACAGCTTTTACCCTCAGGAGTGATCTTTGCTGCGAGTTCAACAGCGTCAGCGAGGTGCGGAACGTAGTGGAAACGGTCATTATTTGCGGAATTTCCATTGGTCAGCATATCGTAAACACGTTTTCCTGAAGCTTCCATGCATATGACCTGAACATCAGTACCGTGCAGAAACTCAACGAGAGAAGTGTAGTCGATACCGCGGTCCATACCGCCGATTAGTATTGAAGCCGGCTCAGGAACGCTTTTAAGAGCCTCGATCGCAGTTGCACAGGCAGTTGAAATGGAATCATCGTACCAGTTTATACCGTGGAAATTACCGGCAAATTCGAGTCTGTGAGCGAGCGGAGAAAAACTGCACAAAGCGTCGGTGAACTGTTCGCGTGAAACGTATCTGCGGCAGACATCCCAAGCAATTGCGATATTGTAGTGGTTATGAACTCCGAGCAGCTTGATCTTATCCGTCGGGATGCTGAACACTTCGCCGTCAGAATCCCTGACAGAAGCGTCAGCAACGTAAACGTCAGCAGACTTATCACAGTTTGAAACAGTAATGATTCTTGGAGCAATATTGTCCGGTCTGATGTCTGAATTACACCACAGAATATCGCCGGACTTCTGGTGCAGGTATATATTCTTTTTGGCGTTATAGTAATTTTGCATCGTACCGTAGTGGTCGAGATGCTCTTCATAGAGGTTGAGAAAGACAGCTTTCGATGGTGAAACGCTCATGTATTCAAGCTGATGACATGAGAGCTCACACACAACGATGCTTCCCGTAGTAAGCTGATCGGCTATCTCAAAAACCGGGATCCCGATGTTGCCGGCAATATGCGAATCAAGACCTGACTGGTCAAGAACGTGATAAATAAGGGAAGTAACGGTGCTTTTGCCTTTTGTTCCCGTGATGCCGATTATCTGCTCGCGGAAGACTGAAAAGAAAACCTGAGTCTCACTTGTTATCTCGCACTTGAGTTCGTTCGGATGCTTTTCAAGTACGATGCCGGGACTCTTGAAAACGATGTCAAAATCGTCGAGTGATGACTGATATTCCTTTCCGGTGATGAGTTTAACATCGTCCGGAAGTTTATTCTGCTCACGGTCAATAGGATTGAGGTCAGAAATAGTTATTGAGGCAGGTGAGCAATATTGTACTAATTTGCTGTAAGTAGACTTGCCCTCACGTCCGAAACCGAGGATACAAACTGACTTGTTATTTGTATAATTACTGATATATTCAGAAAAAGCGCTCAAAGGAGTCTCTCCATTTCTTTAGTTAATATAGCACGGAAGCTTTCCGGCAGAAGATTTTCGATGTTATAGGAACGGCAGCAGGCGGCATTTCGCTCATCAAGCGTTTCAGGATGATAGAGACCGCGTTTTTTGTATTCTTCAAAGAGCAAGGGCAGGGGATCACCGGCGTTTTCAAGCCTTCTGACTGCAAGCGAAACTGCAAGATTGACCTCGTCGATGCTTCCGACGCATTCAAATGGTTTATGCTCGGACTGTCCTGCGAGTTCAATAAAGTAGTCAAGCATAGAGCTGTCATTCAGCATATCCTTGCCGAAAATACTTGTCAGCTCACTGAGACTGAGGAAGGGCGAAAGTATCAGGCACACAAAAAGGCACTTCGGACACTCACCGCACCATATATCCGGTGAGACCTTGCTTCCGAGGTTACAGCTTCTGAAAACCGGCAGGTATTTGCTGTGTGAAACGAACATCTTGGCGATCTGGAATTCTGCCAGCGGACGCAGAAAGCTGAAATAGTAAACGCCTGTTTTAAGGTACTTTTCTTCGTATTCGTGAAAATCACGCTCGAATTCAAAGCTTTTTGAGTACTGATGATTGACTTCCTGTCCGACAACTGTGCTTTCGTTGGCACTTGATTCATTGGAAAGAACAACATATTTCAGACCGTTGAGATAAGCTGTTATCTCGGCTGAGAAAGCGACTATCGAAGAAAATGGTGTGTGACCGTTGAGGTATCCAGCCTGATTCAGCGGTATAAGAGAACGGTCGAAGCGCCGCAAAGCAGTAATAAGGTCACTTTCCGGCAGACCTGCTGCGGTAACAGTAGCCGTAACTGAGCAGCGCTTGTTTATAGCGTAGCAGCGGCATTTAACACCGTTGCTGACAAGTGTTTCAAGAGTAAGAGCAGAGTCTTTTCCGCCGCCGACTGGGACGAGACAGCCGTCAAGCTTACGTTCCTGAGAATCGGTGCAGAGATATTTACCGCTGTGTGAAATGCTTACAAAGGTATCACATTCAGCGGCAATACCATTGACGTAGAAAAATTCGCCAAGACCAAGATACCAGAGCTTCTTCCACCAGCTTATCTGCTCGGATGTGAGTTCGCCGCACATTACCTTGAATTCAGGGGAGCAGGTTGCTTTCCAGTAGCTCACAGCCTCAGCCATTCCGAGTGAAAAAGCAAGACGTTCAAATGTGAGATCACCGCTTATGCTGATATTATCAGGCTTTGGAAAGCTCCATGATGGTCTGAATTCAGCAAGTCCTTCAATCGAGAAATCATATGAGATCTCAACAGCGTCTGGTGTTTCACTGATCGCATACGATTTATAGATGAAAACGGGATATTCACTTCTGAATTTCTCAAATTTGTTCATGTAAACCTCCGGAGATCATGTATCAGAGTTATTTTTGCCTGAGATCTCGTAATAATGCTTTTTAAGAAGCTCAAATGTCTGATCTGATATGTCGTGTTCGATCTTGCAGGCATCCTCAGCAGCGGTATCGCGGTCTACGCCGAGAAAAGCAAAGAACTCTGACAGAACCGTGTGGCGCTTATAGATGTTTTCAGCGACCTGTTTACCGGCAGGGGTAAGAGTTATGTGGTTATCGGAATCTACTTTTACAAGACCGTCATCCTTCATTTTTTTCAGTACGATAGATACCGTAGGTCTTGAATAGCCGAGGTAGGAACAAATGTCTATTGCGTGGATATCAGGCTGCTTTTTGGATAGAATGAGAATAGTTTCGAGATAATTCTCAACTGCTTCAGTAACTGCCATAATGATTCTCCTTTTCAACTGGTATAATATATAATTATACCATATAATTACAGAAATAGCAAGGTGCGCGGATAAAAAGCGGTGTTTCTTTGATCTATGCCGCGAAAAATCCAGCACGGATGTGCCGCTTATACCATATTTCCGATTAATTACAACAAGCGATTCTGATCTTGATCATCATTGATCTCGATACCATTGTAGTCAGCAAAGAGCTGGTATATTTCCGGGTAATTTCTCCGTGTGCGGAGTGGTTTGAGGTCGTTGTCGGTGAAGCAGTGGGAGGAGTGTCCTTCCGCACAGACATCGCCGGTGATACGGTTTATAATAGTGTATTC
This sequence comes from uncultured Ruminococcus sp., assembly GCA_900315755.1. GTDB lineage: Bacteria > Bacillota > Clostridia > Oscillospirales > Ruminococcaceae > Ruminococcus. The sequence continues at coordinate 14,969 of ONAI01000021.1, forward strand.
AAGTTCAAGCACAGTACCGTTGAACTTAGTGATCTTAGGGTAAACGGCGAACGGCTCATCGAATCTGAGTGGAGTTTTGTATCTGCAATCGACTGAGAGTACCGGCATCATAATTCCGAGAGCCTCGATATTTTCAAAGGGCATTCCAGCCTGTTCGAGGAATGAAACACGGGTCTCCTCGAATATTCTTATGTAATTTGAGTGGTGCATTATACCCATTTTGTCTGTTTCGTAGTAAAAAACCTTTCTTTCATAGGGACGTATAGCTTTCATTGGCTGCTCCTTTCGCAGTTAAAAATATGGGACGCCGAGGACGGCGTCCTAAAAGTATTGCAACAAATTACTGAGCGATAGCAAGTCTTGCTGCTTCAACAGCAGCGAGGTACTGTGAATCGTCTGCTAACGGATCACTTTCATTGTTTTCGATGATAGTGTCCGGAACGATACCTGTCTCATTGAATGTAACTGACTGAGTTGTACTGCATTCAGCAACAGTGATAATAAGAGCGCCGCCGTCATCAAATCGGATGGTATCCTGTATAACGCCCTTACCGGCTGTTTTAACGCCTATTATTATAGCGTTGCGGAAATCGCGGAGCGAAGCAGCAAACAGTTCGGCAGCGCATGAGGTCTGCTTATTTACCAGAACTACAATAGGGGTGTCGATCATATTTTCGTCCGAGTAGACAAGAGTATCAGTGTGACCGTCCTTGTAGGAAGCGGTAGCTATCACGCCTTCAGGAAGAAGGGGATCGAGGCATTCTTCAAGTGCATCCATAAGACCGTCGCTGTTATCACGGAGATCGAACACAAAGGCTTTAGCGCCGTTGGCATTCAGTCTGCCAAGAACATCAAGGAACTGATCTGGAGTATTCTTTCTGAATCCCTTTATCTGGATATATCCCACAAATCCGTTGAGCATTTCGCCTGTAACGGACTGTATCTCAATAGAGCGGCGGATGAAAGTATAATCGGTATCAACGCCGTCGCGGCGGATAGTAAGCTTGAGTGAAGACCCCTCAGTACCTTCCATTGAAGCGACAGATTCGTCAAATCCGATAGTGAGAACGTCCTTATTATCAATTGCCACGATGACATCACCGGGAGCAAGACCTTCGTTTTCAGCCGGAGAATCCGGAAGTATATCCGCGATTTTTATATAGCCGCTCGCATCGTTTGCGAGAGTAAGACCGAGACCGATCTGCTCACCCTTTTCGAGATCAAGCTGTGCTGCATATTCGTCCGCAGTGAGATACTTCGAGTAAGGATCACCTATGCCGGCAATATAGCCTTTCAGGATACCTTTGTCAGCGCCTTCCTGATCTATACTGCCATAATAATTATCACGCACCTGTATTTCAAGATCATTTAGGGCATTGTATTTTTTAGATTTTTCATTAACGTCAACGATTTTCTTATTGAAGCTTTGCAGCGTAAAGAAAGACGTAAGTATAAAGGTCACAGCGCAAGCTATTGCGACCAGACTCAGTGCGATACCGAGTGTTATCTTCTTATTCATATATTGCTCCTGAAAGAAATATCAAATTCTGGAATGACAAAAATTCAGGCAGCGTAAACTGCCCGAATTCTGAAATATTTTATGGATGTACATATGTAGTAGGATCCTGAGCACTTCCGTTTACTCTGACCTCAAAGTGAAGGTGATCGCCGGTAGACCAGCCTGTGCAGCCGATAACGCCGATCTGCTGACCTGCTTCAACGTATTGACCGGGAGAAACAGTAGCGTAAGCAAGATGACCGTAAAGAGTAGAGTAAGTACCGTCGTGAGCGATGATAACATAGTTGCCGTAGCCAGAACCGCAGCAAGTACCGCCCTTAGGGTAGTTATGTGTGCAGGTGTTATCAACAGCAATAACTGTACCAGACTTTGCAGCAACTGCTGTACCGCCGCCGATACCGCCATCGCCGACATCTATACCTGCATGGAAGCTGCCCCATCTTGGACCGTAATAGCTTGAAATAAAGCTGAATCCCGGAGCAGGCCAGATAAATCCTGATGCTGATGGTGCAGGGATCTCGTACTGAACAGGCTCTGCGGCAGCAGTGTTTGTGTTACTGCTTGAGCTGCTGCTATTATTCTGCTGCTGTTGTGCAGCAGCAGCTGCGGCAGCTTTTTCCTGAGCTATCCTTCGCTGTTCTTCTTCGTATCTGCGCTGTGCCTCTTCCTGTTCACGTCTGATCGTTTCAGTGATCTGGTCGCTTTCAGCCTGAAGTGCATCGAGGTTAGCCTGAAGTTCTGCTTTATCGCCTTCAAGCATTTCCTCTTCACGTTTGATACGCTCGATTACCTCAGCAGTCTGAGACATTTTTTCGTTGTATGAGGAGAGTTCGGTTTCTTTTTCTGCCTTCTTTGCTTCCTGAGACTGAAGCTTCATTTCAAGAGTTAGCTTTTCGCTCTGGAGCTCGTCCTTAGAAACCTGAAGATTATCTATATCCTCGAGCAGGTGGTTTATGAGATCTTCATCGTAAGCGGCTATACGGTTTACCTTCTCAACATTTGAGAGGATGTCATAGAAGCTTGCTGAGCCGAGGAAAACAGCAGCGATATTTTCATCACCGGAAACGTACATTGAGTAGAGACGTTCCTTGAAATCATTGACTTTATTGTCAATAGTGTTCTGCTGATCGGTGATAGACTGATCGAGCGCGGAGATGTTTTCCTTTGTATTGTCAATATCGGCATTGATGCTGTCGAGTTCAGCATTGAGCGACTTGATATTGCCGCGGATGAGTTCTATCTGCTGAGCAAGAGTTTCCTGATATGCTTCTTCGTCAGATCTGTCGCTTCCGAGTGCATCGAGTTTAAGCTGGAGTTCGTTGATCTTGCGCTGATTAGCTTCTCTTTCCTCTTCAACTTCCTGAAGTGTTCTTGCAGATGCCTTTTCGGATCTGTTGGTAACAGCCGGATAAACAGTAACGATACCGGAAGAGAGCGCCAGACAAGTGACGAATGAGAGGATCTTCTTTGTGATATTAAGTTTGTTCATATCTTACTGACGGAAAGCCGCCACAACACTCCTTTCATTATACGTCTATGTGCTTTCTTGTACTTATAACGCTTCCGAGAGCACCGATTATCGAACCGAAAACGAGGTAAGCAACGAGTACATATAAACGTATATCAGAGAACGGTATGATACTCTTCATACCGAAAGCCTGCATCATGAACTGCTGTTCTGTTATGACATTGTAAACCGAACGATAAACGCCCCATGTTATACAGAATGCACCAATTCCTGCAAACAGACCGGTAACCATGCCTTCAACGAAGAATGGCAGACGTATGAACGCATTAGTAGCGCCTACATATTTCATGATCTGGATCTCTTCACGTCTTGCGAAAACGCTTGCCTTGGTAGTATTTGAGATCATGATCATAGATACAACTGCCAGAGCAATAATGATAGCGCCGGCGATAAGTGAAACCACTTTTCTGAGTTCGCGCAGGAATTCAGCGACCTGCGGTGAAGACTGAGCCTTCTGAACGCCCTGGATAGCTGCTATTTTAGCGGAGGTCTCTTCAATATCATCGTTATCCTTAACGGTAACGCTGAAACCATCCGGCATAAAATCAGCATCGGTGATATATTCATCGAAGATCTGCTTAGCAGCCGGGAGCTCTTCCTTTTTTTCATTGAGAGCGTCTTCCTTTGAACGGAACTCAACGCTCTTTACATTGCTGGTGGCTCTGATAGACTGTTCTGCATTTTTCAGAACATCATCTGAGACACCTCTTTCCATGATGACAACTATCTCATTCTGATTTGTAAGACCGAGTATCATTGAGTTCATGTTGATATAGAACAACACTGATACGCCAACAAGAAGCAGAGAAATGAGGAGAACGCAGAATGTTGCGAAAGCCATCATTTTATTTTTCCATATGTTTTCTACACCCTGATCGGCGAGATATTTGATACCGCTTATTTTCATTTTGCACCCCCTGAAGTTTTATCACCGCTTATTGCAGCTATAACTTCGTCCGGAGTCATTTCGTCAATAGGGATGTCTGGAGTTTCGCCGGCACCGAGAAGTTCGTTTTCTTCCCCGTCGAGAAGCATATTGACCGGATCATTTTCAGCGGGAGCCGGTCCTTCCGGTTTAGGTGCAGGGGAGTCCATATCTGAAGCGGCGAGGATAGCTGATTCATCAGCTGAATCATCAAGTGCATAGCCATACTGCATGGATTCCGAATCCGAGATGAGATCGTCATTCGAGCCGAGCAATACCTCATCGAAAACGATTTCACCGCTTGTAATGTTTATGATACGTCCGCCGAAATGACGAACAAGATCGTGTTCATGGGTTACCATCAGGATTGTAGTACCCTGATCGTTGATGCTCTTGAGGAGCTCAACGATCTCGTATGAAAGTTCCGGATCAATGTTACCGGTCGGCTCATCGGCAATGATGAGCTTAGGGTCATTTACGAGCGCTCTTGCGATAGCTACACGCTGTTTTTCACCGCCTGAGAGTTCGTCAGGATAGGAATTTGTCTTAGCCTGAAGCCCTACAAGACTGATAACATACGGAACACGTTTTCTTATATACTTGATCGGCGCATCAATAACTCTTAGTACGAAAGCGATATTATCGTAAACAGTCATCGAAGGGATCAGTCTGAAATCCTGGAATACAAATCCGAGAGTACGGCGGAATTCAGGGATCTTACGCCTTTTCAGCTTATTGAGATTATAGCCGTTAACGGTAACAACACCGCTTGTAGCATCTATCTCTTTAAGCAGAAGCTTTATCATTGTACTTTTTCCCGCACCGGAAGAACCTACCACGAAAGCGAAATCGCCGTCGTTTATTCTGAGGCTGACGTTATTGAGAGCGTCAACGCCGCTTGAGTAGGTCACGGATACGTTTTTAAGTTCAACCAATTGGGTTACACCTACCTTAAACTTTGCAAAGTCCTGACCGCGGCAGAATCCGCGGCATCATCAGAACTTGACGGGGTTAGCAGACAGGTACTTCTTGACCATAAGTGCGATCTTGAATATGATAGCGTGATCGAACTCGCGGAGATCAAGACCTGTAAGCTTTTTGATCTTCTCAAGTCTGTAAACGAGAGTATTTCTATGAACGAAGAGCTTTCTTGAAGTTTCGGAAACATTGAGGTTATTCTCGAAGAATTTCTGGATAGTGAAGAGTGTCTCATGGTCGAGAGATTCGATGCTGCCTACCTTGAATACCTCGTGAAGGAAAGTATCACAGAGAGTAGTAGGAAGGTGGTAAATGAGACGAGCGATTCCGAGGTTATCGTAGCTTACGATGACCTTGTCGGTATCGAATACCTTACCAACTTCAAGAGCCATTTGAGCTTCCTTGAATGAACGTGCGAGGTCCTTTACGCCGACAACAGCAGTACCGATACCAACGTTTACGCGGGTATAGAATTCGCTGCTGAGAGTATCAGCGATAGAACGAGCGAGCTTTTCGAGGTCCTTTGAATCGAGAGCGCTCTTGAGTTCCTTAACGAGAACGATGTCTGTTTCAGTTATATTGAAAACGAAGTCCTTGTTCTTGTCAGGGAAGAGGTTTTGGATAACATCATAAGCAGAAATATCGTTTGCAGAGATGATCCTGATAAGGAATACAGCACGGCTGATCTCTGCGTTGAAGTGGAGTTCACGAGCCTTGATAACAATATCACCGGGGAGAACGTTGTCGAGAATAACATTCTTGATGAAGTTGTTGCGGTCGTACTTCTCATCGTAATACTGCTTGATATTTGAGAGAGCGATAGCAAGGATGCTTGCATACTTAGCAGCGGCATCGTCAACGCCCTCAACGAAAACTGCATAATCAGGCTTAACTCTTGAACCAAAAGGCTTATATGTGAAGCCATCGCGGATAAAGATGTCGTGAGAATCAGTGAGATCGAGTGAAACGAACTCATTTGTAGTACCTACACGAGAAAGGTCGCTGCAGGCGATGATAGTAGCAGTTTCATCTACAACACCGATGGTAGCGTCGATCGAATCGCGCATCTGATGAACTAAACCCTGAAATAATCTGTTGGACATGATATACATCCCTTCTTTGAAAATATAATAATTATGTTATTTTGAACCGGTGAATTTCAAAGAAAAACAACTTATTACAAATTGTAACACATAATCGTGAACAAATTGTGAACAAACTATTAATTTTCTGTGAAATCCCCGCATATGAACCATATTTTGACCTCTGTATTTGTCAGATAATAACAATCAGAAGCAAATTTTGTAATTTTTTAGTAACCTTTTGAATACCAAAATGTAATGATCACATTTTTTCCGGCTGCTCAATGTTGAGGAGAGTAAGAACGTTTCTGATGGTCTGTCTTACGGCAACACAGAGCAGTATACGCGCATTTTTGAGCTCAGGAGTCTCGGCATTCTTGACGCTGCATCCGTCATAGAAGCGGTGGAAGAGAGTAGCGAGGTCTATCGCATACTTTGTGATCTTCGCCGGATCATAGCTTCTGGCAGCGAGGTTTATCTCCTTCGGGAGTGCTGCAAGGTGACGGATGAGCTCGATCTCACGCGGATTGCTGAGGAGATCGAAGTCAGCTGAATCCGGAATGTTCACGCCTTCTTCAGCGAGGTTGCGGATAAGACTGCAAATTCTTGCATGAGCATACTGAACGTAGTATACCGGATTCTGCGAAGACTTTTCAACAGCGAGGTCAAGGTCGAACTCAAACTGTGAATTAGCCTCACGGAGATTGAAGTAGAAACGAGCTGCATCTATCGGTATTTCGTCAAGGAGAGTAACAAGTGTGATAGCCTTGCCGCTTCTCTTTGAAAGCTTTACTACCTCGCCGTTGCGGACGAGTCTTACCATCTGCATGAGAACTACATCGAGTTTATCGGCGTCAACTCCGAGTGCAGTAAGAGCGGCTTTAAGACGCGGTACGTATCCGTGATGGTCAGCACCGAGAACGTTTATAGCCTTATCGAAGTTTCGGGTTACGAGTTTGTCGTAGTGATAAGCGATGTCCGGAACAATGTATGTATAAAGACCGTTGCTTCTGCGGAGAACGAAGTCTTTATCGAGACCGTATTCAGTAGCCTTGAACCATACAGCGCCGTCCTGCTCGTAAGCGTGACCGGATTCCATAAGTTTGTCCACAACGAGCTTGGTTTGGTTTTTAGCGTGGATGGTGCTTTCTCTGAACCAGTTGTCATAAACTATACGGTACTTTTTCAGGTCACGTTCGAGACCTGCTATATTCAGCGGCAGAGCGTAATCAACGAGAGCCTTGCGGCGATCCTCTTCTGAAACGTTCTGGAGTTCAAATATATGGTCGTGGTAGTAATTTGCAGCGTGTTCGATGATGTCAGTACCGAGGTAAACGTCCTCAGGCATTTCAAAGTCCTGACCTTCACCGCTCTGTGAATATATCTCAGCACAGAGTTTTTCTGTATCGTTCTGGTTAGCGTAGATCAGCTGCTGACCTTTTTCAGAACAGAGCTGCATATATCTGAGTGAAAGTGATTTGCCGAATTTTTCGATCTGATTGCCGGCATCATTTACGTAGAATTCGCGCTCTGCGTGGTAGCCTGCCCATTGGAGAACACTTGCGAGACAGTCCCCGATAGCGCCGCCGCGGGCGTTTCCGATATGCATAGGACCTGTCGGGTTGGCGGAAACGAATTCCACGAGGACTTTCTTGCCCTTGCCGAGATCGGTTTTTCCGTAATTTTCCTTTTCATCGAGTACGTTTCTTACAACATCCGAGAACCATTTTCTTCCGAGGAAAAAATTAAGGAATCCCGGACCTGCGACTTCTGCTCTCTCGAAGATAGTACCCTCAAGCTGGAGCTTTTCGCAGATGAGATCAGCGATCTTTCTTGGCGGCATTCTGAAAGCCTTAGCGCATACCATAGCGGTATTTGCAGCGAAATCGCCGTGGGACTTATCAGCAGGTATCTCGATGTTGAATGCTGGCAGCGGTACAGCCGGAACAGCTTCCTCGGCTACGAGTACACCGAGAGCGTCCATAATTATCTCGTTGAGCTGTAACGATGCCTGATTGATGAGGTCTGACATTATAATGATGTTCCTTTCTATGAATTCGTATCCTGAACAGTCATGATTATCTCGTTATCGGAGAGATATGACGAGTTCAGGTCGAGAGTATATTTAAGATAGAGCTTGCCATCGCTGTCGATGGTGTTATTTATAGCGTGAGTATAAACGCCGATCTGGAGGTTTCCATATGGCGTACCATACTGGCAGAAGTGTTTGCGTCCTATTTCGAGGGAAAGGGCTGAATTTGCAGTGCCCTCGCGGACTATGGAAGCATTTTTGCATCCCTGTACCTTAATAGTAGTAACAGAGCCGTCAAAGCCTGTGGCGGATGTGTCCTCGTACGATATGATATCGAGACCGTTCTCGTGGACGAATTTAGCCTTAGTAAGGAGTTCGGTCTCGCTTTTTTCACCGTCCTGCCACTGGATGCTTGTAAGAGAGATCAATACGTTATTTTTCAAAGCATACTCCTTTAATAGTTGCGTTCGGCGTTTTCGATCGCTTGTTCAAGGAGCTTGTCTATCAGGTAAGACTGCGACATTCCTAAGTGCTCCATGAGTTTTGGATATACGCTGTTATTTCTGAGCCCCGGTGAAGTGCCTATCTTGTTGAGGAGGAGATCGCCGTCATCTGTGAGGAAGAGATCAACTCTTGCCAGACCTTTGCAGCCGAGAGCCTTGTATGCCTTGACAGCTGTCTCGCGTATTTTTTGCTGGAGCTCATCCGGAAGATCAGCAGGGATAGCAAGATCGTCTCCGGAACTTGCGTTTACCTCAGTCGGATCGTAGACCTTATCGGTGTTTAGTATCTCACCGATAAACGAGGAGAACGGATTATCGTAGCCGAACACAGCAGCTTCGAGCTTTCTTCCGGTGACATATTTTTCAACGACGACTTTCTTGTCATTAATGAAAGCGATTTTTACAGAAGCGATGAGTTCATCAATATTCTCAGCGATAGTAGTGCCAACGCTGCTTCCGCTGCAAGCCGGCTTTACGATAAGAGGAAAACCGAACTTATCAGCGATCTCGTGGCAGCGTTCGTCTATCCGGCTTATCTCACGCGGAGTTATCAGCTGCCAGTCAGCGGTTTTTATATTATAGTCGTCAAGGACCATATGCGTATGTGACTTATCAGTACAGGCAGCAGCAGCAAGAACGCCGCAGCCGACGTATGGTATGCCTGAGAGTTCGAGCAGTCCCTGTATAGCGCCGTCAGCGCCCTTGCGTCCCATGAGGAGCGGGAAAGCAACGTCGATACGCTTGATAGAGGTCTCGCCGTTTTCAATCGTTATGATACCTCTGTGAAGAGGATCGGGAGAAATGATAGCCGAAGTGCAGTCAGGATCCATTTCCCAGTCACCGGAAGCGATGTCCTCGACATTTCCGGGAAAATACAGCCAGCGGCCCTTCTGGGTTATACCGATGCAGATGACCTCATATTTATCTTTTGGGATATTTCTGATCACTGCGGCAGCGGATGCGAGCGAAAGTTTATATTCTTTAGATGTTCCGCCGAAAATCACAGCAGCTTTAATTTTTGCCATAGAAGTCTCCTTAAATATAAGAGTAAGAGGAAATCGTATATCGTCAATTTCCAGTATCAATATATTTTATCACATTTCACAAAAAACTGCAAGTATTTTTTGCTATAATGAAGTAATTCGCAGTGAAATTCGCAAGGTATGCACATAACGGACAATTTGTTACTATTGATTTTGTGCATAATGACAACAAAAAATTCACCTTTTCGTGATTATGATGAAATTCCCTTTGGTAAATATGACGAAGAAGCCGGACTGTCCGATTTGGAAAGTCCGGCATAGAAGCGTATAAAGATTATCGTATCCCGATCTCAGAATCGGAAATATCGACTGAATCATGTTTTAAAATGTAGTCGCAGACCTCCTGAACAGTGGTAAAGGCAATACCGACATAGCTGTCAGCGCAGCCGTAGTATATGGCTATTCTTCCGGTATCCGAGTCCGTCAGAGCAGCGCATGGGAAACAGACATTCGGAACGAATCCGCGTTCTTCGTACCATTCTTCTGGCGCAAGCAGGTAGTCTGTACAGCGGTGAAGAACTCTTGAAGGCTCGTCCGTATCAAGAATAGCAGCGCCGAAGCTGTAAACATAGCTGTTACAAGTGTTCACGACACCGTGATAGAAGAGAAGCCAGCCGATATTTGTTTCGATAGGAGCAGGTCCGGCACCGATCTTTAGGTTTTCCCACCATTTTTTTGAAGGTCCCATAACATGGCGGTGCCTGCCCCAGAATTCGAGGTCTTTGCTTTCGGAAATGAAGATGTCGCCGAAAGCGGTATGTCCGTTGTCGCACGGACGCGACAGCATGACGTAATTACCGCCGATTTTTCGCGGGAAAAGTACCGCGTTGCGATTGTAGGGGAGAAATGGGTTTTCAAGTCTCCTGAACGTTACGAAATCTTTCGTTTCAGCAATGCCGATCGAAGCGCCGTAGAAGTCCTGACACCATATTATATAATAAGTATCACCGATCCTGACAAGACGTGGATCGTAAGCATAACGCGGCATGAACGGTTCGCCGTCAGAGTTAGTGAAAGGTATCTTTTCCGGCTCGAAGTTCCAGTTGATCGCGTCCTGACTTCTTCCGATGTATATGTGTGGGATACCATCACGCTGTTCGCCGCGGAACACGCCGATGAAGCCGTCATTTAAGGAGAGTACAGCGCTGTTGAATATTCTTGCGACACCCGGCAGAGGATTTCTGTTAATGATAGGATTTGCGGAATATCGCCATACAGGGGCGTTGCAGCCTGAGGGCTTATCCTGCCATGGAATGTTACTGAGGGGGTCGCCTATGATTCTGACATCAAGCATTGAAGTGACCTTTCTGCTTAAATAGCAATTAATTAAGCCTGAATTAATCTGTTGATTAAAGTATAACACGTAAATTAAGCTGTGTCAACGCAGTTGCAGCAATTAAGTCAAATTCGGGATTATGCACCAAATCGGGATAAGAAATTTGTGCATGGATACGATATTGTTAAAATTTCAGAAAATGGTAGACTTTTTCTGTCTCTTATATTATAATGTATAGTAACCAGACAGAAGTTTACACACCGGATGAATAGAAATGGAGGCGCTTATGAATCTGAATGAATTTGTGAATTGCCTGACATCAGGAAAATTTGACGAACAACTCAGCGTACTTTACGGATATACAGATATGTGTGTGCTGCGGAGCAGAGCACGGTATCTTAGCGCTGCTGAACGTTTTTCGCGGCTGTATCCCAAGTGCGGAGACATAAGGGTATTCTCAGCGCCTGAGTACGCGGATATAGCAGGAGATTGCAAAATACTGGGAAACGGAAGTCTTCTTGCGGCTGCTGTCGGACGCGATATTGCGGCATTTGCTGCAAATAACAATAATAACAATATCAATGTAAAGCTTCCGGATAAAAGTGAAATAGCTGTTGATCTGGATGATCTGTCACCTAAGGAAGGGGAGTGCGGAACTCTTGCAGTAATAGTGAGGGGGACAGCTGCGGTGCTTGCGGAATCCGGTGCTGAATTGGGCGGTCTGGACGTATTTGTATCTGCCGAGAACGATAGCAGTGCAATTCCTCATGATGTGTTTGCGGTGCTTATGACGTATGTCATGAATAGCTTTTTCAACGGAGGAAAGTTGAAGCGAGACGAGATCGCAGAGACAGCTAAGAAGGTTCAGAGCGAGTATTTCGGAGTTTCTGCAAATGGTATCGGATACCTTCTGAGTGCAGAGGGCGGATTTGTGTTCGCAGACTTTAAAAATGAGGAAGAGCCTGATGTAAAGCCGGTTGAGTTTGATTTCTCGAAGGCTGGCTATTCACTTTGTATTACTGATACTGCCGGCGGTGAGACTGCGGAGAGCAGCACTGATATTGAACTTGAATATATGAAGAGCGTTGCGGATGTACTCGGTTTTGAAAAACTCAGCAATGCTGAGATAGATGATTTCTATAAAAAACTGCCGGACATCCGTAAGAAATGCGGTGACAGGGCAGTCCTGAGAGCGGCTTATTATTTAAGTGAGAATTACCGTGCACGTCAGGAAGTTGAAGCACTTGATTACGGCGATTCAGAGGAATTTTTCAGGATAGTCAATGAATCAGGCAGTACAGCATCTATTGTTTATCAATGCGGCGAAGATCTGTCGGCACTTATGATTAGCAGACGATTTCTTGGCGACACCGGAGCGGTGAGAGTGCAGGGGACAAATACTGTTCAGGCGTTTGTACCAACCTATCTCGCAGAGGAGTATTCTGCGGAAATGGAGCGTTGTTTCGGACTCGGAAGCTGTAATGTGCTTTCACTCAGAAAACTTGGTGTCTGCGAATTGATAGCTGAATAATTAAAGCCGGTTCTTATTGAACCGGCTTTTGTGCAACTTTTTTATCAAGATATGTTAACTGCTCCAACATACAAAGCTCTTCATCAGTTAATTCTAAAATACTCATTTACAGTCTATCTCCTTACTTACATATTCATTAGTATTATAGTATTCAATCTTGTGGTCAGATGATCTGGTTATTACAATATCTTTTGCATTAATACCTAAATCAAAAAAATATACAAGGTTTTCATACTTATAGCATTTATTAATATTGGGGTATGTCACATCTTTTACATCTACGTTATTTACTATTCTTAGATTGTTTGTAGCTATAATTTTGTGTTCATACAACCATTTTGCAAATTGAGGAACAAACGCCTCAAAATCCTCAGCTTTAAAGCACTTATCTGAGAAAAAGAACGCATTTGTTACTCCGATATCCCAGTTAAAATCTCCATTTTTCACCTCATCCATACTCTTTATATTACTGGCGTTTACTGTCATATGATAGCCAATTTCATCAGACTTGAAATACCCCCTTACATAATCACCTATCAGCTTTTCTAAATAGCTGCTAACGCCCATATCGCTGTAAGTGTCTGTAAAATTGCCTTTTTCGTCTAAAGTAACTTCAACAGTGTTTTTGCCGCCCTCAGCGCCGAATTGCTTCGGATAGGCGTACAGCGTTTCCTCGTCCATAACACCGGGCTCTACATATCCGGCATAAACGAATTCCTCATCATACTTTTCGTTGAGATAGTTTATCATCTCATATATGTGCTGGATAGAGCGTTTCTGCGACGGTGTAAGCTGCTCAATGTCAGTAGGAAGCCCCTGCGCTTCAAGCAGGTCCATTTGCCATTCGTTGAGAGTGTCTGAATTCTGCCATTTATGTCCGCTTGTTCCTGTTTTTCCACAGGATGAGACCATTGATGTTGCAAGTACTGCTATGGTCATTAGTGCGATGTATTTCCTCATTTTTCTTCCTCCGAATCTGCCTTATAACGCCTTATTCAATCTAAGATTTTATCTTTTTCAACATACATATTTCTTCATCTGTTAGTTTAATGATGCTCATAATAAATCTCCTTAATGTTTATTTTTACCTAATCTTTCAAATTCCTTTTCTAATGTTGTTACATATTTATGGTTACCATGCAAACTTAAGGTATAATCTGCGATTATAAAATTCGAATTATAATAATCAGTATAATTAGAACTACTAATTTTAGAAAAATCATCAACATTTATTAGTATAATTCTATTTGTGAAAACAACTGCGTGTTCATCACTCCAACGATAATAATCTGCAATGAAATCTTCAAATTCGCTTTCAGTGCAGATTTCGCTTGAAATTATAATATCATTACGTCCTCCAACTTTGTTATTGAAACAATCGCCTTTAACATCATCAAGCTCATCAAAATCAAAATGGAAATGAGAAGTAATTACAATTGTTTTATCAGAATCAAAATAATCAGTTACAAAGTTTTTTATAAGATTTTCAAAATAATCCCTGATTTCAATGCTACTATAATTATCTGTAAAATCTCCGTTATCATCAACTGTAACTTCTACCGTGTTCCTTCCACCGTCAGCACC
>ONAI01000122.1 GCA_900315755.1 uncultured Ruminococcus sp.
CTTCCAGTTCCAAAGTCGAAACGCATATGACCGATCTTAGATGCCTTTATTTCTTCTTCGTCGCAGGCATAGAAGAGCTTTTCTTCACTCTTGTCTGCCGCTGTAATTTTTATCTTCATATTTTTCAACCTCCTGTAGTTGTTTCAGTAGTCGCTTCTGTCGTTGGCTCCTGAAGCTCATTTATCCTGTCCTGTACCTCCTGCGGATATGATATAGCATCGAAGGTACACCATGAAGTCCAGCCTCCCTCTGTGAGGCTCTGGCGCTGAACGCCGCCCATAGCAGAGGAGAAAATAACTTCACCTCCGCCCACATAGACACCAAACTCGCTGCCGTTAAAGACTCCCACACCTTTCACATCAGGCATCGTATCGATGCTGCCTTGCTCGGTATAATACATATCCACTGTATCAGAAGTGAACACCTTATTCTCCGCATCGTACCTGACATAGCCCATCTCCGCATCGTACCTGACATAGCCCATTACGAGACCGACGTTATCAGCGCAGCGTAGTCTGTTCTCACCGGTCCTTTCACCGAAGCAATTGTCAGCATACTGCCATTCCGACAGGTATGCGTTTTCTGCCCACGCCGCAAGATCCGCAGCATTCTTGGTAGAAGCGTCCGTGAACATATACTTGTTTATCGTGCTGTTCATGACAAATATATACGTCCTCATGAACTCGTTGTAGTCGATAGCCAGTCCGTAATTTTGATTGAGGCTGTCTATAAGGACTTCGTCATTGGGGGGTGCGGAATAAAAAAGATGAGCGTAGAAGTTCGCATTGAAACCTTCTACCTCATCGAAGTATGACATATATATGAGCTGTGCCTTTATTGTCTGCTCCGGTATACCAAGTGAGGTCAGCTCTGATTCTATCGCATCACCTGCGGACTGTATCTCAGACATCCGCTCCTGCTGCTCGGGAGATAACTGCTCTATGAATGCACTTTCATTGAAGGCGTTTCGGTCTATCTCCGGTGGTTCTATTTCAACATTTCCCAAGGTGTAAATAGCAATGATAGGAGCCGCAAGCAGGAGCAGAAAGCCGACAACTATACTGCCAATAAATATCAGCACCTTATCTCTGATCTTTTTATCGGCAAGAATCTTCGCCAGCAATATCAACACTTTTTCCATTTGCCGCCTCCTTACTGCATCTGCATTCCTGAGTCCTCGTTGAGTTCATAGTCAGAATACTCATCCTGCTTGTCATACATCTCGGATACCATATCGCTGAACTGCTCCTTTACAGCTATGTTATTCGGATCATTCAGAACAGTTATTCTGTCGACCAGTATCTCCAGCGGTTCCTTGAACTGCAGCAGGTATTCCGCTTCTTCCTCTGTGAATGAGTCCTGAATTCTATCCTTAACAAATCGTGCGGCGGATATTTCATCGGCTTTCTCTATGAGTTCTTCGTGACTCAGATTCAGCCATTCGGCATATTTGTTATTGTATTCTTCTTTGATAACAGACTCGAGTTTATTGATCATATTCTTCATTTAGCATTTCTCCCTTCCGCAATAAAAAGGAGACCGCTTTCGCAGTCTCCGCATTGCTTATTCCATTTTCATTCCGTAGCTTTCAGCTACATCTTCTTCGACATCGCCCTCAGTGGAGGAGATGTCATAGCTTTGTGTATGGCTCATCGCCATACTTTCAACAGTTTCTATCCTGTTTCTGACTTCGGCAGCTATAGTCTTCGCACGTTCAGTATCAATATACTGAGCTGCCTTATCACCGCTGAACACTTCAAGTATCTCATCTTCGATGCCGTCGAGCTTTGAAGCATCGAACCATTCAAGGGAGGAGACAAGTTTTAACTGCTCGCCGTGTGTCTTTTTGAATGGTTTGCAGATGATACCACTTGCTGGTATTCTTGCTGTCAGCTTGTTATACAACAGTGACGTTCCGCTGTCGAATATAGGAGCTGCTCCCAGCCATTCAAGTGTATTGGCATCACGCAGAAGTCCGAAGTTGTTGAAGTGCCTGTCCTCGTTTGCTATTATATAGTCGAGAACTATCATTCTGTCAAGTTCAGAAACGATATCAACGCCGATGTCTTTGCAGATATTAACGTAGTGAAGATATTCGTTTTCATGGTTTGCCTTTGGTCTGAACTGCATTATCCGCCACGCACTTATCAGTTCGGTGTCACTTGTGACAAAATCCTCGCACACGCTGTACGGCTCATCATTTATCCATGTTACTGTATACGGAACATGATCTATTCCAAGCCTATCCATTATCCTTGAGGCGATGACCTCATTGAACGGCTGCTGTTGAAACGGATAAGAGCCTGACTTGAAAAGACATCGTTTACCGTCTATGATCCTCCAGCGCTTTTTAAGATTACCGTTTGTAGTATTATCAGGAGACCAGTAGTTGATATTATCGGTTTCTTCCTTCAGCCCGAGCAGTATATCTCCCACGTCCTCAGAAAAAACATTATCGAAGAAGTTAACATTTTCATAGAGAGCGGTATTACTGAGCTCGTTATCACAAGGCCTCAGCCAGTAATGATCTGACAGACTCAAGCCCCAAC
>ONAI01000027.1 GCA_900315755.1 uncultured Ruminococcus sp.
CTTTAGAGTGCTTCCCTTAGCGGAATTTGTGGGCTACCGAGCCGTAAATTTACGGTACATATTCGGTATCCTGCGAAACCGCCAAAGGGGGCTCCCCTTATAATCCCATTATTTCCAAATATACTTATCGACAAACAGAGGGGCGCACTATCGTGCGCCCCTGTCTTTTAGCGTATTTCCGGAGTTCAGTACGAATATACTGCGTTTTAATACGCTCTAACAAAGCTGGTGATATTTTATTCCGAATACTTTCTTTCCTCCGCAGAAGGCATACTGAATAGGTATCTCCTCAAAAAACATATCCGTAACAAGAGCCTCACAGAAGTAAATATCCGATAACCTCTCGCGGACGATGTTTTCAAGCGGCATTATCACAGGATAGCCGGAATTGAATTCCTCACCGAGGCAACGCATCATGTAGTCGTTGAAAAGAGGTCTCATATCTGTACTCTTTAACGACGGAAGCTGACTTACATAAGGATAGTCTCCGCTGCTCTTCATGCAGTATTCCGGATAAGGTACAGTGATCTGCGGTGAGAGCATATCAGGAATATTTTCAACGTAAGGATAACCGGAATTAATGTCCGGATCTTCAAGCATAGAATACCTCGAAAGCTTAGCCGGCTCTTCATATGGAAGTATACTTGTACCTTCATTCAGCATAACGCGCACATTATCCTCGCCGATGCTCGTATAATACACAACAAGATAAACATCATTACTGCCGGTTGTGAAGGTATACGTCGATGATGAATCAATACGTCTGCCGGTTGTGAACGGTGATGATACTCTGCTCTCACTTGCTGCGCTCATTACCATAAGATCACGGCGTGTTGTGGCTACCCTGAAAAATTCCGAATCGTCTATGCGCTGTATGGTATAGGTAGTATTCGCTTCAAGATCAGCATACATACATTTGTAGTTCGCCGTACTGCCGTAATAATAGCTCTGCGGACTTGTCGCGCTTGATGTGCTCCATGTAACATAACAGCCCTGCTGTGGGATCTTGTAGATAAGATTTGCCATGTTATTCAGTCCCTTCAACTATAAATCCAAGTGCCATAAGATATGCCGGATCCTTGCACTGTGCAGTCGTCAGACCATAATACTCATAAAGCGTTGAGGAACTCGCTCTGCTGAACGTCCTGTTTTCTGCAACTTCTTTATCGTAGAAGCAGGCACGGTTGAAAATGCCGTCCCAGTAGATATTGGTAAGTCCATCGAATTCAAGAACGCTGTAAAAATTGATGTATTTGCTGGAAGCATCAGAAATGTAGAAATTGGTTATAGGCTCGGAGATGCCCTCGATCTTTCCGGTGATATACGAATCCGAAACCGCGGTCGAATAAATCAGCTGTGTCTGCGAACCGCTCGCGGCATTACGCACCTTCATTTGCAGATCAATGTGCGAACGCTTCAGTGTTCCGTTCTTTATCAGCGGCATCGAAGAACCTGCAATAATGTCAAGTGCTATACTGCATAATTCAAAATCAGGGTTTATATAATTACCGCAAATAAAAGAATAATCCGCACCTGTTGAGGAGTTGTTTCGTCTCAGTCTGAAAGCAAACGAACAGTTATAGAAGCTTATTCTCTGTGCCGAACCTGTCGTGACTACATTATTGAAAATATAGATGTTTTCCGCAGCCACATCAATATTTTCGAGTTTAAGCCCAGAAACATATACTTTCAGGGAAGTCTGCTGTGAAACCGCAAAAAGCTTGGCGCTTCCTGTCAGCTGCTGGATATAGATATTCCTGATAGTGTGCCCTTTTCCGTCGAAATAAGCACAGTTTATCGGTATAGTTTCAAAATGCTCAGCATAGGGCGTACCGTTGAAATCAATATCAGCGCCAAGTTCGCAGTAAACTCCGTTTCCGCCCACAGTCTTCATAGCGTAGAGGTCATCGGCGGAAGATATGATATAGGGATCGTTCTGTGTTCCTGTACCTGTCATATTATTCATCTCCTATGATAACGTAAAGTGAATTCTGCTTGTGTATAATTGATTCGTATTCAGCACGTGTTACCGGGATAACTTCCGGACGCGCAAGATATGTCTGGGTATCCTCCTCCATCTGATCGAGACGCGCCTCGACCTCTTCAAGATCGAAATCGTCCATTTTCTGCTGAAGAAGAGCCATATCAGCGGCTGTCTCGGACATCAATTCCGCGATACCGTTTCCGACAGCCTCGTTTATCTCGCTTACTGCCTGTTCAGCGGTTTCCGGCAGAGGTCCGTTCTGACCAGCCGGAGTTTCCGCAACATTCACGTCCGCCATGCTGTATTTGATGATCGTATAATCGGTCTCGCTGACTGTCTCGGAAGCTCTCAGTTCAAGCTTGAGATTTCCTGCATTATGAGTGAAAGTATCAGCAACCTTCCAGCGCAGGGTTATCTTGTCCTCAGTAACAAGCTCCATCAACAGATTCTGTGAGACTTCCCAGTTGCCGGAGGTAAGTCCTCTGATTGTGAATGTACACATCGACAGGTCTTTTCCGCAGTAATACCTGTCAACGATAAAATGAATTATGTCGGCAAAATTCTCGCCCTGAGTGAAAAGATTCGCAAAAGCATAGGTAGGGATATTCTTGCCCTTGGCATATATCTCCATATTCTTCTCCTTTCCGGAGAACTCCGCAGCATTCTCCTATAAAGGGGCAAAAAAACGGGCTCATTCAACGAAAAAACGTTGAATAAGCCCGAAAGTTTACAATTTGTTCATAATTAGCACCGCTTAGTCAATAGTCCATACGTCCGGCTCTTCCGGTCTTGTGTACTCAGCGGTATCAAGATAGTAATCAGTATGAGGCGGCTGATTATAACCGTTGTTCTGTGAAGCTACCTGAACACGGTACTGAGGATTTTGCATGAGTGTATATATGTTATACTTATTTTCAAATGTTGTTGTGAATACTCTCAGACCGCCGCCGCTCTTACGCATGATAAGCTCTTCACGCCAATCGCCTGTGAGGTCACAGGTGAGGCAGGCATTAGACTTTGTATAGTTGTTGTATTCAACACCGTCACCCGAGAACACTCTGCCCTTGCCGTACTGATCTACCATAGTTCTGTCAAGAACTGCTCTTTCAAGAACATCAGTCCAGTAAACGACTGAGTTCTGTCCCCATTTAGTGATGTCGCTCCAGTTGCAGACCTTTTCGTGGCTGCCTGTGCATGAGTAAACAACACTGTTATTAGAACCTACCATTTCAGCACCGCCGTTTCCGGAAACGAGGTTATCAGCGATACATCTTCCGGTATCACCGCTTGCTGTTTCGCGGAAGAGGAATCTTCCTGTTGCGGCGTCACGGAGGAGAGTTCCGAAGCCGACGCTCTTTCCGTTAGGATGAGCTGAATCTTCAAGACACTGGAATATCTCTAATCCCGGATTTGCCGGATCAAAGTCGCCTATATGAATAGCATCGCCGTGAGCGAGACCTGTTGAATAGAGAACTGTACCGTCACCATTGAGAACAGCAGAACCGATAACTATTTCCTGCTTTCCGTCCTGATTAACGTCAGCTGCCATACAGTGGTGGTTGCCGTCGCCGTAGCCGAGGACAGACTTGTTCGTGCCGGTATCCCATTTCCAGTTTAGCTTTAGCTTCTTGTTCTCGACCTTATATGTGGTCATAGTGGCTCTTTCGTAATAGCCTCTTCCGAAGCAGGCATAAGGAGTAACACCGTCGAGGTAAGCAACGCAGCCTGTAAAGCGGTCGCAGCGGTTGCCCCATGTGTCGCCCCATGAGCTTACATCTCCTCTTGCAGCTTGGAAGTCGATAGTATCGAGAGCCCTTCCGGTAGCACCGTCGAAAAGTGTGAGATACTCAGGACCGCTTATGATACGTCCGCTCGGAATGTATGCACCGTCGCGGCGCTTCATCTTTGTACTGTCGCGGTAATCAGCATTCGGATTGCCGATAACAGTTCCTGCGCCGTCCTTAGTACCGTCTGCGGTCTTGCAGATCATTTCAGCCTTGCCGTCGCCGTCAAAATCGTATACCATAAACTGTGTATAGTGAGCGCCGGCACGGATATTTCTTCCGAGGTCAATACGCCAGAGCAGTTTTCCGTTTAATTTATAGCAATCAAGGATAACATTTCCTGTATATCCGGGATCAGCGTTATCATGGGAGTTTGAAGGATCCCACTTAACGATGACCTCATACTCTCCGTCACCGTCAACATCGCCGACAGAGCAGTCGTTTTCAGTATAGGTATATGTCTCACCGTCAGGAGTAGTTCCGCCGGGAGGTGTCTGTGTATTGATGTCGAAGAACGCGCCGCTCTGACCGCTGTTTGTATTTGCGTAGTTTACAGAGAAATTAGCGTGTTCGGTCTCAACACCGTTCACGAAGGTGTCGATAGTATAGCTGTCATCAGCAGTACCTTCCGGATCAAAATAGTTGGAAGCATCTTTTGTTGTGAATGTTCCGAGCTTTACGTTTCCGGTACTTCTGATACGCCAGAGATCAAAAGTTGTATTCTCGTTATCAGTAGCGAGTATACGCCAGCTTACGAGGTTGCCGTTCTTGGCATGAGCCATTGAAACGCCGCGGTTCAGCTTCTCGACACGCAGACCTTTTGTTGCCTTATCATAAGGTGCATCAGAATCTGTCTTTGTAACTTCTATGTAGTCCATATTAGGACCGCCGCCGGAAGTGGTAGCATAGGCTTTTATGGTATTGCTGCCCTTTTTCAGGGATACAACAGCGGAATTATCATCCCATGATGTCCATGAACCAGTGCTGTTGAAATCAAGATACTGACCGTGTGTCTTGTCACCGTTAGTGATGACTTTAAGCTCACGATTTACGTTAGAGCCGTTAGCAAAACGGAAGTCGATATTGTAATTGCCATCGACGGGAGCATCAACAGTCCACTCGATAAAGCTTCCGATAGTATTATCGTAGTTTACATAGCTTGGACCTGTGAAGCCGGCATTTGTAGTTTCGGTCCAGCTTTTGTGGAAAGAAGCATCGCTTGCATAATACTTCTTAGCTTCTATTACCGGTTCGGTAGGCTCCTCCGTAGGAGGCTCTGTCGGTTCTTCGGTAGGAGGTTCTGAAGTCGGTATTTCTATTGTAACAGTCGGATCAGGTTCGTCCTCAGTACGGTAGATCTCAGAATCCGGAGATATATTCATCACGCTGTTACTCAATATCTCTATCTTGTTTTCGCCCTCTTTAAGTTCAACGATAACTATTATTTCGCCCTCGACCGGCTCAGCTATGAAAGGAGTTGCCTCACTGCTGCCGTTGACAACAACATACATTTTCTCGCCTTCGTTGTATTCTCCGTCCGGTTTCAGGCGCAGCTTGTAGCTGCCGTCCATTTCAGCCTCATATGTGAAAACGTGTTTTTCAGCATTGCCGAAAACGCCGCTCTTGCCTGTTGATACTCTTGCATATTCGCCGACATGATAGTTTCTTCTGACTGTAAAATACCACTGCATTACAGCAACTGTATCTGCCATATTGACCTCGTTGTCTCCGTTGGCATCAGCTGCAAGAAGATCATTTTCTGTAAGTGTCATAAGCTTAATAACATGGCGCTGTATATACAGTGCATCATTGAGGTTTATGCCGGGATTTCCGTCGACGTCACCGCGCAGGAAATACTCTTCCTCAGCAGCGGCGGTCTGAGGTGCTGAAGCAACATAAGGAACAGCCGAGAAAGCCATAGCTGCACTTAGTATGCAAGCAGCACATTTTGAGCGTTTGTGTCCTGATTTCAAAAAAATTACCCCCTTGATAGTTTGGGAAAGCGGCGAAAAAACGTCACCGCATATCATATAAAAACGTGAACTATGCCTGCCTAAAGACATATTCATTAACAAGTTGATTATAGCACATTAACAAGGCTGTGTCAACTATATTCCGCAACTTTGGTATATATGTTACAATTTTATCAATTTTTCATACAGCTTAAAACAAAAAAGCCATCCGTCCGGATGGCTTTTATCAATTATGAAGGACTCGCCAGAGTTCCTGTGCGATTTCAAGGTTTACTCCGGCTGTAACAGCAAGATCCTGCGGAGATGCCTGCAAAAGATTCGCGCGTGTTTTATATTTCAGCATTAGCTTTGCCGCTTTCTTTTCACCGATGCCTTTTACCGTCAGGAGTTCCGAGCTGTAAGTCTTTTTCTTATGCTTCGAGTGCATGAATTTCACAGAATAACGATGCACCTCGTCCTGTATCTGCGTTACGAGACTGAACGCCGAACGCAGACCGTTTATCTGTATCTCGCCGCCGCCTGTCGCAATAGCACGGGTACGGTGTTTATTGTCCTTTACCATGCCGAACAGAGGTATATCCAGTCCGAGTTCACGCATGAGCGGTGCAACTGCATTAACGTGTCCCTTTCCGCCGTCAAGGAGAATCAGGTCGGGAGTACGCTTGAAGTACTCATCGCCCTCCTGCTCAACGATGTGCATGAGCCTTCGTCTGAGCACTTCCCTCATGCTGCCGTAATCGTTCTGAAATTCCTGCTCCTTTACCGTGAATTTCTTATATGCTTTCTTGAGCGGTCTTCCGTCCTCAAAGACGACCATTCCGGCAACCATTGATTCCGAGGAGAGATTGGATATGTCATACGCCTCGATATACCGCGGAGGCTTGGTAAGTCCGAGACTTTTTCCGAGTTCCTCAAGCGCAATGACTTCCTTTCCGGTGCGGTCATTCTGGAGCGCCGCGTACTCAGCACTGTTATTCTTTGCAAGGCGCAGCAATTCAAGCTGTCTGCCCTTCTGCGGCACATGAAGCTTCACCTTGCGTCCTGACTGCTTTGTAAGAAGCTCGGTTATGAGCTCAGCCTCTTCCGGAAGCCTTTCAAGTATAACAGTATGCGGAATATCCGCCTTCCCATGATAATACTGCTCCATGAACTGTCCCAGAACATCCTCCGAAGACTTCTCTATCTCGAAAACTGCCTTGTCAAAAAGCCTGTCCTCGCGGTACATCAGTACAGAAATGTATATACCGTTATATATTTCAGCAGCTCCTATAACATCCGCGGAATCAACTCCGCTGTTCATTATTTTCTGCTTCTCCGAAGCCTTTTTCACAGCGTTTATACGATCGCGCAGGATAGCTGCCTTCTCGAAATCAAGCCTTTCTGCGGCTTCATTCATTTCCTGCTCCATACGCTCGACTGATCCTGCACTGCCGCTTTTTATGAAGTCTACCGCCTGTTCTACTGCTTCAAGGTAGTCCTCGTGCTTCACCTTTCCGCGGCAGACTCCCATACACTGCTTGATGTGATAATTCAGGCATGGTCTTCCCCTGCCGATGTCCTGCGGGAACTTCCTGCGGCAGGTAGGAAGCATGAACACCCGGTTCGCCTCATTTACTGCTTCCTTAGTAACGAATCCGCTTGTATACGGTCCAAGATAGCGCCCGGGCTGGAGCTTGTTCTTTTCATTGGTGATACGCGGGTATTCTTCATCAGATATGCGGATATAGTGATAGCCCTTATCGTCTTTGAGCATTATATTGTATCGAGGCTTATGCTGCTTTATAAGGCTGCATTCAAGGACAAGTGCTTCATACTCGCTGTCAGTCACTATGAAATCATAGTCAAAAACGTGCGATACCATTGCTGCGACCTTCGGAGTGTGGTCGGGATTCTCACGGAAATAGCTTGTGACCCGGTTGCGGAGATTCTTCGCCTTGCCGATATAGATTATCGCATTCTCCTTGTTCCTCATAATATACACTCCGGGCGAAAGAGTAAGCTTCGAGGTCTTTTCCCTCAGATACGGAAGCCGCGGATTCATTGCTCCACCTCAGAAATGGGACCGTCCTCAGCTACTATATCTCCGTTGAAGGCATCAACGAACACCTCGTCCGGATAATCACTTCTTCTTAGCTTTACATCCCAGACAAGTTTCACCTTCTTGTCAATATAATATACGAGCAGCTTCGGATCTTCACGATTTTTTGCATTGTACTTTTTCTCTGCCTTTTTTGCAGCATCTTCGGCAGACAGCTCCGGCTCAACGCTTATATCTATATCCGGAATGTATCTGTTCAGCAAACGTGTGGTGTTTCCTTCGCTGTCAACGCTGAGCGAGATGCTTCCGTTTGTAGGAATGTCTTTATAGTATTGATCGAATACGTATATTCCCCCGCCTTTATTAGGGTTCCTGACGCTGAAACGCAGATCAGATTCAGCATCGGAAATGTTCAGAAGTCCGGATAGTTCCTTAAAAACGTAAAGCGCATCGTCCT
This sequence comes from uncultured Ruminococcus sp., assembly GCA_900315755.1. GTDB lineage: Bacteria > Bacillota > Clostridia > Oscillospirales > Ruminococcaceae > Ruminococcus. Next base: position 8,237 of record ONAI01000027.1, read on the forward strand.
TATTATTTACTTTAGTATCGCTGACTTTTCCGTAAACTAACGATATTCTGTCCGAATCGTAATAGTACTGTATCTCCGGCATTTTTCCGCCGTTGAGAGTTTCCAGATCACTCATAGAGAGAGTCGTTACGATTTCTTTTTCATCTGCACTTTCCAAAGAACATCCACATACTGTGATAACCGCTGAAAGCACTGCTGCTGCCATTACAATATATCTCTTTTTCATTTCCTGTTCCTTTCTACTGCCTGTCGAAATAGCTCTTGCCGCCATTAGGACGGAAATATGTACGTATATAGCCGTCTGTGGAAAGTATCACAAATTCATTCGTATCTTCAATGTAGTATACGCCGTCGCCGTCCTCAGCTTCGGTTTTGTACAGCGCTGACTTGTTGTTGATAACATCGCTTGCTCCTTTTTCATATTCAGCTGCATTCTTGTAGCCGAAGTCATCACTGAACTCATCACCATGCTTTTCAAAGTGCTGCTGAAGCTGTTTCTTCGACCTGAAATGATACTCAACATACGCCTCGGCAACATCCGCTGAAGTTGTTTTCTGAACAGTGGTCACAGCCGCAGTGGTAGTCGCCTTCTTTGCGGACTTTGTGGACGTTTCAGGCTGAGTGGTCTGCTGCTGACCTGTTGTTACAGCCGAAGCAGATGTGGTCTGTGACTGCTTTTTCGATGAAGAAGCTGATGTATCCGCTTTATTACCGCAGCTTATCAGTGATAACATAGCCGCCGCAATAGTCAGGAACAATATAAAAGCATATGAATATCTTATTTTCATATTCTATCACCTCAAATAGTATATTAATATTATTATACATTATCCTGATTGAATTAGCAATAGTTTTCAGCATCTAAAAATCAAATACCACTAAGTCAAAGCATCCCACCCGGCACATTATCAGCGTTAAAACCACTTCCTTTATTGACAAAATCCCTCTGAAGTGCTATAATATTCTTTATGTAAGCGCAGACTGTATATACATTTGTATAGAATTCAATAAACAGGTCTGATGCCGTTGAACGGTAAATCTTCAGAAAGGAGCAGGCTTGCTATGGACAGTTTATTTAACCCCGAATTTAAGATAAGAGAGGTCGCTGAGCGAATTAGAGCTACACGAGAATCAGTAGGCCTTTCTCCTGAAGAAATGGCAGAAAAGATCGGAGTTTCTGTCTTTGAATACAGCGCCTATGAGGGCGGTGCAAAGGATTTCAGCTTCTCTTTTATATATAAATTTGCAAACGCCTGCGGAGTCGAGATCACTGACCTCATGGAAGGTGAATCCCCGCGTATCCGAAGCTTTGATATAACACGAAAAGGCGAAGGTCTCCCGATCGCAAGAAGAAAAGGTCTGAGCTATAACCGCCTTGCGCCTAAGTTCAGAAACAAAATCGCTGAACCATTCCTCGTGACAATACCTTATGTTGATGAGGAGTTCCGCGTTCCGCACCCCCATACTCACGAAGGTCAGGAAATGGACATCGTTATAAGCGGTCAGCTTAAAGTTCAGGTCGGCGATAACATTGAGATACTCAATGAGGGCGACTCTATCTACTACGATAGCTCCGAACCCCACGATGAATGGGCTGTCGGCGGCAAGGAATGTAAATTCTATGCGATAGTATGCGGTGTCAATCAGCCGCAGCACGCTATAAATCACCTTGAACCCGTTATACTTCCCGGTGTTACAAACTTCGACCTCGCAAACATCAAGGATCCTATCGCTGACAGATTCGTTTCATGTGAGACCGATGCTGACGGTGCTCTCAAAAATATCAGCTTCAAGAATGAGGAAACATTCAACTACGGATTTGATGTTGTGGATGCTCTCGCTGAGAAGTGTCCTGATAAAACTGCTATGATCTATGTCGCTGAAGATCTTTCCGACAGAAAGTTCACCTTCGCAGACATAAAGAAATATTCAAATATGACCGCCAATTATTTCCTCTCAAAGGGAATAAAGAAGGGCGACAAGGTAATGCTTGTTCTCAAAAGACATTATCAGTTCTGGTTCTCGATAATCGCTCTCCATAAAATTGGTGCTATCGTTATTCCGGCAACTAACCAGCTCGTTCAGCACGATTTCACCTACCGCTTCAAAGCTGCTGATGTCAAGGCTATCGTTTGTACAGCAGACGGCGATGTCGCTCATCAGGTCGATCTCGCTATTGATGAATGCGGTATGGACATAAAGCGCATGATCGTAAACGGTTCGCGCGAGGGCTGGGCTTCATTCAATGATGAAATGCCGGCATTCAGTGATGTATTCGAGCGCCCTGCCGATCCAGAAAAGCTTTCCTGCGGAAGCGAACCGAATCTCATGTTCTTTACATCCGGTACTACCGGCTATCCTAAGATCGCTACACACAGCCATAAGTACGCTCTCGGTCACTTCATAACAGCACGTTACTGGCATAACGTCGATCCTAACGGTATCCACTTCACTATATCCGATACCGGCTGGGGCAAGGCTCTCTGGGGCAAGCTTTATGGACAGTGGCTCAGTGAAACCTGTATCTTCGTCTACGACTTCGACCGATTCGACGCAAACAAGATACTCCCGATGTTCAAGAAATATAATATCACAACATTCTGTGCGCCTCCTACAATGTACAGATTCTTCATTAAGGAAGACCTTTCAAAGTTCGACCTGAGCTCTATAAAATACGCTACCGTTGCCGGAGAGGCTCTCAACCCTGAGGTTTACAACCAGTTTCTCAAAGCCACCGGAGTCAAGCTCATGGAAGGCTTCGGTCAGACAGAAACTACCCTCTCTATCGGTAACTTTGTCGGCATGACCTGCCGTCCGGGTTCAATGGGTAAGCCAAGCGTACTCTATGATGTAGACATCGTTGACACTGATGGCAAGCCTGTCAAGACCGGTGAGACCGGCGAGATAGTTATACGTACCGATAAAGGCTCACCCTGCGGACTCTTCCTCGGCTACTACCGCGATGAAGAAAAGACTAAGGAAGTATGGTACGATGACGTTTATCACACAGGTGATACCGCTTGGAAGGATGAGGATGGCTACTTCTGGTACGTCGGAAGAGTTGACGATGTTATCAAGTCCTCAGGCTATCGTATCGGACCGTTCGAGATCGAAAGCGTTATCATGGAGCTCCCCTATGTCCTCGAATGCGGCGTAAGTGCTGCACCTGATCCGGTAAGAGGTCAGGTAGTAAAGGCTTCTATCGTACTGACAAAGGGTACAGTCGGAACTGACGAACTCAAAAAGGAAATACAGAACTATGTAAAGAAGCACACCGCTCCTTATAAGTACCCACGTATCGTTGAATTCCGCGATGAACTCCCCAAAACTATCAGCGGCAAGATAAGACGTGTTGCCCTAAAAGGCTAAGCGGGGAGCCCCCGCTGGCTTCCACGGCAGCGTGACGCTGCACCCCTTCCACGGTGACGCTCGTAAACTCGCTCACTATGACTGTAAAACTTACACGTACTCGCACACGGCACAGAAATGTGCTGTGTGCGTTTTTGCATAACGACGGGGAGTCCCCCGCTGGCTTCCACGTCAGCGTGACACTGCCCCCTTCCACGTTGACGCTTGTTTCACGCGCTCACTTTGACTGTAAGGCTTACACGTACTCGCACACGGCACAGAAATGTGCTGTGTGCGTTTTTGCATAACTACGGGGAGCCCCCGCTGGCTTCCACATCAGCGTGACGCTGCACCCTTCCACGGTGACGCTTGTTTCACGCGCTCACTATGACTGTAAAACTTACACGTACTCGCACACGGCAGAATTTATGCGAATTATCAATTCGGAATTATATAAGTTAAGGCGAACCCGAATCATTCGGGTTCGCCTTTTACGTTTGTATGGCAAATCACGTTTGCAAGCTGTGAAATAAAAACAAGCGCACCGCCAAAGCGATACGCTTGAATATGTGCTGTATGCGAGTACGTGTAAGCCTGATTCACCACAGTGAGCGAGTTTACAAGCGTCAACGTGGAGAGCGCAGCCTTTGGCAGCTTAATACATACCGCCTGCTGGCATTGCTGGAGCAGCAGGAGTTTCCTCCTTGATGTCAGCAACAAGGCTCTCAGTTGTGAGTACCATTGAAGCAACTGAAGCAGCGTTCTGGAGAGCAGAACGTGTTACCTTTGTAGGATCAACGATTCCGGCAGGGATCATATCTGTATATACCTCATTGTAAGCATCGAAGCCGTAGCCGACCTTGCGTGAACGAACGATCTTGTCAACGATAACGCTTCCTTCGAGACCTGCGTTTTCAGCGATCTGACGTACAGGAGCTTCGAGAGCCTTGAGGATGATCTTAGCACCTGTCTTTTCATCGCCTTCAAGAGTAGGAACGAGCTTTGCAACCGGAGGCATAGCGTTAATGTAAGCAGTACCGCCGCCTGCAACGACACCCTCTTCAACAGCAGCCTTTGTTGCAGCGAGAGCGTCCTCGATACGGAGCTTCTTTTCCTTCATTTCGATCTCAGTAGCAGCGCCGACCTTGATAACAGCTACGCCGCCTGTGAGCTTGGCAAGTCTTTCCTGAAGCTTCTCACGGTCGAAATCGGAAGTAGTAGTTTCGATAGCCTTTCTGATCTGACCAACTCTTGCCTTGATAGCGTCCTTATCGCCTGCACCGTCAACGATGATAGTATTTTCCTTCTGGATAACGATCTGCTTAGCCTGACCAAGCTGCTCGAGAGTTGTCTCTTTGAGTTCGAGACCAAGTTCAGAGGAAATCACCTCACCGCCTGTAAGAACAGCGATGTCCTTGAGCATTTCCTTGCGTCTGTCGCCGAAGCCAGGAGCCTTGACAGCAGCAACCTTGAATGTTCCACGGAGATTATTGAGGATGATAGTTGTAAGAGCCTCGCCCTCAACGTCCTCAGCAATGATAACAAGCTTCTTGCCCATTTTTACGATCTGCTCAAGAAGCGGGAGAATTTCCTGAATAGAAGAGATCTTCTTGTCTGTGATAAGAACATAAGCGTCATCATAAACAGCTTCCATCTTATCAGCATCTGTAACCATATATGGTGAAATGTAGCCGCGGTCGAACTGCATACCCTTTACGACCTCGCTGTAAGTTTCAGCGGTCTTGCTTTCTTCAAGAGTAATAACACCGTCAGCTGTGACCTTTTCCATAGCCTCGGCAATGAGCTTACCAACATTTTCGTCAGCTGATGAAACAGTACCAACTCTTGCGATGTCCTCAGAACCTGTAACTGACTTTGAATTAGCAATGATAGCCTTAACAGCAGTGTCAACAGCCTTAGCGATACCCTTCTTAAGTACCATCGGGTTAGCACCTGCTGCAATATTCTTCATACCCTCACGAACGATAGTCTGAGCGAGGAGAGTAGCAGTAGTAGTACCGTCGCCGGCAGCATCGTTAGTCTTGGTAGCAACTTCCTTGACAAGCTGAGCGCCCATGTTCTCGAAAGCGTCTTCAAGCTCAATGTCCTTTGCGATAGTAACGCCGTCGTTAGTGATGAGCGGAGCGCCGAACTTCTTATCGAGAACGACATTTCTGCCCTTAGGTCCCATAGTGATTCTTACTGTGTCAGCAAGCTTATCAATACCAGCCTGAAGAGCTGTTCTTGCTTCTGCGCCGTATTTAATATCTTTAGCCATAGTTATTTCTCCTTTATATCAATTTAATTCGTAATGACGATTTACTAATTCCGAATTATTTTACTGTTGCGAGTATATCTTCCATCTTAACGATGATAAATTCTTCACCTTCAAGCTTCACATTTGTACCAGAATACTTGGAAATGAGTACCTTATCGCCTTTTTTAACTTCCATTTTAACATCAGCAGTTCCGGGACCTACTTCGATTACCTCAGCAACTTCCGGCTTTTCTTTAGCAGAGCCTGAAAGGATGATACCGCTTTTTGTAGTCTCTTCAGCCTCGACCATTTTTACGACAACTCTGTCCTGTAAAGGTTTGATAGTCATAATATATACCTCCTAAAATAATAATTACATAGCTTGTTTAGCACTCTCTCTTCCTGAGTGCTAATTATATTTTACCACCTTTTTACAATAAATCAAGGCTTTTCTTTAAGCTTTCACAATTTTTGGAGTTTTGCACTATATGTTGAAAACTATGTTGACACGAGATGTTTAAAATATCAAAATCTTTTTCAAAAAAATAAAAACGACCGCGCCAAACAGTCGTTTTTATTTTTGAGAGTTTACCCATATTTAATTTAGTTTAGGCTTGGATCAAAGCATATCCAGTGTTATTGGCAGTGTTTTGTATCTGCCGAGGATATACCGGTTGAGCACGACCAGATCAGAGATCGTTATAAGATCATCCTTGAAGAGATCGGCGCTCTTTATTTGTTGAGGGGAAAATTCATATCCTGCGAAATAATATCTTAATAGAAGTATATAATCGTATCCGTTTATTTTTGCATCGCCATTTAGATCGCCTGAACACTTCGGCACAGGTGATTGATCGAACTGCGGAAAATACTGTCCTTCATATTCCTGAAATGATTCGATCATTATTATCGCCCAGTACCAGCCATAATCAGTATCAGGAGCATAATAAACTCCAACGCCTATATGAGTGAGTTCCTGATCAGTCACAGCTGAAGTATCTTTCAACTTCTGGAAAAGCTTTTCGGGAGTTGAACTTCCGCGAGCGATATTCTCAGTTGCCGACCGTATCACAATTTCCGGATACTCATCAAAAACAGTGAAGCATTTAGAGCCGTCCGGACGATAATGATCGAACTTTACTAACGTTTCTCTGGCTCTGACATTGGCAATATCGCAAAGAACAGGTGCCATATAAAGCTTGGGTATGCCTGCTTTTTCACGAGCATTGTTAATGAGCTCGCATAAGTTCTCGGCATAAGCCTTCATATCATCGTCCTGATACCCATTATCAGGTATATATGTCACAACACTGATATTCTCGGTAACAGTTACTGTTGTGGTAGTTTCTGATGTTGTTATTTCTTCCGAAGTTGTTGTTTCCGAGCTTGTGGTCTCACTGTAAGGTTCTGTCTGCGGCTCTGTTACCTCCGGCTGTGTTACAGGAGGATCAGTAGCAGGCGGTATATATGGTTCAGTCGGCTGCTCCGGCGGAGAGGTCTCTATTGGTGCAGTCGTAACGACCGGTGAAGATTCCGGCAGATACTGACCGTTAAAAGTCTGATCTGAAGCAATAAATGTCTGCGTCCAATACCAGCCATACTGGGAATCCGGATCATAATAAACTCCGATGCCTATGTGAGTGAGTTCCGGATTCGTGATGTTCTTCCAGTGTCCGGATGAATTCTTCCACTGATTGAAGGTGCTTTCCGGAGTCGAATTACCGGCTGCAATATTCTCAGCGAGTTTGTACCAGTTTATCGAAGGATCATTCTGAACAAGGCTGAAGCACGAAGAACCGTCCGGACGGTTATGGCTGAATACAACGGATATTTCCTGAGCGCGTGTATTGGCAATATCACACAGAACAGGCGTCATATAAAGCGGAGAAAGTCCGAGTTCGCTGCGCGCTTCATTCACAAGCTCGCACATACGATCAGCGAAGGATCTTGTCTCTGCGTTCTGGTAGTCAGTACAGTAGACCTCCGGCTGGAAGGAAAATGCACAGAACATAGCGGTTACAAACGCCGTAAAAGCGCAGAACGCTCTTTTGACCAAAACCATGACACCACACCTCCGAACGTCACCGGAAAGATTCATTTCAACCGGCAAACAACATTTAACCACGATATAATTTTATCATATATAAACGAAAAATTAAAGAGGATCAAGGCGGTTTTGTCAAAAGTGACAATAAAATTCTACGATTTGTACAAAAGTAAATGTACTAAAAGTATATACAGGCGTATATTATCCGGAATGTCAGTTATTCTGCTTCTTTTGGATCGGAAGAATTCTCCATTTCCTCGATCATCAGCGGCAGATGATGGTCAAGAGCACTTACGGTAATATCCATATACTGGATTATGCTCTCGTAAGGGTCCTTACTGTCGAGGAAGCTTGAACAGCTTACAACGAGTTCACCGTTCATATCTATGAACATTTTGCAGTTCATAGTGGAAGGATCCCCGTTGAAAAAGTTGATAAGCTGCATGATGTGGGTATTCACACCGCGAAACCTCACCATGCGGCTAACCATTATGAGCATAGTGTTGGTCGACTCTGTATAGCTGAGGAAAAACAGCGGAGCAGCATCAAAATTCGGAAGCTTTACCTGAAACCAGACAGCGTCCTCATTATCATCCTTTGTATGTATTTCAAATCCCTGAGATTTAAGGTAATCAGCAAACTTGTTTAATGTATTGTTCATAAATTTCTCCTTTTTATGCGCTTGGTTTTTATACATTTTATTATATCATAGTGCCGGAGATTTGTCAACAACAAATGTTTAAAGGATTAATTGTATGTGGCAAAAATACTCGTTTTTCATATAATGTAAACGGAAAGTGTTAATGCTGCCGGAAAACACAAATGGCGGCAGAAAGGAAAATAATATGATAAAAGAATCGAATATACTTATTGCCGGCGGAGATATGCGTCAGATATACTGCGCGAAGAGGCTTTCACTCGCCATCCCCACGGCAGTTATCGGTTTTGATAATGAGTTTATACCGCTCGAAATGAACGATATGAAGACCGACACAATGCAGAAGCACTGCTATGACTGTGTTGTTCTGCCGGTGATACCTCTTGATGAGAACGGTATGCTGAACACACCTTACAGTTCATCCGAACTGCGTCCTGAATATATAAGAGATATGCTCCGTACAGACGCCGCCGTTTTCGTTGGAAAGGCTGACGAAAGACTCAGAAGCATCTTTTCCGGATTCGGTATATATGAGTATCTGAACCGCGAAGAACTCAGTCTTAAAAATGCAGTTCCGACCGCTGAAGGTGCTGTCCAGATAGCCCTTGAAGAACTGCCTGTAACTATAAATGGTCTGCGTGTTCTTATCGTAGGACTCGGCAGGATCGGAACTGCTTTAGCTGCTGTTCTTAAAGGCTTTGGTGCAGATGTCACAGCAGCTGTCCGCAGTGAACGCGGCACGGCTAAAGCACGTATTGCCGGTATCAGACACATTTCATCGCTGAACATCGACGGCAGCTATGATCTCGTTTTCAACACCGTTCCGGAACTTATCTTCGACCGCGGATCTCTCACTCAGTTCAGCGACACTACTCTCTTCATAGACCTCGCCTCAAAGCCCGGAGGTATAGACTTTGAAGCTGCCAGAGAACTTGGTATAAAAGCTGTCTGGGCACTTGGTCTGCCCGGCAAGACCGCTCCTGTAACAGCAGGAGAAATAATTGCAGAAACCATCGAGACAATGCTTGCTGAAAGGGGGCTTTAATACGTGAACAAATCACTCAAGGGAATGAGGATAGGCTATGCGATGACAGGATCCTTCTGCACCTTCAGCAGAAGCTTCAGTGTTGCTGAAAAGCTTGTCGGAAACGGTGCCGAACTCATCCCGATAATGTCTGAAAACGCTTCAACTATATCAACTCGCTTCGGAACTGCCGCTGAAAACGTACTCAGGCTTGAAGCCATAAGCGGCAGAGAGGTAATAACCGATATATCAGCCGCCGAGCCGATAGGTCCCCGCTCTATGACTGATATTATGGTTGTAGCACCATGCACCTCGAATACAGCCGCTAAACTTGCCAACGGCATAACCGATTCAGCAGTAACAATGGCTGTTAAATCTCATCTCCGCGCCGGAAAACCGGTACTCCTTGCAATAGCCTCAAATGACTCAATGCTCGGTTCTGCAAAGAATATAGGCGAACTCTTCAACCGCAAGAACTACTATTTCGTACCCATGCTTCAGGATGATATTGAAAAGAAACCCGCTTCACTTGTAGCTGAATTTGAAATGATACCACAGGCGATCGAAGCTGCTATGAACGGCATTCAGCTGCGTCCGATAATCTATCACAAGGAAGATACGTGATCCTGCCCTATGCCGGCAGCATAAATTTCTCTAAAATGCTTGCAATCAATACAATTATATGTTATAATATTCTTTGTATTTTACAGCGCCGCTTTCCGCGGCAGAATGGAGATAATTTATGAGAATCAAAAAAATGCTCGCTTCAATTTCAGCTGCTTTCATAACCGCTTCGGCTGCTGCTTTAACTGCTGTTTCTGCTTACGCTGAAGACGCTACTCAGGCTGCTACTTCTTCAAGTTCAAGCGGCGGTTCAACCGGAAGCGCTCTGCTTTCACTCGTTATTCCGCTCGTTATAATGTTTGCTCTTCTCTATTTCATCGCTATCAAACCTCAAAAGAAAAGAGAACGCGAAATGAAGGAAATGCAGGATAGTCTTCAGGTTGGTGATGAGATCGTCACAGGCGGCGGTATTGTTGGTATCGTAGTTCGTACAGGCGATGACACTGTCGTTATCGAAACAGGCGGCGAAAGACAGAAGCTCAGGATCAAAAACTGGGCTATCACTGAAAACGTTACCGCTATGGAACGTATGAAAGAAGCTAAAGCAGCTGCCGCTGCAAAGAAGTCTGCCGGTCTTGCACCTGCAAAGCTCGCAGATGAGGACGAAAACAAGAAGTCAAAGAAATCCAAGAAAAATAAGGATTCAGATGAGGATTGAACCTCTTTAAACGAATAACCAAAGTAACCTCCGCATAGAATTAGTAAAAACATTCTTTGCGGAGGTCTTTTTATGCGCAAACATCGCCGGAGCATCTGGACCAATGCTGCTTCAGGCATCTCCTTATCGGCTTTATTCGGAATAATATGCAGTCTTGTCACCACTATGCTGTTCTCGCTTATGATACTTAAACTCATCGGTAATATGCAGCTTGCAGAATGGTTCAATGCAGCTTCATGTGTTTCAGGCTCTTACGCCGGCGCTTATTTCAACGGCAAACACCGCCGGAAGCGAGGTCTCGCAGAGGGTATCATCTGCGGCTTACTGATCTACGCAGCCCTCTCAGCCGCCGCTCTGCTGCTTGCCGGCAATATGACCAGCATAAAAAAACTCCTTCTGCTTACCGCGTCAGGCGGTGCAGGAGGAGTTTACGGCGTTAATTCAAAACGCCCCAAAAATCTTATGAATTAGACATCAGAAATCACCTGAGCGATCTTCGATAAGTCCGAACTCAATATCATAATACGATATTTCGCCGTTTTCGTCAACATGAGCGCAGGTCGCAGGAACTCTGTCACCTACTCCATACTGACTGCTGATAGCATCATAGAATTCGTTATATGTGAGAACTTCCTTGCCGTTTACTGCGGTGATGAAGTCCTTTTCTTTCATTTCCGTGTTCTTGAGATCACTGTCATCGTATATCTTCTCAACGAATATTCCGCGGAGTTCATCCGGGATAGGGTAGCCGAGAGAAGATTCTATCGCAGAGCGTTTAGCCGCTGTACTCGTATCAAGGAGACTTATACCTATCCTGAAGCGTCCCTCGATGTAGCCCTTGTCAATAAGCTGCTCGATTATCGGCATCGCCTCATTGATAGTAATTGCAAATCCAAGACCTTCAAGCGTACTGCTGACAAGCTTGGAAGAGGTTATGCCGATCACCTGCCCATACATATTAACAAGCGCACCGCCGGAATTTCCGGGGCTTATCTGTGCATTGGTCTGGATACATTCCATCTCGAAACCTGTATTATTGTCGCCGCGCACCTTTCTGCCTATGTGCGATACGATACCGTCAGTAACAGTCGAGGAGAGTCCTGCCGGATTTCCGACCGCTATCACCTGTTCTCCGACTACTGTTTCATCGGAATTTCCGAAAACAGCCGGAACAAGCTCAGCATCACTTACCTTGATAACAGCAATATCCGTTTTAGCATCTCTGCCTATTATCTTAGCATCGTAGACATCACCGCTGCGTGTCTTGATAGTATGGTAACCGTCCGACTGGAGCACATGGGCATTGGTTACGATATAGCCGTCATCTGAGGTCACTATTCCGGAACCGCTTCCGAGGAAAGTGTTATGTGAAGCATCTTTGTAAGTATATATCTCCACTATCGAGTCTATAACAGCAGCCGCAGCGCCCTCGATAGTATATCTTCCCTCATCATCCTTGAAATTCTCAGGATCATTAGCACCTTCCGGCTTTGAATTACGGTAGATAACAACTTTCTGTGTTTCAACTATCTTGTTGATAGCCTCGTTGCTTCGTGAGATGTCCCGCACAATACCAAAACCGGCTGCTGAAAGCGAGACCACTATCAGGAATGAAAAAAGCAGAATAGCAGCTCTCTCGCCTTTGGTACGTCCTGCCCTTTTCTTCTTTGAAGAAGCCCTGAGAAGTTCTTCTTTCTTTTCAAGTTCCTCGAAGCCTATCGGCTCGTACATAAACTCATCGTATTCCACCTGCCGCGTATTATCTTTATTATCGACAGGTATATCCATACTATCCTCAGCTGTTTTCTCATGCTGAGGTATGTATGAATTCTCTTCGTCCTTGCTGTTAACGTCCATAAATCTCCTTTCATGCCGTGAAGTATCTGCATTTTCACAGGGCATATGAATTTTTTGGCGGCTATTTCGCATCCGGCGTTCGCAATTGCGTATTATACCACAAACCCAGATCCATTCAATTCCAAGACAAGCGCCAAAAAGTTATTTTTCCTTTTTCACATTACTGCTTCGGCTTTTTATCAATAATAGGCAGCTGAATTATAAACTCTGTATATTCGCCGTAAACGCTTTTTACAACGATATGTCCCTTATGAAGGTGAACTATCTTTCGTGATATAGAAAGTCCGAGACCAAGACCTGTTGTATCCTTGCCGCGTGAAGAATCGGTCTTATAGAACCTGTCGAATACCTGCTGTATCTCAGAATCCTTGAGACCTTCACCGGTATTCTTTATACCGATCTCGTACCATTCTTCGGTCTTATCAAAACGGAAAACGAGAGTTCCTGCCTGATCTACAAACTTAACAGCGTTCTCAACGAGGTTATAGATCACCTGCTGCATGAGGTCAACATCAATATAGACGTTGAGCCTTCCGCTGTCGAGACCGAAAACGTCAAGCTGCTTAGCTTCTATCTTCTTCTCAAACATAAGAACAGTCTGTATAACGAGATCCGTTATATTAGCCTCGCGGAAATTCGGAACAAGCGAGCCTGATTCGTACTTAGTCATATTCAGCATAGACGAGATCAGTATCTTCAGACGGTGTATTTCCTTTGATACGAGAACAAGATACTCGTTCTGACGTGCCTTTGGAATAGTACCGTCAAGGATGCCATCCACAAAGCCGCCTACCGTTGTTATAGGTGTTCTGAGTTCGTGAGAGACATTCGCAATGAAAGTCTTGCTGGTATCCTCGCTGTTTTCAATACTTGAAGCAAGAGCATTTACGTATTCCGCTATCTCCTTCATACCGCCATCGAAATCTGTACTGATAGTCTCGGAGAAATTGCCCTTTGCATACATTGCAGCAATTCTCAGGAATTCCTCCTCATAGCTTTCAAGCTTCTTCATACGCCGCCTTATTATAAGATATGCAGCAATAGCGATTATCAGTGCAATCAAAAGATAATAGAGAGTGATCTTGAGTATAAAAGAATTGATGCTGTTGGTGACACCGTAGAACACAGCGTACATTCTCACAGGAATACCCGAATCATCCGTTTTCAGGAATATGCGTCTGCCATAGGTAAGACGCGGCTCATTCTTGGAATAACCATTTTTATCAAGTTCAAGGTAATAATCATCCTCAAGGGCTTCAAGCATGGAATCCGAAAGCGGCTCAGGATCCTTAGTGCTCTTTGAAAAATTGAATTTTCCCGAAGAAAGCTCGATCTCATAATCATTCGGTGAAACAACGCAATTTCCATCAGCATCATAGATGAAAGCCTCGATATTCTTTTCTTTAAGCAATGCACCGTGGAAATCGTGCATGAGCTTGCTATCTATCCTGCCTTCCTTCTTGTATTCCTCCTTGATGCAGCCGATGAACAGATTACCGGTATCCTGAAGCTCGGTAAGCTTTTCATTCTTGTACATAGCCGAACTAACAGTTACAACTATTACTCCTATGACCACAAGCATAGTCAGGATAACTATATAAATGTATCTTGAAAGCTTGTAATACGAACTTTTGCTTTTATCCACATATTCCACCCCTTATGCAATAAAATGCTGCTTAACAAAACGGGGGACGACAGTCCCCCAATAAATGATCTGCTTCAGATAAACTTTCCTATGAAAGTATCAGTCCTCTTCTTCAGCCTCAAACTTATATCCAACGCCCCAGACAGTCTTTAGTGCCCACTGATCCGAAACGCCCTCAAGCTTTTCACGCAGACGCTTGATATGTACATCAATTGTACGGGAATCGCCGTAGTATTCAAATCCCCAGACTTCGTCAAGAAGCTGATCGCGAGTGTAAACGCGGTTAGGATTGGATGCGAGATAATAAAGAAGCTCAAGCTCCTTAGGCGGAGTGTCGATAGTTTTTCCGGCAACTCTGAGTTCATATCGAGTCATATTGACAACAAGCTTATCATAAACGACTTCTCTTGTTTCCGGCTCGGCATTGCCTGTGCCAACGCGGCGGGTTACTGCATTGATACGGGCAATGACTTCCTTTGCATCGAAAGGCTTGACGATATAGTCATCAGCACCGAGTTCAAGACCGATCACCTTATCAATTGTCTCTCCCTTAGCGGTTATCATAATTATCGGAACATTCGATTTTTTTCTTATCTCACGACAAACCTGCCATCCATCCATACCCGGCAGCATAATGTCGAGCAGAACAATATCCGGCTTGAGCGCATTGAATTTAACAACAGCTTCTTCACCATCGTGTGAAAGAATAACGCCATAACCATCCTTTTCGAGATAAAGCCTGAGAAGGTCACAAATATTCTTATCATCATCAACGATAAGAACTTTAAGATTCTTTTCCATAGCCATGATAATTACCTCTTTTCATTATATAGTCCGAATATTAATATTATTATACCGCAATTTTAATAAAATGTCAATGATGTTTATACAATTTAACTGAATTATCAAAATCAATTTTTATTAACACGTTCTGATCGTGTATCTCAGCCGCAAAACGCCCCCGATATTTCGGCACAATGTTCAGATGCAATCTCTTTGAGAACTTGTTTTTTGTCGGAAATAGCCTATCTTTTCAAAAAAATATAGACAAACATCAGAAAAACAGTTATAATATAAGTGTATAACTATGACATGATGTTCCTTTCCGGGACACAGTGCGCTTTTTAGGAGATTTTTTAATGAGAGTTATCACTGGTATAGCAAGAGGCAGAAAGCTTTCAGCCCCTGAAGGTCTCGATGTCCGCCCGACAACTGATAAAGTCAAGGAAGCTATTTTCTCTGCGATCCAATTCGAGATCGAAAACGCTTATGTGCTTGATCTCTTCGCAGGAAGCGGTCAGATGGGGATCGAAGCTCTTAGCAGAGGCGCTAAACGTGCTGTATTTGTTGACAGTTCGCAGAAGTCCATCAGATGCGTTAATGATAATCTTCTCGCTTCCGGTCTCGCTCGTCAGGCAGAGGTGATAACAAGAGACAGCTATGATTATATCAGGATGACAGGTCAGAAATTTGACATAATCATCCTTGATCCACCCTATCATCAGGGACATATCCCTCAGCTTCTCCCATTATGCGCTAAAAAAGTTCAGGAAGGCGGCTCGATCATATGCGAATATGAAAAGGAAGCACCTGTTCCCGATACCCCCGAAGGCTTCATCTGCCGTAAGACCTACCACTACGGAAAAATCAACGTTACCATATTCCAGAAACCTTCACCTGATGACGAGGAGGTATCCTGATAATGAGACGTGTTGCAGTCTGCCCCGGAAGCTTCGATCCGGTAACGCTCGGTCATCTTGATATTATTACGCGAGCTTCAAAGCTCTTCGATAAGGTTATCGTCCTTATCTCGCGTAATGCAGGAAAAGGTCAGCCGAGTTTCACAGCTACCGAGAGAATGCTTATGATAGAAACGGTAACGCGCGATCTCGATAATGTCGTTATTGATATTCTTGATGGTCTGCTTGCCGATTATGTAAGAAATGTCGGCGCAATAGCTATTGTAAAAGGTCTGCGCGCCGTCAGCGATTTTGAATATGAGTTCCAGATGGCTCTCGCAAATAAAAAGCTTTACTCAGCCGCTGAGACCGTTTTCCTTACAACCGCTTCGGAAAATATGTATCTCAGTTCGAGCGTTGTAAAGCAGATAGCCTATTTTGGCGGCGATATAAGCCATTTCGTTCCCGAAGCCATTCTTGATGATATAAAACAAAGATTAATTAAAGAGAGGTAATTAACTATGAGTATTGATGAGATCCTTGAAGAAATGGACGAACTCCTTGATAAGTCTTCGTCTGTCCCATTTGCTGCACATAAAAAAGTAATTGACGGAGAACGTATGAGAGAACTTATCAATGATGTGCGTCTCAATATGCCTCACGAACTCAAAGAAGCCAAAAAGATCGAATTCGATTGTCAGCGTATCCTTAACGAGGCTAAGCTCAACGCTGAAGGCATCATCAGAAAGGCTGAGGAAAGAGCTGCTCAGATAGTTTCACGCGAGGCTATCGTTACTGAGGCTAAGAAAAAAGCCGTTGATATGCTATCAGAAAGGCTGAGGAAAGAGCTGCTCAGATAGTTTCACGCGAGGCTATCGTTACTGAGGCTAAGAAAAAAGCCGTTGATATGCTTACAAAGGCTCAGGCAGCTGCTAAGAATCTCCAGCAGAATGCTAACGCATCAGTTGCAAAAATGCTCAATGATACTGAAACTCACTATGCCCGCAATCTCCAGAGCATCAAGATGGTCAAGGCTAAGCTCACTTCTTCAATGGGTAATAGCCGCAACGATACTGACATCAACATAAAGTAATGAATCCAAAAGCCTGTCCGGATAGGACAGGCTTTTTTTATTGCAGTTTTACATATCAATAGCTGAATCCCTGCATACTTTTCTCACAATAAAAAACTAAAAGCCGCTCTCTTCTGAGAGCGG
>ONAI01000068.1 GCA_900315755.1 uncultured Ruminococcus sp.
AGAGTATGTATTCTTTGCATAAACTGTGCATTTTCCGGTTATCTCTGCATATTCAGCACGGACATTCTGTCCCCACAAGAGGGGGATATTAGCCTCGATACCCTTTGCAGGAAGACCAACGGTTCGGAATACCCTTCCGAAAAATCCTATCTTCCTATCAGTCCAGATGTGCTGGTCTCCCATTGGAATACCGAGTGTGTAATTCTTTCCGTCCGCGGAGGGCTCACCGATAAGCACATTATGTACCGTTTCAGGTATACTGCCGTCATAGAGCAGTATGTCCGCTCCTTTAATCAGCTGAGCCATAGTTATATACCTCCACAGCACCGTAGGTCTGGCGCATAAGTCCGAGGTCTTTCAGCTCACTTTTCAGAAAATAAAGTGACTGACCGGCGTTGAAATAGGTCATTGTGGCGCTGTAACCGAGACCGGACTGAGTCAATGCAGAGGCTGCCGGAGCATCATTATCAATGGAATTCAGCGCTCTTAACACAGCCTGAACGATGACATTCTTAACCGTAAGTCCGGTATCTTCACCGCTAACGGGGTCGGCTATCATAATGTCGATCTCTTTGCCGTATTTTCTGCCGACAGTACGCAGCTTAGCTGATGCCTGTTCAAGCAGAACTTCCGCTGCTGCTGTCTGCTGCGCCGTCAGGCTTATCCCCAGCGCCGTTATGTCGCTTACGCTTGCGTAAACTGTTCCCATTTGCAGCCTCCTTTTCAGCAGGAGCATTGCCCTCTGCCTTTTCAGGCGAGGGCTTTTCATCTCTGCTGACTATCCTGTTATGATAGACCATTTTATCACTCCTTATGCGTTATTGCAGGTCAGACCGGAGAGGTCATAGAGCTGTGTATTGGTGTAAGTGCTGCCGTCAGCACCCTTTGTGCTCTGAACTACTTTGAGTTTCTGAGTATTCTTGTCAGTAATCTTGAATACTCCGTTCTTGTCGGGATCGTCAATGAGTTCAACAAGTCCGCCGCCTGCTGAGGGTTCAAGTCCTACCATAACCGATGTAGAATCTGCGTCGATATTTGTGAACTTGACAGCGAGGAAGTTTCCTGCGCCCCAGTCAGTTGCAAGTGCGCCTGTGCTAAGGTATTTCAGTGTACCGGTGATAGCGCCGTTAGCGACTGTAATTCCGGTCTGGAGGTCGCTGACCTGTGTGCCGAACATATCCGTCTCACCGTCTTCGGCGGCTACGGTGAGACTTGTCAGGGGTTTGTTGCCACTACACGAGCGAATGAAGCGGCATCGAGGATACCCCAACCGACATAGCACTCAGATCTGAGTACGATCTCGTTTGTGCGTTTGAGGTCGCCCTGACCGTCAGGATCACCGTAAGGAATGACCTCGAATGTCACGTTCTGAGCATAGCCCCACTTGAACGCATTTGCGAAGTCGCCGACAATTGCTCTGTCAAGGCTGCTGCCGAAGGAAACGGTGCTGTTGATGTCGGCTGTCATACCGCCGAAGTTTCCGGGATTTGCGCCGTAGCGGAATTCGGGGTACATAGGTGCGTGGGAGTCAGCCATTTTCATCTGACCGAGAGCAGAGCCGAATGCCGGAGCCATAGCGATACCGGTAACATCTCTTTCAGCAAGCTGAATAGGTGCAACAGCGCTGTCGATGTTGTCGTCAGGTGTTGAAGAATTGTAAGTAACAGTGTTTGTGATAGTGCTGTCGAAGCAATTATCGCCTACGATGCTTGAAGCTACGTTAGTAGCAGGGTTTACACCGTGAAATGCAGCGATGTCGAAGCCTCTTGCGATCTTCTTTGCAAAGCCGTCATTGAATGCCTGAAGAATGGGGAGCTGCTTTTCCTCAGTCATCTTGAGGAATTCCTCGGTGACTCTGTGCTGATAAACGAACTTGATAGGCTTGATAGTAACCGAGCCAGTCGAAGCATCACCGGCAGGCTTCTGAGCGCCCTCACCAACGATAGCAGCTTCGCCGTCCATAGAGAATGTCATTACGTCGATGCCTGCGAAAGGCATAGGATCGCCGCCGCAGAGTTTTGCGAGTGTGGATTTGCCCTTCACCTTGTTGAAAAGGTCTTTTACAAGTTCAGGCTTGAAAAGGGTTCCGGTTGTAGATTTGTTTCCCATAGTGTTATTCCTCCTCAGTTGTTATTGATCTCACGCAGCATTTCAAGCTCTGCGGAGTTCTTGGAATTTGTGAATGCTCCTTCACCGGAGTATCTTGGTGTGGGCTGATGTTTGGGCACTGTGAAATACTTTGAGAAAGTATCAGCGTCCTTGTTGATCTCGTCCTCAGTCTCGCCAGAAAGCTTTTCTGCAAGTTCAAAAGGTATGCCCTTTTCGTTTGCTGCTTTCATCTTCATAGCAGAGATCTTATAGGACTTGTTCTCGGTGCTGAGAGCGTCAACAGCAGCCTTGCTGTCGTCACGCTCCTTAGCGAGTGCAGCAGCAGCGTCAGGTGAGAGCCAGCCCTCATACTTCTTGACAGTCTCTGCAACAGCTGCATCGACCGCGCACTTTACAGCAGCATCAAATTCAGCCTGAGCGGTGCTAGGTTTGAATTCTGTTCCCATTGATTTGTCCTCCTTTTCGGGAATATATTTCTTTGTAACTCCGGCGTTTATCTGCGCCGGAACAGCAACAAAGCTCCATTCATAGACATCTGTGATGTCATCAAGGATAACGTGGCAGCCGTCCTGCCCTTTGTGATGCCCACACTCGGTAATGTGCCTGTCACAGCCACAGACCGAGCATATCCTCTTATTCGCAGTGCAGCTCACGCTGACTTCCTTTTTGATACCAGCATCTATCTCAGTGATGAGATCCTTATTATTGTCGGTACGGACTATGTAAGCCATACCTTTGAGCCATTTATAGACGCGCCCGTCTTTGGTGAGTTTAGTTGGCTCTATTATGACCTCAGTGTCGAATACACGGGCGGTCTGATTGCCGGTTCTTGGATCGTGATCAAATATACCGGTCTTACCGACAAACAGCTTGCTCATGGTGAGCAGTGCATCGTCAGAAAAGCGCTCCTGATCTCTGTCTATATCATTGTCACAGAGATGAATCGGAAACGCATAGACTTCATTTTCAGCAAAAGGTCTGCGTGTGAACTGATTTATCTTTTCAAGCATTGAATTATCCATATTTCCTCCTTAATAGCAGATACGCTGTTTTTTTACTTCCTTTGAAGTCGAGCATATCCAGTGTGCCAGTGTAATCGATTCAAGCAGCGTTATGTCAATGCCCTCCATTAGTGACGCATAGCCGTAGCCGCCACTTGAACCTATTGCTCGGTGTTCAGAATTGGAAACTGCCTGAGTGAGAGAAGGCTGACCTGAGTGGCAGATGCTGCCCTCAAATAGTTTCTTCTCAAACAGGGCATTTGCCTCAATAACTTCCGACAGCTTCGGGAGCACTGCTTTGCACTTAATGCCTGCATCCTTCATATCACTGGCGAGAATATCCTGATTGCCGGCACCGTCAATAATCACCTTTGCAGCGTGAGCGCCGCGGAGATAGTCGATTATCCACGCATTGCCGTCCCGAACAGGTCGGCAGTCGATAGCCTCGACGAAGATCCTGCTGTCCGGCAGTTTGACAGCAACAGAAAGAGATACATTTGCTGTGACCTTTGCGTACTTGACTCCGTAGAAAAGTCTGACCGGAGTTTTCAACTCCGGCTTATTGACCTTGTATTCTTCCCACTCCCTGCGGCTGATAGCCGACTTCTGGCTGTAAGTGAGCCACAGTCCGAGACGCTGGATATTGTCATCGACCTTGTCATCATCGCCGCCCAGTTCGTCCTTGATAGTTCGTTCACTGAGTATATATCCCAATGACGGGTTGGTTTCATACCAGAGTTCAGGATCATGAGCATCAGTGAGTGTCGGAACAGACCATTCAGCCCAGCCTGCATCTTCATTCTTGCCATTCAAGGTGTTCTTGCGGTAGTTAAGGAATACGGTACCGGAAGAAACGGCAGTCGGCGGAGTACCGCACATAAGCGTCTGAGGGTTCTGACTGTCGGTGACGACATACTTCAGAGCGCTTTCCTGATCGGATGTATACTCCTGCGCTTCATCGAGTATCAGATCATCATATCCCTCACCAAGACCGCCTTTGCTTGAACGAGTACGGAAGTTTATAACAGCTGTACTGTCATCTTTAAGCCATTCGATAGTTTCAAGGCCGTATTTCTTGGTAGTTTTGTAGTCCTCGCCCTCTTTGTAGCCAGCCTCAGAGAGACGGTCACAGCACTTGCTCCACGCATTGCTTGATGTGGTCGTTCTGTGAGCTGTATAAAGGACACGTCTGCCATGAGTGACGCCCCAGATCGCTCGCATTATAAGTATCTCAGACTTGCCGTTGCGCCGAGGAATAGACCAGCCGAACTTCATATGCCGGAAGGTTCCGTCATCGTTCACAGCCATAATATCTTCGAGCATCAGCTCCTGCCACGGCTGCGCTTTTCGCTTGGACCTGTTGTATATCTCGACTGCCTCAGAACCGAGGGAATCAGTATATGGGCAGACAACAGATACTGTCGGAGTCTGTCTGCCTGTCCGCTTTTCGCCCAGTGCAATCAGCTCCTTTCGTTATAGGCTCATAGGCTCTTCCAGTCAAATGTCAGGGGCAGCAGCCGGTTTGAGATGATCTCGGTACCGGTGGAAAAGTCCTGACCGGGCTTTATCTTATCGGACTTCTGACGGTTGCAGGTGAAGTGTGCGAGCTGGAGATTGCTCATATCAGAAGGGTGACCGCCTTTTGCTACTGGAATGATATGGTCAATTGTCGGGCTCAAAGGATGTGGGAACTTGAAGCCGAAATCGACAGGCTTGCCGCAGATGCCGCACACACGCTGCGTTGCATAGATCTTCTTCTTGTTGCTCTCAAACTGCGCTCGCTGAGTGCCGTTGTGATCAGGTCTCAGGTTGGGCTTTGCCATAAACCACCTCCGTGAGGGTATAAAAATAGCACTTGCAACTTAGTTTCAAACTGGTTGCAAATGCTTGTAAGTTATTATCTTCGGCTCAGTTTCTTCAAGAGCCACGGCGTAAAGATTGATTCTCTCACTCTGCCTGTTGGAAATATGTTGTATTGCGGTATATACATTTTTACCTCCGTGAAGGTATAAGAAAACCGCCCCGATTGCTCGAAGCGGTTTAAAAACGGTATTTTGGTGGGTGTGCCCTTTCCCACATTTCTTTTGACCCAGAGGGTGCGTAGCAGCACATTCTCTACTTCAAAATACCTGTTCTTATCCTATACTTATTATAACACAATTATTCTTTTTTGTAAAGGGTTTTATTCTTTTTTTCAAGTTTGACAAGATTTTTATTTCTGATACGATAGAAAGTCATAACAGAATTCTTGTAATCAGTTTCTTCGGTGTCAAGAATCAGTTTAGCAACAACATTCAAATTAGTCTCATCGAGGCTCTTTACCATAAAAACTGTATTATCATTTTTAAGATCCCTGATAATGAGGTCAGGGGATTCAACTGTACTCACGCCGTATTTCTCAAATAATGAATAATCTTCCGGATGTCGAGTTTTTATATGATCTAAGCGCTCATTAGTAACAATGATTTCATCCGTTTTTAGCTTGCCGAATTCCTGTTCAAGCGGCTGAGTATCAATTTTTCCCAGCTTTGTGATCTCAGCCATATTATCACTTCCTGATGATATTTTACCACCATTCACGCCATTTGTCATGATTTGCGGCTGATTTTTAGCCTGCAATCTCTCAGCTTCCTCCGGCGAAAGCACAGTCGGTTTGTAGCTACTGGCAGCGTCCGGAACTTCCTCCCACGTCTTTGAGCGTGAACCGTCAGCGTTCTGCTTGCCCCTGAGGACTTGCCCGTCATAGATTATCGTGCAGTCGCAGTTATCGTGGCGGCGGAAGATGTCATCCGGCTGAGTGCCGAACCTGTACTTACCGGCAACGCTGCTGCACCACTCGCAGCAGTTCGAGCCCTCACGGATGATGTAGCAGGTCAGCCCTGCATCGTTCCGGAACGTGGCATTTTTCCTGATGAAGTCGTCGTGTGCGGACTTGACTATCGTATCACTTCCGGCTCTTGCACGGCGCTTGATAACGCTGTCCTCAACGGTCGGATCAACGAGGGAGTGAGTGAACTGCTGCACACGCTCCGCCGGAAAATCCTCCTGCTGAGGACGGATATGGATACCGGCTTTTTCGTCCATAGCTCTCTGGACACGGGCGCAGGTAGCATTGATGTCCTCGTAGCTGTCACGGAGTATCTGGGTGGTGATGCCCTCACGGTCGCTCAGATCGAGGACTTCCGCCGAAAGCTCCCTGCTGACAGCACAGGCGATTATTTGAGTGTAGCGCTCAGTGTCGATGAACGTTGCTCTGCCGCCGTTTATGCGCTTCACGATCGTGCGGAACTCCGGGTCGGTGCTGAGCTTTTTGTCAATAGTCTCCCGGAGCTTCTTATAATCAGCCATTGTCGCTCTCCAATCCTGTCAGGCGGCGGATATTGCCGTTGCCGATGAAGCCGGGTACAGCCTGATTGACCTTGAGGATAGCGTCACCGGCAGCGCCAAGAGCAGCGGCGTCAGGCTCGAATATTGGCAGCCACTCAGGGGCGGTATTTGCAAACGCCCTGCGGTCATACTCGAAATTGTCACGGACACAGGCAGCGAGATATCCGGCGTTGAGATACCCCACACCGATAGTCCTCTGCGCCTTGCGTGAAGTAAGTCTGAGCGATTCGTGCGATGCCCTGATAGCATCATAGCTTGCAGGATTGTCAGTGGTGAAGCCAAGATCGTCAAGTGTCAGACCGGTCTCGCCGGCGAATACGGAAGCGTATGATTTGAGCTGCTCCGCATAAGGAGCCATACTCTGCTGCTGGAACTGTCCGACTGTAGGCTTGTCGCCGTCCTCGTCCTTGCCGATGTTGAGGAATGAGGACATCGTTGCAGCACGGTTGTTGAACTCAGCATCGTCCGACAGTCCGAGGATATACTTCTGAGGAAAGCTGTAAAACTCTGCGGATACGTCCATACGCCTGAACGTCCTGAGAACAGCCTGAGTGATGTGCATACAGGTGCGGCTGATACGGCTGTGACCGAAGGGACGTTTAGAGTCCGGTCTGTTGATGATCGGGGCGAGCAGAGCGTAGGGAGCCTTGTGAACGAATGTCAGGCTCTCGTCAAGTCTGCCCCCGACGTAGTAGTCGGTCTGATACGGACGGAAGTAGGCTTCCAGAATGGGTGTGCGGCTGTACTCGTCACGTTCAAGAACGGCATAGCCCTCCGTGAGCATCTTCGTCACCGGATCAATCGTGCCGGTAGCGTTGCTGCCGTCAATGACCTGCATTGTGGGATAGCCGGTCTCGTCCTGTCCGATGTAGATGAAGCTGCAAGCCGAGATCAGCGCCGACAGCACAGAATCGTCCAGAAGCACGTCCGAGTTGTTAAGCTTATAGATCTCATTCAGTCCGAAGTCGTCATTACTGAACTTGTCGAATACTATACGATCTGCAACGCTGTCAACAGCCTTCGCACACCAGCCGAGCGAATAAGCGAGCCAGCCAAACTCCTTCGGAAGTATGCTGCTCAGTTCGCTGACTGAGACCTTCATATCGTAGTAAGCATAGCGAGTGAGCACTCTCAAACGCTTTGCATCCAGTTTTCTTTTGAGATACGGCAGCCCGTATTCCATAAAATTCACCTCTTGTTTTGGTGCTTGTCGCAGATTTATGAGCATTGACGCGGGGTAGTCCTAAGCCCTACTGTTAGGGGGTACCCTCCCCCCATACAAACTGTGCCTGATACATTGATATAAACTATAATTATAAAAAATATTAGCTTACTAATCAATTCTTATATTTAAATGTTTACATTAATTTGTGTAAATTAATTATAAAGGAGTTGGTTATATGTTAAGAATATTCTTATTGTTTGTTGCCTTTACCGTATCAGCCGCTGGAATGTCCGAGGCAACTGACAGTATCGTTGATTGCTATGTAAGCAATTATAACGATTGCAAAATTTACATAGCTCTCGGATTAGGCGTGAGTGTTGCTGGATTCCTCGGACTATAACAGAAATACCCCGGCGGTTGCCGAGGTACTTCCTGAGGGAGAAATCAAATGTCAGTAATTGGTGAGTGTGGTTGCAGAGACCGGACTTGAACCGATGACCTTCGGGGCATGAACCCGACGAGCACTCCGACTGCTCTACTCTGCCATAACCGGCAGTGTGCTGCCGGAATAACGTAAACAAAAGAAAGGAGACAGAATCTCAGGCGGAACCCTGTCGTCGTCAAGTGCCTTTCCGCCTGAGTTCTATGATATTATTATAGCACTTGATTTTTTCCCAAGTGTATCAACTTTCAAATAATTTGAAGAAATTTTGCAGTCATATATGTAAGTTTGTATCTGTATCGGCGATAAGTACTCTCGCTTGCAGTTATAGGATAAGGCTCTCTATTCTTTATGCTTCTCAGGACTCCCTTGCGGTACTCCTGAGGAATAGTTTCAATAGCCTTTTCGACCGCTTCACATTCCTTGCCAAGCATAGCCAGCTTTATAGCCTTCTGCTCAGTCGGATTGCCGGTGCCAGAGTGAGGCACGCCGTCCGGAGCAGGACTGCCTTGCAGAATATCTTCGCGCTCGGAGCGCAGCCGTTCATAGTCTCTCACAAGGTACAGCATACGCATATACAGGTTGTGCGGCAGCTTGTAGGGGTTGTTCTTCTGCCTCTGATAGTTTCTCATAGCACCGCCTCCGTATAGTAGATTTCCCGGTTGAGACCGCAGCGGTTCATGTAGCAGATAGCCTCGGTACGGGTGTTGAATTCAAGTATCCGAAACAGAGTGATATGTATGTACGCGCCGGTGATACCGTTCCGGATCCTGAACCTTGCACGAGGTGAGTCGATATGTGCGTTCATCCCTCTCCGCCCCCTTTGAGTATGAGTATCGCTATCCCGGCTACGCAGATGCCGAGACCAATAGCGCTTACGATAAAGTCTGACATCAGTATTCACCTCGCAGTATCATATCTTGCGCGATTAACGCCATATCACAAGCAGTCTCATGATGGCACTTCCAGCATTGTGAAAATATAAATCCACAGGAAGTGGAAGCCAAACACCTCAATGCAAGTTCATACACTGTTTTCATCGTCAGCACCTCCTAAGTCACAAACTGTTATACACACATTGTATTTCTTGCCATTGCTTTCAAAGCTGACTGTAATGTTATCATCCTTTCTCCGGCTAATTCAACCAAAGCAACAGCTATCTTGCAAAATTCTTTCATCAGATCCATATTATTTTTCACCACCTATCAGCTCAGGGTTGTCGTAGATGTTGCCGATGACCTCGCCTCTCTGGTAGGCAAACACACAGAATACAGTGTTCGGCTTTACAGCTGAGAAACGCGCATAATGAGGAAGATAGTTGATAGAGTATCTTTTCCCTTCATATTCAACAATATCTCCCTCGAAGATCTTCACGCCGTTCTTGTCGGTCAGGCCGGTGTACTGCCCGAGAGTATCAGTATAAACAACCTTTTTCTCAATGTCAGGCTCTGTCTGATAAATGATAGAATGGTCGCCGCTGCCACAAAGTACACCGCCATACACCCAGTTGCTTTCAACGGGGCTGCCG